>JAAVAA010000039.1 GCA_014804285.1 Lachnospiraceae bacterium | reverse complement strand
CTGGTCATCTAAGGGTGTTTCCAGATAAAAAGGGATATCCGAAAGAAGCGGATGTTCCATCACACGAAGTAATGCTTCCATGCCGATCTGGCCTCCCCCGATCACCGCATGACGATCTTTGTGGGAATTATAGGGCATCATACTGTCATTTAAATGAATTGCCCGGAGCAATGGCAATCCCAAAATACGGTCAAATTCCTCAAGCACGCCATCCAAATCATTGATAATATCGTATCCGGCGGCAAACACGTGACAGGTATCCAGACAAATTCCGATCCGCTCCGGATAGTATACGCCGTCCCGAATCGCCCTCAATTCTTCAAACCGATCTCCAATCTCTGTTCCTTTTCCCGACATCGTTTCCAAAAGAACTGTGATATTCTCCTGCCCGGTAAGAGCCATGTTCAGTCCTTTGACAATATTTTGAATACCTGCTTCCTTGCCGATTCCGGTATGGCTTCCCGGATGAAAAACCAGATTTTCTATTCCCAGCTGATCCATCCGCATGATATCCTCTCGAATGACCATGCAGGCGAACTCATAGGTTTTCTCCGTTCCGCTAGCAAGATTTAAAGTATATGGTGCATGGGCAAGCAAGGGACCAAATTTGTTTTCCCTGCGTATTTGCTGAAATTTCTCTATTTCTTCCTCCCCATATACCCGATAGCCGGATCCCCTCGGATTACGACTGAATATCTGCATGGTATTTGCTTCCATCTTAACAACATTTTCCGCGGTCTGCGCAATTCCTCCCGCAATGGACATATGGGTTCCTATGGTCAGCATTCTGCTCTTCCTCCTGTACATTCTGACTTGCACATCATTATACCGTAATTATCAAAAAGCAACAAGGGAAGATTCCTATAATGTCTTTACCTTGACACCACTATCAGCAACATAATAAAATTGATGAAGCAGAAAAGACATTCAGAAAATATACTTGGAGGACAAGATGGCGGAACAGGACTATTTCAAAAATGCACTTTCCGGCTTTACCTTTGAAAACGCCTCCGGCGGAGCAATCCGCCATCTGGCGGACTTAGGTTATTCGGTAAAGCAGATTATGGAGCAGCTTGCTTTTCCTACTCCCTATGCAAAGGTTCAACAAACAGTATGGAATCATCTGCTTGATACCGGAGTTATACGCCTTTCGGAACCCGGTAACGGTGGCGGCGTAGAAAAGTCCATGTTTGTAAAAGAATATGATAAATATGGAAAGGCCAGCTTTCGGAAGGTAACACTTTCTTCCGATGAGCATGACATTATTTACTGGAAAGAAATCACTTTCAATCCCTCAAACAGCTTTTCCGGCTTTTTGAGCCGAAAGATTGAGACAAATCCCTCTTCTGCCTATGTTTCCTGCGGTTTCGGTCTTATGGAGCCTGCCGCTTTTGAATGCCTTCTGGGAGAATTGAACGATAAGCAAAAGGACTATATTCAGGGAATTCCCTGGGCAAAGCAGATCTGCTATCACATTCTGAACCAACGTATGCAGGAAATTCTGGTTCGTCTGTATGACAGGGAGCTTTATCATGGTGACTGTTTCTTTATGCAGTCAGGCGAAAAGATAAAATTTTGATTTAATTTTTTAAAATTCCCAACAAATTCAGTATTTATCAGCAAAATACTGCCCTTTGTCTTTCATTGACAAAGGGCAGTTCCATTCAACAATTATTCAATGATGCATTCTGTTAAATCTAGATTTAGCTAAGAAACTCAACTTCTCCACTTCCAATATGGTAAAAAGCACCACATACCTTAAGATCATCATCTTCGGAAATCTCAAGACTTTCTTTGATTACGGATACTCCCTTTTCAACATTCAGGCAGCATGCACGATATTCATCCTTCTCATCACCGATTGCCTTACGAATTTCATCTGTTATGTATTTCACGAACCCATCCGGTTCTCCCTGCATTGCTGCGCCTACTGCTCCGCAGTGCTCATGTCCTAACACAACCACCAGTTTTGATCCCAAATGTCCTGCAGCATATTCAATACTGCCAAGCTGATGCTTATCCATCACATTTCCGGCTACACGGATCACAAATAATTCGCCGATGCCTGCGCTGAAGATACTTTCCGGAATCACTCTGGAATCAGAACAGGTCACGATAATTGCATAAGGGCTCTGCCCTTCATCGCAGGTCTCCTGTCTAATCTTGGGTGATACATCCCCGGGATTTGTCATTGCAGTTAAGTAACGCTGATTCCCCTCTTTTAATTTTTGCAGTGCCTGAGCTGCTGATAAATTTCCCTTTTGCATACCTTCCTCCATTTCTGCCTAATAATTTGTGCGGCTCTCATTCGTTCTGTATGAAGTATAGCATACTTTATGTAAAAATTCATCCCAAAATTAAACCTTCTAAATACTGATTACAGCCCTCCGCCTTTATGATATAATATTCCTAAGCAAAAATGGAGGGGTTCAAAAATGATTATCACCGCATTAGTAGAAAACACATCAAACTGTGAACTGAAAACAGCCCACGGACTGTCCCTGTATATTCAGACAAAGAATCATCATATATTATTTGATCTTGGTCCTGATCATACCTTGTTTGCCAACGCTGCCAAACGAGGCATTGATCTCTCGGAAATAGATACGGTTATCATATCCCATGGACATGCAGACCATGGCGGAGCCTTGTTCGAATTTATGACCGTCAACCCCACTGCAAATATTTACATACAAAAAAGGGCCTTTGAGCCCCATTTAAACAAAACCTTTGGCAGAGATAAATTTATCGGTCTGGATCAAAGTCTTATAGATGATCCCCAGATCATTTTAATTGACGGTGATTATAAAATTGATGAAGAATTATCTCTGTTTACCGTAACCCAAACCGACAAATGCCATTCCCCCGCAAATGACGTCCTCTATGGTCCCTCTGGCAGAGACAATTTTTCTCATGAGCAGAATCTGCTCATTACCGAAAACACTACTGCTTTGGTCATGGGATGCGGTCACTGCGGCATCATCAATATTCTGGACAAAGCCAAATCCTTTCAGCCCAAAGTATGCATAGGCGGTTTCCATCTGATTAATCCCACTAGCAAGGAATCTGCTCCCACATCGTTACTTGATGAAATCCTACAGGAATTACAGGCTTATCAGGAAACCCGGTTTTATACCTGTCACTGCACCGGAAAAGAAGCGTATGATTACTTATCCGCCAGACAAAAGACTATCTCCTATTTATCCTGCGGGGAGAGCATAACTATTTAAGGCTGCTTTTCTCAGCCGACTCTCTTTTCTGCATATTTTTGCACGATTTTTATCAAAAGCTGTGTGATCTTTTCCATCTCATCCACACAGGCATATTCAAAACGTCCGTGGAAATTTGCGCCTCCTGTACAAAGATTCGGGCAGGGCAATCCCATAAAAGACAATCTTGCTCCATCCGTTCCTCCCCGAATCGGAACTACCACCGGCTCAATACCAAGCTCCAGCATCACTTCCTTGGCGTTTTCCACCAGATGCATATGCTTTTCAATAACTTCCTTCATATTATAATAGGAGTCCTTCATCTCGATCTCAAAGACATTTTCCCCATATTTTTTGTTCAAAAACTCTCCCACCTGTAAAAAGGTTTCTTTTTTCTTTTCAAATTTATTCCTGTCGTGATCCCGGATAATATATTCCGCAACTGCTTCCTCCACCGTGCCGTTTAACCGGTCTAAATGATAAAATCCTTCATAACCACAGGTATACATGGGATTTTCTGCAGCCGGCAGCATAGATTGGAACTCCTGTGCCATCAAAATTGCATTTTGCATCTTATCTTTGGCTGCTCCCGGGTGCACACTTCTTCCATGCACGGTCACCTTTGCCCCTGCGGCATTAAAATTTTCGTATTCCAGTTCACCGAGCCGTCCACCGTCTACCGTATAAGCAAAATCTGCTCCAAAAAGCTTCACATCAAAATGGTCTGCTCCGGCTCCTACCTCTTCGTCCGGGGTAAAGCCAACCCGCACCTTGCCATGAGGGATTTCCGGATGCGCCAGCAGGTATTCTGCCATTGCCATGATCTCTGCAACACCGGCCTTATCGTCTGCCCCCAGAAGCGTAGTGCCATCCGTCACAATCAGCCTTTTTCCCTTATAAGAAGGGAGCTCGGGAAAATCCGTAACCCTCATTACAATCTGCTTTTCCGGATTTAACAAGATATCTTTCCCATCATATTCCTCTACAATCCTGGGTTTTACACCAGCTCCCGTTACCGCAGGCGAGGTATCCATATGCGCAATAAAGCCTATCACCGGTGCCGCTTCATGCCCTACAGACGCCGGAACAGAGGCATAGACATAACAGTGCTCCCTGTCATAAGTAATTTCTTCCGCCCCCATTTTTTGTAGTTCATCAACCAAGACCTTTGCCAGATCATGCTGTTTTAGTGTAGATGGCAAAGAAGTGCTGTCCTCCGACGACTGAGTATCAATCTTTACATATCTTAAAAAGTTTTCTATTACTTTTTCCATTTTGCTCTGCCTTTCCATTTCTGACTATTTCCATGTCGGAAACTGCCTGGTTAATAACGCACTTAGTTCTATACGGAGAATTTGTTCATCGTCCTCTGAAGTGTTCCAATACTATCAAGCACACCGTTTGTCTCCTGCGACACATTCTCACTGGAATAAGTAATCTGCTGCAGATTTTCATTGACACTTCCAACAGTTCTTGAAAGTTCCTCCTGCGCCTCACTGATTTCACTAAATACGGTATTAATATTTCGAATGGAAGTGCTTATATCTTCGGCTCCTGTACCAATCTTGGAACTTGCCCCGGCATAATATCCCGCATCCTCTCTATAGTTCTCTGCCAGTGCCTGTAGTTTATCATAATCCTGCATAACGGTTCCATCAATAAAGACTAACACACGGTCGCTCTCATCCGATAGTACGCGTACACTGTCAAGTACCTTCAATGTCAATTCATTAACTTTGCGGATTTCCTCAGCAGTATCCTCACTTAACTTCTTGATCTCTTCCGCTACAACTGCAAAGCCTTTTCCGGCTTCTCCCGCTCTTGCCGCCTCTATGGATGCATTAAGCGCAAGCAGATTAGTCTGAGATGCAATTCCCTGAATCGCCGTTGAAACCTCTGCAATCTTTTCAATTACCTTTGTACCCTCAATTGCCTCCTGCAGCCTCTTTCTGCTGTCCTTAGCTACCATAACCGCATTGTTTTTCCCACTCATTAACTCCGGTACAATGACGTCCACACGTTCCATGACTTCCTTCGCCTTGACTGCCATTTCTCCGGCATCTCTGGCAAGACTATCGATCACTTCTGCTGCTTCCTTACAGGTCTGCTCTATTCGTCTGATATTGTCAGTCTGCGTATCCACATTGGCGCCTGTCTCCTCCATTGCTGCGCTGATTTCCGTAATATTGCTGCTAATGGAAGACACTTTGCTGTTTGCATCCTTCATTTTAACATGAATCGCATCTGACTCATCCTTTGTCTGTCTGATTACAGTGACAAATCCCTCCTTCATCTCCTCAATCAGATAGCTAATCTCACTCACCTCGTCCTTCTGCTTCTTACAGTTATCTCTTCCTATTATCTTGTCCTTGATGAATGATTTCATACTGTCTATCGGCTTAAGGCTCCGCTTTACACTGTTCGATATCAGAACAAGCGCAATAATCAATGTCACTAGTCCTACCATGATGATCGTAACAATATTTTTAACAACCTGCCTTGTCACCACCGATTTAAATTCCATAATGCCAAACGTCCAATCGGTCGCCTTTACTTTTGACGTACTAATATACTTCATCTTACCGTCATAATCTCTGATTTCAGATATGTTTTCCACATCCACGCCCAATGCCTCCTTTAAGACGGTATTACCCTCTTCTCTAGGCAGGAACGCTTCATTTTCATGGGAGATCACATTGCCCTCTGCGTCAAGCAGAAATCCCTGTACGTTCTCGTCACTTCCCACATTCCCCACTAACTGTGTCAGGGTATCAATAGTAATATCCGCCAGCATGACTGCCTGCTCTCCGTCAATCGTAAGGGGTTCCGCAATGCTGACGATCATCTGTCCGCTGGCAAAATCTTTATATGGCGCTGTATAAATCAATCCGTTTTCAGCAATCGCCTGCTGCCACCAACTCCTTGTGGTCGGATCCAAGTCAAGCTCTGAATGATCCGCCGGAAGTACGCCCCCATTATAGCCAAAACAGATATAATACATCAATGCATCCTCATTTTCTGCTAAATTTGCTTCCAGATAATCCATAATGCGCCCTGCATCCTTGTCATTCATATATGCAACAGCATTTCGCAATGTATGTACGATATCCGCCTGTCCCTCAAGCCATTCACTCACAATATCCGCATTCACTTCCGCTTCTGACGTAACATAATTCTGGGTCTGCGTTGTCATATTGCTCTGTAATGCATTGACTGCCACCACCTCACATACGATGATCGTCAAAATCAGATATAATGCCGTCTGTAGTGTAATCTTTCCTCTGATTGTTTTTGTCATAGCTCCCATTACTGAACCTCCTTGTAGTTCCCCCAAAAGGATTTTTATCGAATAATCCTTAAGAACAAGTTTTCCTGTGTATAAATGAAAAAAGATGCATCCTCATTTTATCGAATACTTATTTCCCTGTCAATAAATACAAACCCCCTGAAAAGCAGTATACAAAAATCTGTCAATCCGCCGTTTTCTATACAAAGAAAACCTGCAGAACCTCTGCATTTTGCAGACATCCCGCAGGCACTTATCACTTCATGCTTATATCTGACAATTCTCCATCTCCGCCCATCATCCGGGTCATCTCTTCTATACGCTCGATGGGAAATGGCGGCATTGTCAATGGCTTAAGCGCTATTGACATAAGCTTCATCGGATTATCATCCGCCGCAACACGATTTGAACTCATTTGGCCGCACTGACGGCACCTGTGAACAATTGCCCACTCGCCATTCTTTCTTACCCATACTGCTACCGGATCCATATAGCCGCCGCAATCTGATTCACGATCTCCCGGGGTGATATCCACATGCAGGCTCAAAAGGCAATTAGGACAATGATTTCTATGGTCACTTCCTGCACCATGAGGCACCACCTCACGCCCACAGCCTTTGCATGTAAAAATCTCATTACAGGGATGCGTCCTGTAGTAACCTTTCTCGTATTGCTTTCTTTTATTTTCTCTATTCAATTATTTACCCTCCTTATGGTTCTCATTTTCGGAGGGACTTGCTTTTCGTATTATTCTCTGGATGCTCTTTTCAGATAAATAATACTTCCTTGATAAATCGGGTATCTTCTTTCCTGATACATATTCATCAAATATCTTGTTATCACGTTGTTCCAATCTTGCTCTAATTCCGCTTTTTTCTCCCCAGCTCGAATGTTCCTCACACTTTCTTGGGATATACAGCATTTGTCCATCAACATATTTCTGTATTTCTGAAATAAGCTCATCCGGCAAAACATCAACTGCTTTTATATAGCCCATTTATGCCCTCCTAATTATTTGCGATTAGGAAACGCAATGGCTATAACACCTGATAATTCCATGCAATAGCCATTGCTATTGCGCAATTGCTCCATAATTTTTCATGTTCTCACCGTTTTAACCTTTCTATTCGTATAGCAACATATTATCAGCGCTGTTCATCAATGACAACCTCATTTTCTGTTTGAGTTGTTTTTGAGCCGTAAGCTATCATAAACCTTCATTTCTAAGTCCCTCCGGAAGAATCCGGTTACTTGCGGGACAACAGCACGACCGTCTCCACATTCGCTGTCCACGGAAACTGATCCACCGCCACAGCTCTCTCCACCTCATATCCGTTCTCCAGAAACACTTCCAGATCCCTGACCAGACTGGTAGGTTTGCAGGAAATATACACCAGCCGGTCGATCCCATACCCGATTATCTTCTTTAATGCTTTGGGGTGTACTCCATCTCTGGGCGGATCCAGTATGATCATATCCGGTCTTTCCTCAATTTCGTCCAAAACTTTAAGTACGTCTCCGGCTATAAATTCACAGTTATGTAAACCATTTAGTTCTGCATTTTTTTTGGCAGCTTCCACTGCCTCTTCCACAATCTCAACACCGATCACCTTCTTTGCCACCGGTGCCATAAGTTGTGCAATGGTACCGGTTCCGCTGTAAAGGTCAAAAACAATCTTATCTGGTGTGTCTCCATCATTAAGCTCTCCGATATATTCTCTGGCTGTTTCATACAGAACCTCCGCACCAAGAGAATTGGTCTGAAAGAAGGAAAATGTAGATACTTTAAATTTCAATCCTAATAATTCTTCATAAAAGTAATCCTGCCCATAAAGTATTTCCGTATGGTCACTTTGTACTACATCCGCTACAGAATCATTAATAATATGTAAAACACCTGTTATTTTTCCATGTAAATCAAGATTTAATATTTCATTTTTCCATTGACTCAAACAGGATTCTTCCTTCATATTACTGTCAACCTGTGAGGTCGTTACCAAGGCAATCAAAATCTCTCCTGTCCTGGCTGCTTTTCGCACCAGCAGATGCCGCAGATATCCCTCATGGCGCAGACGATGATAAAAAGAGGTTCCATCAAAATAATCTCTCGTAAAGGAAAGGATTTTTCGGTAATCCTGATCAACAATTTTACAGTCATTAACTGTAACAATATCATAGAAGCTCCCTCTCTTATGCATTCCAAGTGACAAGGGACCGTCTTTATAGGCATCTCCAAAGGAAAATTCCATCTTGTTTCGGTACCCCTCGCAGACCGGGCTTGCTTTGATTCCTTCAAATTTCCATTCCCTTTCCTGCCCGTCAAGCACTCCCGAAAGAAGCTTTTTTACCTGTTCTTCCTTAATTTGCAACTGCTTTTCATACGGAAGGGAGAGATAAGTACAGCCGCCGCATTCCCCAAAATGTGCGCAGGGGCTTCCCGTCTCCAGAGAAGATTTTTCTTCCACCTGTAACAGTCTTCCTTCTGCGCGTCCATTTCTCTTTTTATTAATAACTAACGTTATTTGTTGTCCTGGCAGAACATTTTTCACTACACACTGCCCTTCCGGGGTGTTTACAATTCCTTTATTCGGAAAGTCAACCCGTTCTACAACTCCTGTTAGTATTTGTCCCTTTTTCATATCGATTACTCCGTCACATTTTTTATTCTGTACACATCAATGCTGTTCGCGGCCGTTACTGCATTTATAACAGATTATATCCGACAAAAACGGGATGTGCATTTCGCACATCCCACATTGATCACATCTGCGTATCTACACAAATTACTCTGCTTTGTCCTCCTCAGGGGCTTCTTCGGAAGCTTCTTCAGCAGGCTCTTCCTTCTTCGGGGACTTCTCTTCTTCATCTTCCTCATCCTCAAAGAAATCATCTTCAAAATCATCATCGAAATCATCATCAAAATCTTCCAGATAATCCGGTGTCACATACCGATATACCGCATAAGCAATCGCTGCTACTGCCGCTACTGCTCCAATCACCGCCAAAATCCATAGAAGGGTATTGCCTTTCTTTTCTTCCTTATTATTCCAGTAATCTTTCAGTTCCTTGATATCATGAGTCTTTACAAACTCCATCAATTCCTCAACCTTATTCCAAGTATTCATCATACATACCTCCCTTTCATATCTAGGTGCAGGATTCCTTTCAAATATAGAACAAGACTATTTGAAATAGTATTTCCTTTCTGAATAATAATATAACATTTACCGCCGGATTTTACTACCAAAAATTTCATTTTTTATGAAATTTTCATCAATTTAGCAAAAGCAGCATACATGATCTTCTGACCTGCCTCGTCAAAGTCCACGGTCACTTTGTAATCCCGCGGTCCCGGCTCCAAATCAAGAACCGTGCCTTCTCCATATTTCACATGCTTTACCCTGTCTCCAATATCATAATCCGGTTTTCCACCGGTCACTGCGCCTACGCCTTTGGTGATTCCCGCTGCCCGCAGGGATCCGATACCGCCTCCTGCAATATAAGGCTTATTTTCCACGGCTGTCCTTGCCGGTGTGGGAATCGCTGCCGGCCGGACTCTAGGACTTGGCGGCCGGTTATCCATCAATTCCTGAGGAATCTCTCTTATGAACCTGCTTACCGCATTCATCTGGGTTTCCCCACGCACGGTACGTATCTTTGCATAACACAGAGTCAGATCCTCTTTGGCACGGGTGATACCCACATAAGCAAGTCTTCTCTCCTCTTCGATTTCATCCGGATCATCGGAAATGATAGTCATATAACTTGGAAAAATCCCGTCCTCCATCCCCGCCATGTATACATGAGGGAATTCCAGCCCCTTCGCACTGTGCAGAGTCATAAGGAGCACCTTGCTGCTTTCCCCATCCAGATTGTCAATATCTGCCACAAGTGCTATTTCATCCAAAAGCTCCCCTAACGTGGGACGATCACGCATTTCCTCGAATGCAACAATCTTGCTGATCAATTCATCGATATTCTCAATCCGTCCCTCTGCGTCTTCCTCATTGGAGGTCTCCAACTCCTTCACATATCCGGTGGTTTCAATCACATCTTCAATCAAATCTTTCAAACTGTAAAACTCCAGCTTGCTCCGAAATGCCTGTATCATATTTACAAAGGGCTTCAGCTTTGCCGCTGTGGCTCTGCTGATATCCATAATTTCATCCGCTTCCCGCAGGGCATCATAAAAGCTGATCTCCCGCATATCCGCATAATCCTGCACTTTTACAATGGTGGTTGTTCCAATGCCCCGCTTGGGTACATTGATAATCCTCTTTACTGCAAGATCATCTTTTCCATTGTCAATGGTTTTCAAATAGGCAAGCAGATCCTTGATTTCCCGTCTGGCGTAAAAGTTCACTCCGCCCACAACATTGTAAGGAATCCCTTCTATCACAAAACGTTCTTCCAAAAGCCGGGCCTGGGCGTTCGTCCGGTACAAAACCGCGCAATCTCCGTAATCCGCCGTACCATTTCTCTTTTTGCCTGCAACATCATCGGCAATGAACTCCGCCTCCTCATAGGCGGTATCAAATTGCCGGAAATGAATGCTGTTTCCACTGCCCTTATCTGTCCAGAGAGTCTTACTCTTCCTGCCTTTGTTGTTACGGATAACCGCATTTGCCGCATCCAGCACATTCTGTGTGGAACGATAGTTCTGTTCCAGACGGATCACCTCCGCCTCCGGGTATACTTTCTCAAAATCCAGTATATTCCGAATATTGGCTCCCCGGAACTTATAAATAGACTGATCATCATCTCCCACCACGCACAAATTGTGATGTGCTCCGGCAAGAAGTCTGACAAATTCAAACTGTGCGGTATTAGTATCCTGATATTCGTCTACCATAATGTACTGAAAACGCCGTTGATAGGAAGCGAGTACCTCTCCGTCCGTTTTAAAAAGCTCCACCGCCTTCATAATCAGATCGTCAAAATCCATGGCATTGTTCCTGCGTAGAACCGCCTGATATTCCCGATAAGCCGCACCAATCTTCTCTTTCCGGTAATCTCCCATAATATTGAGAGTATACTCTTCCGGAGAGATCAGTTCATCCTTTGCAGAAGAAATGGCAGAAAGAATGGCTCTTTCCTTCAACGTCTTTGTGTCAATCTGTAGTCTTTTACAAATTTCCTTCATAATAGACTTCTGATCATCCGAATCATAAATGGTAAAACTTGTATCAAATCCAATCCTGTCCGCATAGCGTTTCAGAATTCTCAGGCAGGTGGAATGAAAGGTAGTCACCCAGACACTGTCCGATCCCATTCCCACCAGCTTCTCCACACGCTCTTTCATTTCTCCCGCCGCCTTGTTGGTAAAGGTGATGGCCATAATATTCCACGGATTTACTCCCTTTTCTTCAATTAAATACGCAATGCGGTGGGTAAGCACACGGGTCTTTCCGGAACCGGCTCCTGCCAGTAAAAGAACCGGACCCTCTGTAGTAAGCACACCCTTTTTCTGCTGCTCATTTAAAGTGTCATAAATACTCATATCTAATTTTCCTCTGTAACATTACTGAAAGTCCATGCATAAATGTTAAGCTCTACCACCGGTGTTCCGCAGTATTCACATACCTTGCTTCCTGTCCCCGATATAGGCGCTCCACAGTTGGGGCAGTTAATTCCAAGGGATAAATCCCTTTCATCCTTGAGTAATTCTCTGTCCTGTATATAAATAACATCTGTATTGTATTTACTCTGGGTCAGCATATCCTCCCTGCCCTCAAGTATCCTCCCGTTTTCATCTTTCCTTGTATGATAATACTGCAGGGAGGTTTGAAACGTAATAATACAGGTTCCGTTACGTTTCTTATAGTCCGTGATCTCTGTTCTGTGAAGCTTTATGCTCCCAAAATGCTCTCGTTCGCCCGATCCTTTAAGCATTTCAATCCGCATGCTCAGCTTGTCCTTAAGCTCCTGATTCCCCTCCTTCAAGACGCCCACGCTCATCCGGTCCACGGCAAGCAGATAAGAAGTCAGGACATTTTCTGCCCTGACCTTCATCTCATCATAATGAAATTCCGGAAAATCCTTTTTTATTTTAGGAAGATACAAACTGGTCATCGCAGACACAGACTTGGGAGTCAATGAATACTCCTGCTCCACTTGTTTGAAACCCTGCATAATATCCGATGTACCAAAAGCCTCTCTGGAAAATGACTCTACCGCTCTTTTGGCTTTACGAACGAAAAAATAAATCCAGCCGAAGATCACCAGAACCAAAACCAATATAATAATCATGCCTACGATAGAAATAATGCTCATATGTATTTTCCTTCCTGAATAATTATAGCTTTTCCTGCTCTGTTCCCCTCTTATCCGGCATATTGAGCCAACATACTAATCAGGATCAAAATTAAAGCAATTGCAACTACTGTGATAATCACCTTAGGAATAGAAATCGGCGTCTTGCCGGATACCTTACCTGTCTGGCCATTTACCATGAATTGATATACCTTTTCCTTGTACTTATAGCTGGATATCCATACCGGAAGCAATAAATACTTATAGGTCAGCTTAGAGAAGGTTGCATCAACCTGTAGATTTCTCACGCGATCCGCATTATTTTCCTTTATGATCCGCCTCTCAATACTTCTCTGAAGCTTAAACTTAATGCTGCTTTTTGCCATCTGCCAGGCTTCCTTAATTCCAATCGCATAGCGTTCTGCTGCAAACCCCGCCACATATTCCGGCCGATAGGTCTTATTATCCGCCGTATTGTACGGTTCCAGCCCCCGAAGCATAGACTGATTGTGATTGGTCGTTGCGCAAATCAACTCATCGTCAAAGAATTCCTCATGATTTCCCCGTACGGAATACCATGTAGTTTCTACCTGTGTCTTTCCGTCCGCTTTCTTCTTTACCTTGTCCTTGCCGTACTCTCCGCGGTATTTGGATTTTGTCAGTGCATCAAATGTCCAAAACGGTAAGTAAATTCCCTTAAAGTTTTTCGCTTTTGCGCTTTCTTTTGCCAATTTGGGACAGAACCACTTACGCCGGATCCAGTTTTTAAATAAATCCGAGGCCTGCTTATCCGAAATCTGAAAAGGCACCACACCTCCGGGCGCCATGGTATTTTGATCCGAGGCTTCCATAACCTGATTGGATCCGCAAAAAGGGCACACTGCCGAAATCTCCAGTGCATCATAAACAGATTCCGCACCGCATGCCTTACAAATTACTGTCTTTTTGGCTACACCCCAGTCACAGTTTTCTACCTTATCCGCATCTTCCAGTGCTAGTTCTTCCGCAGACTCAACACCCTCCCGGTTCTGGATTTCTTCCGTGTGTCCGCAGTAAGGACAGCTCAAACCTCCCGTTGCGGGGTCAAAATCCATGACCCCGCCGCAGGACGGACATTTTTTGTCAGTTTCCTCTAAAGTATCTGTTGTTTGGGCATCCAGATTCGTGTCAAACTCACTCATCTTTGCTTCCCCCATCATTTAATGTCATTCTCGTCAAAAGGATCTCCACACTCAGGACAGAACTTGGGCGGATTCTTCGGATCCTCCGGCTCCCATCCACACTTATCACATCTGTACAAAGGCTCCCCTGCCGGTTTCTTAGCCCCGCACTCGGAACAGAACTTTCCTTTATTTACTGCACCGCAGGAGCAAGTCCAGCCCTCTGCTGCAGGTTTTTCTTTCCCGCACTCGGAACAGAATTTTCCTGTGTTGCCTGTCTGGCCGCAACTGCAGGTCCAGCCTGCCGCTGGTGCTGCCGGTTCAGATGCCGGAGCCGCTACAGGTGCTGCATTCTGAACAGGTGCCGCCTGCTGTCCCATCTGCTGCCCCATCTGGAACAACTGCTGTGCATTCATACCGCCTGCCTGGGTTGCCATATTCATACCTGCAAAAGCCATCATCGGACCAGTGGATTCATTGGCAGCGGCCGCCTTCATAGCCTCTGCCTGTGCACCTACCAGCGTTGCTGCTGCCATATTAGGATTACGCAGCACCGCATTCTTTTGCAGTTCCTTGATCATCGCTTCGTCCTCTTCGGATGCCTTCATAGCGTTAACACCGAAGGAAACAATCTCAATACCTCGAAGCTGTGCCCATTTTTCGGAAAGAACCTCGTTCAAGGCGTCTGCAAGTTCCATGGTATGTGCCGGAACTGAACTGTAACGAATTCCCATTGCGGAAATCTTGGCAAATGCCGGCTGCAAAGCCGTCATCAGTTCCGCCTTAAGCTGACTGTCGATTTCAGATCTTTCATAGTCTCTTGTAACATTTCCGCATACATTGGTATAGAACAAGAGAGGGTCTGTAATCTTATAAGAATACTCGCCATTACAACGGATCGAAATATCGATATCCAGACCAATATTATTATCTACTACACGGAAAGGAACCGGATTAGCCGTTCCATATTTATTTCCCATAATTTCTTTGGTATTGAAATAATAAACCCTCTGATCCTTAGCCGTATCGCCGCCAAAAGTGAAACGCTTTCCTACCGTAGCAAAAGTACGCTTAATATTTTCTCCCAGATTTCCGCAGAACAAACTCGGTTCTGAAGAAGTATCATAAGTAAATTCCCCCGCCTCTGCACAAAATTCAACGACCTTTCCCTGATCTACGATGATCATACACTGTCCTTCGTTGACAGCTACCACCGAGCCGTTGGAAATAATATTCTCTTCTCCCCTGTTATTTCCGCCGCTTCTTGCGCTGGTACGTTTCCTTCCTTTGGTTACCAGCACATCTGTATCCAACGCATCACAGTAAAAATACTCTTTATACTGATCCGCCAGGACACCGCCTGCGGCACTGGTGATTGCCTTAATTAAACCCATAATTTTATCCTCCTTAGATTTAGCCCTATTAGGTATAGTATATCCTATCTTGTCGTCTCTTGTCTAGAAAAAGTACGAGCGTGACACGCTGCTTTTTCCAAATCCCCGCATAGGATAAAGCAACATGTGCCGGCACGAAAAACGGCCGGCTTAATCCTATTTGGAGGTTATTATGAAAAATATACTAAAAAAGGGAACTGCCCTGCTCCTTGTCTCGCTTCTTATAACGGCTGCTCTCGCAGGATGCGGCGCTAAGTCAGATGCAGGGAAAGGAAACAACTCCCTTCAGCCGGTGACATTAAACGAAGTGGCTCACTCCATCTTTTACGCTCCCATGTACGTTGCCATTGAAGAAGGATACTTTGCAGAAGAAGGCATCGACCTGACACTGGTAACCGGCTTCGGCGCCGATAAGACCATGACCGCCGTGCTTACCGATGAAGCGGACATCGGCTTTATGGGAAGCGAGTCCACTATCTATACCTACGCAGGAGGCACACAGGATTATGTAGTCAATTTTGCCCAATTGACTCAGCGTGCCGGCAACTTCCTGGTATCCCGCCAGCCCATTGATAGCTTTTCGTGGGATATGGTAAAGGGCTCCACAGTTCTTGGCGGTCGGGCAGGCGGCCGGCAGGGCACTATGTAAATTACCAGTTATTCACCGCATGCTCCGCAAAAGAGATCACATCCTTAATCTCAAGAGTGGTTCCATCGTCCAGCACTGCTGTTCCGGAAAAGCTGCCGAACATCTGATGACAATGGTTATCCACCCAAAGCAGCTTAATCTTCGTCTCCCNNTCATAAACAGGATCAAGCCGNAAATCNAATCTTCCNTCNCGGTCGCGCANATGCCAGGGATCCATNTAATCCTTTCCCAGCTCNAAGTCTACTTTTCCCAGCTTGTGGGATTTTCCCTTATAAAAAAGCATATTTTCACTGGCAATATCCGTATTTCCNAAACCGCATCCCAGATTGAANCCGAACATTTCTCCGTTAAGCCANCCGCTTCCGTTGCTCCANTACCACTCATTGTGAAANGGCCATACNCCTCTGCCCCAGTCCANAATCCCAAAAGANTCCTTCTTCTCNAANTTCCACTCATGATTGTGCGTCCGGATATANCCTTCTGCTGTCATACAGTTNATCTTATGATTGTANTAAAAAGCNTGNTCATANTCATNAAANGGCAGATTGACNACCANNGAATCCGGATTTTCCCGCTCCAAAGTNATCANTGCNTCCAGATCCTTCCATNTNCAGGTCANAATACGCTTATCGGAAACCNCCTCAAAGCTCATNAAAATATCACTGTTCCCATACTTATTGGGNAGTCCTTTATGNGAATAGGACAANGTATGATCCTCCTCCGCATTGGCCGGCATATGCAGGGAATTAAANGGNANCGCCAGNATCTGGCTTTCATCCAGATATTTCTTTCCCTTTTGAAAATCAAAAAGCATCAGACTCACCTGTCCTGCGTAAGCGGCATGACCAATGGTAAACTGCAGGCAGAGATGGTCATTGGAAATCTGATAAAAATCCCACTCCTTGATCCGCCACGGAGGCGCTTTGATTGCTTTNCGGTCATAAATAAGCGTACTTCTTCTGGAATACCCCGGAATNGGACGTCCCTTTTNGTCCAGTACCGGACCTCTCTCTAATAATTCTCGTTCCATNTGTAATTCCTCCTTTTACTATAAAAATCCNTGCAGNTCTATNATACGGCAGACACCACAGGATGACCGTTTAGTTATGATGCTTCGCAGCAATAATTAATGGTATTAAGGTNAATAAAGTCAAAATAGCNGAAACCAAAAACAGACTGGGAGAAGGCACCATGCCCAGTGTNCCGTTTACTTCCCTTTGAACGCCAAGGTAATTGATCACCGGTGTNGCAATGGNNGGTCCCGCAATCATNGGAACACATACGAAGAATATCTGCTTAATTCCCTCAAACTGNCCCCGCTGTTCCTCGGGATAAAGNTTTTTCATCCATGCAGTCAGCGTCTGCAATACCAGAATATANCCNATCCCTGCCCCGAAAACTCCCAATAAGAGAACCNGAAGCATCTGGGAAATACTCACCAGCACCAATCCCACNGTATTNCAGNCCAGCGCNCCAAAAATAACANTTGTCATCTTACCNTTATCAATCANCTTTGCNGCCGGNATTGTCAGCACNGAGGCCGCCAGAAGNCCTACTCCCTGAATAATGCCGGTCATGCCATAGTCATACTCTAAGTAATTCACAAAATAAATGGTNATATAGGGAAAATANACATTAAANCCTATAAAATACACNGTCATNACAATAAAAACCCAGAAAAGCTCCTGNTTNTCCCNGACAGTNTTCCAATTAAACACAGATANNAANTGATGCCAAAAGCCCTTTTCATCTTTTTTGGGGANNAGNGNNGGCGAATCTTCCAACGTAAACAGNGAAGCGGCTCCCACCGCTGCCACGATTCCTCCCATCAAGCCAAAAAATGCAAAAAAGTCAAGCTTNTCAATTAAAATACCGGAAACCACNGCCCCGAAGATCGTTGCAAAAACAGGCATTACCGCCAGCGCACCGCCTAACTTTCCACGATTTTGNTCATTGGAAATATCCGTCGTCCANGGAGAAAATCCGCCGTCATTTCCCACNGATCCAAAAAAGCTCATCACGGCATCCGCCAGAACTACTGCANCAGCCGCAAGNAAAAGCGGATTTTTCGGAATCATTTCNGTTGCNCCNAAAAGGAANGTAAACANCCCCCAGAAAATATATCCGATACAGATAAAAGGTTTNCGCTTTCCCTTCCNGTCTCCCCATGTNCCTACCANAAAGGCACAAAAGGTAGAAACCACAGCGCTGACCCCTACCATCCACGAAACAATTGCCGGTTCCGGGGCAATCTTATCATATACAAAGTTGTTGAACCAGGAATTTTCAATATTCCAGCAGATTTGTCCTGTCATGCCCAGAATCCAGATCAAAGCCCAGTTTTTACGACTGATTTTCTTCATGATATGCTCTCCTTTTTGTTGGTGCGGATTTGTAAAATAAACAGTTATGCGCAAAACCACAATCTTATTGTAGCACATTGCTCCAAAGGTTCCTATTATTTTCTGAATTTTCTGAAAATAAAATAATTACTCGGACAGGCACCGGACAAGATGACTCTTCATATACTGAATAAAACTCTGTTTTTATGCAGAAATGCGGGATACGCAGAAAGGATATGATAATCATAAATAAGCCAACCTATTATCTTTGGCGGGATCATTTTTCCACGCAGGAAGATTTTGACGCTGCAAAAGAACGCTTTACAAGAAGCGGATTCCGGGTTGTCACATACCTTGACGGCCGGTCGAATAAAGATATACATATCGGAATGAAAGCGTTGATCAGAAATCACTGGGAAGATAACCCGGGAAGGATAATAACATGAACGCAGGATATGTACGCCTTTCCAGAGATGATGACAAACGGAATTATACATCTATAGAGAACCAAAAGCTGATCATCAATCAATACGCGGCAGAACATGGTCAGGTCATTGACCGCTGGTATGAGGATGATGGTGTGTCCGGTTATATCTTTGACCGTCCCGGCTTTGGACAGCTTATGGCTGATTTGGACAGGGATATTGATGCGGTATATGTGAAGGATTTTTCCAGACTTGGCAGACACAATGCAAAGGTACTTCTTCTTCTGGATGAATTTCAGGAGCGTGGGAAGCACCTGATTGTCATCGATGATAATTACGATTCTATGGACTCCATTGATGATACAATCGGTATCAAAACATGGTATAACGAGCGTTATATAAAGGATACAAGCAAAAAAATAAAGCGTGCCATCGGCGCAAGGCAAAAAGAAGGAACCCTGATAACCCAGCCTCCTTTGGGATATCGCAGAAACGCAAAGGATAAATACACTCTGGAAATTGTTCCCAAAGAAGCAGAATATGTGAAGATGATTTTTGAACTGTACATCTCCGGCTATGGTTACCGAAAGATTGCCGATTATCTTACCGATCAGGGAATTCCCACTCCCTCCATGATTCTCCGCAGGCGGGAAATAGAGCAAGGGCGCCTCTCCAGACGAACTATTGCGATAAAATGGTCAGATAGAATGATTAAAGATTTACTGGATAATGATTTTTATATCGGAACATTTCGTCTTAAAAAGCGGGTAAGAAACACGGTTCATGGGAAAGACAAGCGTGTACCTAAGGAAGAACAGTATGTTTTTGAGAATCACCATTCGGCAATTATTGACAAAGCAACGTTTTTGCTCGTACAGGAATTAAAAGAAAAACGGAACCGCACTAATTATCGCGGCAGCCGGGGACAATGGCTGGGAACAGGCATTCCAAATCCCTTCGGAAGCTGCCTGTTTTGCAAGGACTGCAAAAGCAGATTAACACCCATTAAGCGAAAAACCTCCGGTGCCGAACGAAAATATTATATCTGCACCACTTATAATACAAAAGGCAGGCGTTACTGTGCCAAAGCCCATCTGATTGAGGAGCATGATTTGATGAAAGATGTTCTAAACTATATTAAGCTGTGCCGCAATGCCCTGTGTGAAACAATTGCCTCCTATGATCTGAAGGACTTTGAAAAAGGGAAAAAATCCGCAAAAGAAAAACAGCAGGAGCTGCAATTAGTCCTTGAAGAAAAAAAATCACAGCTAAAGCTGCTGCTAAAGACGCTGCTCACTCAGAAAATAAAAGATTTATCCGTCTCTGTCGAAAATGAGGGCTTAATCAGTGAAGTTTATGAAGCATTACAGAATGATCTATTTTCACAGATTCACAATCTGGAAATGCAGATACAAGAACTGAATATGACAGGTCTAAAGACATCAGCCGCGAAGGATAAACCTCAAAATGCTCTGGATGCTGCAGATCAGCTTATTGCCAAAGGAACAATTGACCGCAGGGACATTGAACTTTTGATTGACCGAATTGATGTAGATGAAAATGGACTGCCGGAAATTACATTAAAATACGGATTATCAAATTTGATCCGCTTCCATCCGGCATCTGAAATAAACCGGAGAGAAAATACGATTATTGCTATTGTAATGAAGCTGATTATGGAGGATAGCCGGGGATATACTTCAGCCAAGTACCTTTCCGAGCATCTGACCGCTCTTGGATTTAAGAAAACAAAGCATAGTATCCTCCCTTACATCGGACTAATGAAAGAATTAGAAATACTTAANGATACNGGCGATCCGTTGAAACCTTATGNTATTGTGAANTCAAGAGAAGAAATTACNNCCCTGANCAACAATTTTCTTCCNAATTTACCNNNANAAATCACATCCCGNCAGCTATCGNANAATTATTTACATTNTGATNCGTCAGNCAGGTGGTATGCCCGAGATGGTATTTGAATTCATTTTAGAGAANAACGGGATTGATCCCAAATCAGATCTGACCATTGACCAGAGTATTGATTTCGGCTCCACCGCAGCGGCCTTTTCCGGCGGTCAAGGGGATTTNTCGGTGGAATTCGAACCACACGCCACCTCACTGGAAGCTAAAGGCGACGGTTATGTAGTCGCTTCCTTAGGTGAAGATTCCGGATACGTCCCTTACACTGCATNNAGCGCAAAAAAGAGCTATCTGGACAAAAATCCTGAGCTGATTCAATCCTTCACCAATGCNCTGCAAAAAGGAATGGATTATGTCTCCTCCCATACTCCGGAAGAAATTGCCAAGGTTATTCAACCGCAATTTGAGGAAACAGATCTTGCTACTCTCACTACCATCATTACACGGTATTATGAACAGGATACTTGGAAAGCTGATCTGGTCTTTGAAGAAGACTCCTTTATGCTCCTTCAAAATATTTTAGAGCAGTCCGGTGAACTTCCCNAGCGTGTTCCCTATGACAAGTTAGTAACCACGCAATTCGCCCAAAAAGCTACTTCTAAGTAAACAAAATTACCCCGGATCTTCTAAATCCGGGGTAAAGCTATACTCTGAGCATTATTATACTCCTCTTCACCATCTGAAATAAATATCTGACGAATGGATCAGTGCCCAATTCATTATAGCCATAAATATGGAAAAGAAGATAAGTACCACCGTCAGCATAATTGCCGGGACATCATAGACCACCTTGTTTTGTTCCACTACCTTCCCTTCTTCATCCAGTACTTCAATATTCTTCTGTCTGCTCCCCAATAAAACCTCGATGCCCAGTCCAATCAGTACAACCGGCCAAAAACGGAATACAATCACATAATCTATCTTAGGAATAAATTGCTGAAGCAAAAATATAANACCCGTTATCACTAAAACAACTCCAAAAGTCACAGAACCTATCCTGCGGATTCTGATTGTCTGTCTGCCCATCTGCATATGACTCCTCTCTATTTGTTTTCCGTATCATCGGGCAAAGATGCTTCTTTCCCTTTGATCATTTTAATCCCCACGAAGATAACTACTACACCAATCACAATACTGGGAATGTAATTGCCGATTCTCCACATCATTCTCGGAATAAACTGATACATTTGCGGCAGTACTGCACGAAGCATATCTTCTACAGAATTCCATAAAAAACATACCCCGATAAAAATCAAAATTCCTGCTACCCATTTGTTATGCTTATCTACCATGGAGCGAACCCCCGGAATCCCATCCATCTCCAGTATATAATTATCCTCCACCTTTTCAAACTCTTCGTCGGAAAGCCCGGCAAGATGATTTGCATGAAAGAAGCTATAAAACCATACCACCACACCAATCATAACGACTACTCCCTGATGCAGTCCGACTGCCAGCATGATCATGGCAAAAAACAAAAGCATCATACTGACTCCCGTTTTCATAAATCCCATATACATTTCCGCTGCTCCGGGCAGACATGAGAAACAAAAAGTTAAAAATCTGTTCTTTTTCTTAGTTTTCATAATGATTTCCTCCATTCATCATTTCAAATAAACTGTTTGCCGGATATTCTTCCGTTATTCCAAGCCAGGAATTGATCTTATCATCAATTCTTCTGGTNCCCTCATTCAATAAGTTGTTTACACTGCTGCCAGTGCTGTTCCTATATTTCTCTTCCATAGCTTCGGAGTGTTTTTGCTGCCTCGCGGCATTGTCTGCTGCCATATCTGCTTCTGCTTGAAAAGGAATGAGTATGAGCATAATAAGCGCCGCTGCCATACCTGCTATAATTTTAAGACGATACGTAAACAGCGTAATCGATTCCGTTCTGCCTCTTTTGTGCTTTGGCTGCGCCTGCTCGGTTTGTTTGGGAAATGCCTTATTCATAATTTCTTCTTTCAAGTGTCTTGGCGCATACAATTCCTGCTCTTCCAACTGTTCAATCAAAAGATTCAATTCTTCGTCCGTAGGATATCCTTTCATACCGATTCCTCCTTTCCGTAGATCTTTCGCAGCATCTCTCTTGCCCTGTAAATCTGTGTTTGTATGGTTTTTACATTCTGCCCCAGTTTTAAAGCGATCTCTTTCGGACTCTGCTCATCCAAATAATATGCCCTTGCCACATCATTATAGGGAGGTTTCAGCTGACCGCAGTAAATTTCCAACCTCTGCTTTACATCTTCCTCTATGCAGATTTCCTCCGGCGATCCCCGCTTTTCTACTGCGGCTTCAAAAAAACTGTCCTCCGTAGGTACATTCCTTCGACTGGCGCTGCGCAGATAATCAATACTTTTATTAGTAGCAATTCTGCATATCCATGCTTTCTCATTACCTCCATCAAAGGTTTCATATTTCTGAAATGCAGAAAGAAACGTTTCCTGGGTCAGATCCTCCGCGGCAAAGTAATCTCCGGTCAGTTTATAGCAGATGGAAAAAACAAGCTTATCATAACTGTCGATCAATTCCTCCAGCCTGCTTTCCGTACAGACTGCTGTCTTTTCCGCAATACTTATTTTCCCCACCCCGCTTTCTGTCTGTTTTCATTTCTCATTTATTATAACGAACCATTTTTAATAACATCTTCACATTTCTTTAAAAAATTTTTATTTTTANATTAACNTGAAAAATGAAGACTTCTGATGATAAATTAATTGCCAACCCTTCTTAAGCATTGTATGATAAAGGTAATATTATAACAACGGAGGTTTGATTATGGGAATTTATGTAAACCAAGTGGGATATCTTCCAAATGCGGAAAAAGTGGCTGTTTCTACTTTTCCATGCAATTTCCAGTTAATTTGCGCAGATACCCAACATAGTGTTTTCGACGGCACCACGTNCCCCGCAAAAGAGGATGCATGCGCAGGTGAGAATGTTTACTCAATTGATTTTTCGTGTATCCATACACCGGGACGCTACTATATTCTTGCCGGTAACGGTGAGAAATCACACACCTTTCAAATTGATGATCATGTATACGATGAATTAAAGAAGAATCTTATGAAAGCCTTTTATTATCAAAGGTGCGGCTGTCCTCTGAAAAGCGAACACGCNGGCATCTATACTCANGATGCATGTCATACCGCCCCTTCNATCTTTCTTGAAGACTATATTTCCAAAGCTACGGATCCGGAACGCTTTGATATGACAGGCGGCTGGCATGATGCCGGAGATTTCGGGCGTTATACTTCCCCGGGTGCTGTAGCGCTTGGACACCTTTTATATGCCTATGAGCTTTTTCCTGAAAGCTTACAGATGAATCTGAATATTCCGGAAAGCNGCAGCGCAATGCCCGACTTTTTAAGNGAATGCCTTTATGAGCTGAAGTGGATGNTGAAAATGCAGGCTCCTTCCGGCGGCTGCTACCATAAACTTACCTCCTTTAATCATATTGACTTTATTATGCCGGAAGAAGACCACGCACAGTTTATAATCTATCCGATATCCTCTATGGCAACTGCTGATTTTGCCGCTGTGATGGCATTAGCTTCCCGCATTTACAAAGACTGCCTTCCCGATTTCGCTGCGGATGCGCTTGCAGCTGCACGCCGGGCATGGAACTGGCTGGAAACGAATCCTTATGTAGGGTTCTATAACCCTGANGGNAGTAATACCGGCGAATATGATGATGAGTGCGATCTGGATGAAAGNCTTTGGGCAAGTGCNGAGCTCCTCCGCNCNGATAAGGAAAATGCATCGGACTACTATAAACGTCTGAAGGAATATAGTGCAATGTCCCTTGGCAAAACGGATTTTGGCTGGACNGATGTCTCCGGATTTGCTACCCTCACCATTCTGATNGATCCTTCACANTCTGCCNNAGATCTTGAAGATGAATACCGGGAAATTCTNTTCCNGGAAGCAGACAGGCTCTGCCAGCTTCAAAANGACTCCGGTTATCATCTCGCCATGGNTCCGGAGGATTTCGTCTGGGGAAGCAATATGGTGGTATGTAACCGCTCCATGCTTTTNATNCTTGCCGGNCTTCTTTCNGAAAAAGAGAANTCNGAAAAATATCNAACTGCAGCCCTCAACCAGCTTCACTACCTGCTTGGNTGCAATGCTCTTGATATCAGTTATGTGACGGGCTTTGGTGAAAANGCTTTTAAGAATCCTCACAANCGCGTTACATTTGCNGACGGAATCGATCTTCCCATGCCGGGNTGGGTCAGCGGCGGTCCCTTTAANACTCCCTGTGATCCGGCTGCTGAGGCTGCGATTGCNCCGGGAACCGCACCGATGAAATGCTATGTAGATGATGTAGGAAGCTATTCCACCAACGAGATNACNATTTACTGGAATTCNCCTGCCGTNTTTATGACTGCATTCTTTTCTTCCTTGAAATAAGCTTCCTAAAAATGCTGCCCGGCTATCTATGCCGGGCAGCTGCTATATACTCATCTTTATTCTGATATTGCTTCCTGTATCAGGGCTATTTCTTCCTGATATATTTTTTGAAAGGCCTCATGTCCCTTTACCGCTTCCTCATACCTTCCTGCTTTCAGGGCATCATTCCGCGCAGATGCCGCTTCAAACAGCCGGACAGCGCCAATGGTCTGGGCTACATTCTTAATACCGTGAACCTCAATCTGATATCTGTGAAAATCCTGTTCCTTCATGCACTTATCAAGAACAGGAATTTTTTCTTCCCCTTCCTGTGCCGCACTTTGAAGTACTTCCCGATAGATACTTTCCGCTCCGGCGCAATAATGTAATCCTTCCTCCACCAGAAAACCGTTATTTTCCAGTATTTTTAGCATTTTTGTCCTTTCCATTCGCTTTCCCTGCCTTTTCTTCCTCTGCAACCGCAGTGCCAAAGCTGTCCACCATCTTCTCGATTAACAGTTTTTTTACATATACATCATAGCTTAACATACAAATAAAAGAAAACATCTGTAAGATTTCCCGATCCTCTGTCGGTGCTGCCGAAAAGGTTTCCTTAGATGCCTCGAATTTTTTTACAATATCTTCCTTAAGACTGGCAACCTCTTCCTGTTCCAACCCGAATACTTCCTCATATACTGCACCGAGATCCAATTCCCCGCCAGTATGAAAGTACTTCTCCGTAATCGGCCGCAGTAACGTCTGAATATCATTAATAGAAAGAATTCCCTTATAATAATAAATAAAGATCAGGAGAATTATATGTTCTTTACTGTATTTCTTTTTGACCGGAGGAGGAAGGAGATCATTCTTTGCATAATTATTGATCATGGTTTTAGTCAGGATCTTTCCCTCCTCGGGATACCTTGTAGTATTTTTCAGTTTCCTGTCCATAAAGGTGGTCACCTGATCCATATACAGATCAATATTAGGAATGTCATCCAACTCGATATGCTTTATTCTCCCTAAACTGGCTAAAATACTGTTCAGCAAATCGTCCTTATCTATCGTCATATAAATTCCGCTCCTTATCATACCGTCTTCGGCGGTCGTTACTTGTTATGTCGTTTACTATAGCATTAAGAATATTATATAGTATTTAAAACTACATGACAAGCATCGATTAAATTGTTTATTGCTTTACTTTAAAACTTTAGTATGTTAAAATTCTACTGTACGAATATATTTACCGGGAGGTATTTTTATATGAACAAAAAAATACAAACTGCCGCTGTGGATCATCTTTTTGAGGCGATTTTATGCCTCAAAAATAAAGAGGAATGCTACAGTTTTTTTGAGGATCTGTGTACCGTCAATGAACTGCTATCCCTCTCCCAGCGCTATGAAGTTGCATCCATGCTGCGGGACCGCAAAACCTATCTGGAAATAGCTGAAAAGACCGGCGCTTCCACAGCCACTATCAGCCGTGTAAACCGTTCTCTGAATTACGGAAACGACGGATATGATATGATCTTTGAACGATTAGAAAAAATAAACGGATAATCCCTTCGGATTATCCGTTTATATCTATTATCAGCATTGGATCAATGTATTCATCCTCCTTCATAATCTGATAACCAAGCGCTTGATTCTCTTCCCCTATCGAAAATAAAATGTAACCTTTGCCTAATTCCTCACCATTTTTAACCAAGGCTGTCCCGCCATTTCGGTATATGGATTGATAGCCATTGCCATGATCAATAATGATTCTGTTTCCGTATTGTTCATCCGCACTCACACTGACCACCGTTCCGGTTCCACTGGTGACCACATTAATACCCTGCACAGCCGTAAAAATCAGTATTGGTTCTCCCTCTTCCACCTCTTCCATGGTCGCTGAGCCGCTTAAAGGAAAGCCTTTTGGTATCGCGTTCTCAACCATCTCCTGTGAAATCGCATCTTCGGTGGCAACTTTCATGCTCACGGCTTCACTGAGAACGGTTACTTTGTTTGACAATGTAGAGTTTTCTACGGATAATGCCTCATTTTCATCTGTCAAATTATTGATTGTGATAATCTGATTCACAATCTCCTGCCTTGCTTCTTTTATGGTAATTCCGTCATAAATAAATTTACAGATTACCGCCACTGCAATCATAAAAAAAACTGCCACTGCCACTTCTACAAGCGCTGGACTGATGGTGTGCTGTTTCATGGTTCCATCATTCTTTTCGGTCACCAGAAGCAATGCAAATCGGTTTCTTCTTTTAGACTGTTGTTCCATTTTTGCCTCCATTCAGCTCTTGCGGAGCTGCTCAATTATCTGTATTTTACCACAATATGTAAAATAGAACAACTTTATTTACTTTTTCATATGGTTTTAGTCTCTCTCATAAAAAAATATTGAAAATTCCGATAGAATTTTCTTTACAATTAAAAATGACTATGCTAACATTGAGTTGTTACAATGTTTTGTAACGGGAGCTAATACTTATTTTTTTTGGAGGTATCTATAATGAACAAAGGTACAGTAAAGTGGTTTAACAACCAAAAAGGGTACGGTTTCATCTCTGACGAGTCAGGCAACGATGTATTCGTACACTACTCAGGACTTAACATGGAAGGCTTCAAGTCTCTCGAAGAGGGCGCTGCTGTAGAGTTCGAAGTAGTAAATGGCGAAAAGGGACCTCAGGCCGTAAACGTAACAAAGTTATAATCATGCGATTGATTATAGCAAATTAATCAGTAATACGATGTTTCTTTTCTTAATATAAATGTTTCATTTTATGTAGGATTTGTAATATTGTTTTATCGGATTAAGGAAATAACCTATCTCACATGAGATTCGTCTCATAAGAGATAGGTTTTTTNATTNTATTATTTTATAATTCTATTATTTATATAATTTAGTACGTCGTTAAGACTCATATNTCCGCCAAANAAATCCANGGCACTGCCTATGGTAACATCTATTTTTCCCTGNCCCAGCTTTTTGAGCTTTTCCAAATCCCGGAAATTATGTACACCGCCTGCATAGGTAGCCGGAATCGTACAGATTTGTCCAAGCANCGCTGTCAGTTCTTCCTCAATTCCCCCTGATTTTCCTTCCACATCCACTCCATGAATTAAAAACTCATCGCAAAATCCGGCAAGCTTTTGAACCGTTTCTTCATTAAGNCACACATCCGTATATTTCTGCCATCTGTCGGTAACGATATAATATGATTCCCCTTTTTTTCTNCAGCTTAAATCAAGCACCAGATGATCTTTTCCCACTGCGCTGCACAATTCCGCTAATCTGTCCTGATGAAGGTGTCCGNCAGAAAAAATATAAGAGGTGACGATCACATGGGAGGCTCCTGCTTTCAAAAANTCTTCCGCATTATAAGGNGTGATNCCTCCCCCCACCTGAAGNCCNCCNGGATAAGCCTTAAGAGCTAAAAGCGCCTGCTGTTTTGTCTGCCCNTAATATTCACTTTCTGCCGGATTAAGCAGGATCACATGCCCTCCGGGAAGATTTTTTTTACGATAAAAATCTGCAAAAAATTCTCCATCCTGATCTGCAACGAAATTTTCGGAAGCATGATCGCCCTGATCGGTAAGGCTTCCGCCCACAATCTGTTTCACTTTACCATTATGAATATCAATACATGGTCTGAACTTCATATCAGAAATCGCCTTTCTTAAAAATTTTATCCGAATATTTTCACATTTATCCGTGCATAATAACAAAGAACTGATATCATGCGGTTCTGTTAGTTATAAGGAGGTTCATTATGAAAAAAATGAGAAAGCTTATTTCGGTATCTCTCGTCCTTGCAATGCTTTGCATTCTTACNGCCTGCGGAACTGACAAAAAGAACAATGCAAACGACATGGCAGGAGCTACCGGCAACAACACGACTACAGATAATGGCACTGCCGGAACCGGAAANACCACCGGTGGNNCCATCGACAACGGCGGAGCCGGAAATATGGCCGGCGAAGACACTAACGGCATCACAAGCGGTAACGATACCAATACAGGCAGTGGTATTGGAACCTCAAACGATAATCTAAATGATGCCACTGCCGGAACCGGAAACGATGGCGATTCTATTTTGGATGATGCCGGGGATGCTGTTGGTGATGTAGTAGACGATATTGCCAATGGTGTTTCCGATCTCACCGATGATGTACTGGGCAATGACACCGATACTGCCGACTCCAATGGCACGACTACAAACGGTACAGGAACAAATGGTACTGGTACAAATACAAAGGATACCGGTACCACAGCATCTGCCAAATAGTCATCCGGTCAATGGATTTTTGCAAAACCTCAAAAGCAAGGAGGTACAGCCCGGCTGTCCTCCTTGTTTTATGATCATTTTTCTATAATGATTCCGTCTCTGTATGCCTGTAAAAGCCGTTCAAGCTGTTTGATACTTTCCTTCAGTTCTCTTCCTACGTCCGTATCTGCAACCCGTATTCTTGTAGGTGCCATTTCCACAACCGTGGAATCTGAAAAAATATCCGACTCCTGTAAAATGGCTGCTTCCGTAGATTCAAAGGGTTCATGCGCTACCAGGCGCATTCCGTGAGAGCTTGCCACCAGCGTGTATCCTGCAATTCCCGTCTTGTTCTGATATGCCTTTGAAAAACCTCCATCGATAATAAGAAGCTTTCCATCGCATTTGATCGGCGTTTCTCCCTTTTTCAGCTCCACTGGGACATGACCGTTAATAATATGGGATTTTTTGGTATCTAATCCAAATTCCTCCAAAATGCGATTCAAAATATCTTCCCGGTCCAGCAACGAATAATAACTGTTTTTGGTTTCTTTATGTGGCTCAGGTTCGCTGATAAAATAACGTTCAAAGGTTGCCATTTTATCCTTTCCGAACACTGGAGAATTAGGTCCTGCCCAAATATACCAAATGTAATCCTGCGCTTTCCGCATTCCCGCCGGATCATTTTTGGCATAATAACCTTTTCGTGCAAGATTATCCAACACATCGTAGAGTTCTTTGCCTTTATATTTCTTACCTTCTACATTCACCGATAAAAATTTTCCATTTTTATCCATGGGAACGCAGCCGTGATAAAGCAGGTTCGAATTATGAACTTTATAAAGGCTGCCCTTTGAAAATAAAAACCTCACATGCCGCTGAAGCTTTTCACATTTTAAAAACGCCTGCCGGATCCTTTCCATGACCTGCTCTTCGTCCGGTGTCAGATTATACGGATCTGCCGGATCAACCGTAGGAAAATCCGTATCCCTCATGGCATATTCTGTTCCATTCACCATAACAGTTTTCTTTTCATAATCAATTTTGTCCAAAAGAAGACGGTCATTCATCTGAAACTCGGGATGTTTTTTGATCAGCTGTCCCTCCAGCTTAAATTGAATGATTGCAATCGCCTTATGGATCTTCATATCCATGCTCAGATCCTTAGTGTTGTAATCTGTATTGTACTTAATTGCAAAGACATCACAATTCGTATCCTGATAAGTATCCAATGCAAAGGTTGCCAGCGGGATCAGATTAATCCCGTATCCATCCTCCAAGGTATCCAGACTGCCGTATCTGGCTGCAATCCGGAGCACTGTGGCAATACAAGGAAGATGACCGCAGGCTGCTCCCATCCAGACAATATCATGGTTTCCCCACTGAATATCCACAGAATGGTAATTCATCAGCGTATCCATGATCACATAAGGACCGGGGCCTCTGTCATAAATATCTCCCACTATATGCAGATGATCCACTACCAGTCTCTGTATCAGATTACAAAGCGCGACAATAAATTCCTGTGCTCTGCCAATCCTTATGATCGTGTGGATGATCTCATTATAATAGCCTTCTTTATCGGAAACCTCCGCTTTTTCTGTAATTAACTCTTCAATAATATATGCAAAATCTTTCGGCAATGCCTTACGCACCTTGGAACGGGTATATTTTGATGCCACCTTTTTTGTGATCTGCACCAGCCGATGAAGGGTAATCTTATACCAGTCTTCTACATTGTCCTCCTGCTGCAACACAATATCCAGCTTTTCGTGTGGATAATAAATCAATGTTGCAAGAGATTTCTTATCCTTATTGCTAAGCGTATTTCCGAATTCCTCGTCAATCTGCCGGCGTACCGAACCGGAGCCGTTTTTTAAAACGTGATTAAACTGCTCATATTCCCCATGAATGTCGGTAAGAAAATGCTCCGTCCCCTTAGGCAGATTTAAAATAGCCTGCAGATTAATGATCTCTGTTGATGCCGCTGCAATGTTCGGATACTGATTTGCAAGGCTTTTTAAATATTTCAGTTCCATTAATTCCAGTTCATTCATTCCCTGCTTCAACCTCTTTCCCGATNAGCCGATCACATCACTCATCTGATACANGCCTGCCGGTTTCCCTTTNANAAANTTAGCNGCCTGAACAGCCCCTTTGCCAAAAACGGCTTTGGANTAAGAAGAATGNGAAAAAGTGATCACTTCATCNGCACCNGCAAAGATCACATCNTGATCACCAACAATNGTNCCNCCCCGNACAGCNGAAAAACCAATTTCCGCCTGNGGGCGCTTCTGCCTTCTNCCGCTTCGNTCNTAAACATACTCATACTCACCATCCAGCGCTTCCCGAATGCTGTCGCCTAATGCAATCGCCGTTCCGCTGGGTGCATCCACCTTCAGCTTATGATGCTTTTCAACNATCTCCACGTCAAATCCGGCCGGAACTAAAGTAGCTGCCGCCTCCTTTAAAAGCTTCATCAGCATATTGATTCCAAGCGACATATTGGCGGACTTTAAAATTGCTACCTTTCCGGAAGCTTCTTCTACCTNTTTNANCTGCTCNTCCGACAATCCGGTTGTNCACAGCACACAGGGAATCTGTCTGCNNACACAGTAAGCAAGCAGACCATCCACCGCCGGNGCAGCNCTNAAATCAATCACCACGTCCGCCGGGACATCACACTCTTCAATATTGGTAAAAACAGGAAAGGNATTNTTGCCTTCGTCNTANGCATCCACTCCTGCCACCAATTCTATTTCCGCATCTTCTGCAACNAGTCCTGCAATTGTCTGTCCCATCTTGCCGTTACANCCGTGCATAATTGCTNTTGTCATGANNGAATACCTCCCNATTTCTTACAATATTCCGTANTCTTCCATTGCCTTTTTCAATTTGGCANTATTTGCTTCTTCCATGTCGGTAAGCGGNGNNCTNANNGAACCTACCTCNTTGCCCATCAGNTTAAGCGCCATCTTGACAGGAATCGGNTTGACCTCGCAGAATAAAGCGTCGTATAAAGGAATTGCCCGGAGCTGNTCCGCNCAGCTTCCTGCCACATCACCTGCAAAATACTTNGCACAGATATCATGNGTCTGTCTGGGAGCNACATTAGATAAAACAGAAATAACACCCTTTCCGCCCAACGCCANAAGCGGCACAATCTGATCGTCATTGCCGGAATACANATCTACTTTTCCGTTTGCCAGCGACATCAGTTTCACAACCTGACCAATATTTCCGCTTGCTTCCTTGATTCCTACGATGTTCTCCACATCGGTACATAACCTTACCGCGGTCTCCGGTGCAATGTTACATCCGGTACGACTGGGCACATTATATANAATACANGGTAATTTTACAGAATCNGCAATCTTTTTAAAATGNGCATAAAGNCCATTCTGTGTTGCNTTATTATAATAAGGTGTAACNANNAACANTCCATCCACACCAAATTTCTCTGCTTCCGTGGACAGATAAACTGCTGTTTCCGTGCAGTTGGAACCGGTTCCTGCCACAACGGGAATTCTACCTGCTACCTGCTGCGCACAGAANTTAATCACATCCAAATGCTCTTCATGGGTCAATGTTGAGGACTCTCCGGTTGTTCCGCATACGATGATCGCATCNGTTCCTCCACTAATCTGATCCTCGATCAGCTCCGCAAATTTCTCATAATTNACTTCCCCGTTCGCCTTAAACGGTGTAACAATTGCAACACCTGCTCCTGTAAAAATAGCCATATCTTTTCCTCCTTTAAAAATGCTGACATTTTTGCCNAAAAAATNTCTCTGTGCCCCCTGNGCATAAAAAACGATGCACATCTAAACTTCTGCGCACCGACTACTGTAAATCTTCTTCACCGGATAGCGCCCCATCATTTCTGATGACAGTCATACAGCTCTTAACTGTATGCCCAAGACCCCGCCTGCAGGAATACGGTTTCTTTCGGCGTTTTTTCCTTTCATCTTTCTTCTGCTGTGCCTGCCACATCCAAAAAACTACTCATAAAACACGCAACCTCTATCTCTTAAAGCTTATGAAATTGTTCCTNTTACATGTAATAATCATAGCACCATGCGTTATAGCTGTCAACGCATAGATGCTATGATTTCATGCTTACAATATTGCAAAAANTGCTACCAGCATTTAAACTTCAGTGTCTCAATTCTTGAAACCTCGTCCGCCAACATACAGATCTCATCATTTAAGGAAATCCCTGTCATGATAATATCTGTCTCATCATCNCTGGNCTCCAGAAGAGTTTTCAGATCTTCCACACTGATNATCCCATTATCAACAAGACCTAAAACTTCGTCCAGTATGAGAAGATCACATTCCCCTGTGACCAGAACCTTCTTAGCAAAATTNATTCCGTTTTTAATATTAATGACTTCTTCTGTCTGCTTTTCTTCCGGCAGTTCAAAAAAATTCAAATCTGATTTCTCGAACCGGAAAACTTTGATTTCCGGCTCTAACCGGTGTAAAAATTCAGAATCTGCAAGGCCTTTTTCCTTTAAAAACTGGATGATCACGACATTTTTGCCCTGTGCCGCAGTCATGACTGCCTTTCCAAGTGCCGCCGGTGACTTCCCATGTCCGTCACCACTGTAAATATGAATAAGTCCCTGTTTCATATCCCACCTCATATGTATTTTCAGCAAACACAATTTCTTTTCGTTAGAAAGTACGTTGCTTATCATAACATAGAAGTGTACAAAAAGCAACTTTCTTTCCTTTTTTGCCTGCTTTTCCGAATTCAAATAAATATATTTTATTATTATCCCTGATCTTCCATAAGCTCCAATTTGCTGACGGATACTTCATATGCCACTCTTTTTTGTGCGTCCTCTTCGGAAATCTTTTTGATGTATTCCCGGCTCTGGATTCTACCCCAAATCTCACATCTCGTTCCTACCGTAAAACCGCTTGCAAATCTGGCATTCCGCCCCCAGCAAATGCAGGGGATGTAATCACTCTTCCCATAGGGTCTGTTTACTGCAAGTAAAAGATCCGCAATTTCCCTTCCCAACGGGGTTTTTCGGTAAATCGGTTCTTTGCAGATATATCCATCCAGATAAATCTGATTAGTCTTAGAGCTTTCCGGCGTCTCATCCACAAATTCAATTTCTCTTGCAAAAACGGAAAGCACAAGCCGGTTTTTTCGTTCCTCATGCCGGTTATAAGATCGGAATTGTCCCTGAACTGTAATATTCAGCCCCTTATAATCCTCTTCCACATCAATCAGACGTTCCGACACCATCAGCGGTATGATATCGCTGGACTCACTTAACCTAGGCACCTTCACGTCGATCATGTAAAATCCCTCTCCGAAAATCTCATGGCTAAACTGAAAATCACTTACGATTTCTCCCATGATTACCACCTGGTTGTTTTCAATTACCTTATCTGTCATTTTTGTTCTCCCTTCTTATTCCTTAAGAATTTTTTCCTAAGATTTTTGGATTTTCCTGTCCATGTATTAACATTCTATGAATGCTTTTGCTTTATAGACCATTTATCTGTCGCGAAATACGACTGCTTTTACGTTTTTTATGAATTCTGATTTTGGAAAAAGTACACAGAGCAAAGCTCTGGCAGAGAAAATAGACTTATATTTTTAGACAATAAAGACCTTTATATTCCCAAGAATTGACGGGACAAAACCCATCGGGGAAAATGTATTTTTATCACTAATCAGATGCAAAATGAAAGTCAGCTTTTGGGGACAACTATCAAGTTATCAGAAAGTTTTGCTGCCAAAAAAATAGGTGATGCGTAGATTGATGAAATTTCTGGACAACACTAAAAGAGGTGAATTCAGTAATGAAATAATGGACATGGTCAAAAGAGATCTATCATGGACATGCATGGAAAAGATCTTAAATATTATTGTTTATCTGGCAAACAAATTCTTCAATACTCCCTGCATGCGCTGCTAATTTGTGCCATCGTTTCAGCAATGTCAGATCATTTTGTAAAAATATGTTACTTTTTAATTCGTCGGAAACTTCTCCATAATCCTCCAGCAATTCAATAATATCCTCGGCTTTTGCCTCGATTTTGCCTTCGGCTTTGCAATCAACTTTCCATTCTTCAAGTGCCCTGCACATACCTTCATTTCCTTCCCTTCGTTGTTTTTCTCGAATCAGTCTTCGTATATCCTTTGAATGTGTCAGATTGCTTAACAAATACCAGCTCTCATCATCCATATTCATACAATTTTTGCAATCTTCTAAATACTCAATGAACTTTTCTTTGTAATTTCGTTTTTGATAAAGTTCTAAAAGCATTCAGTTTAATGTCTTCCTTTCCCATTGTACCTCCTGTGCAGAAGCTACATGCGTCCGGCACGAAACTCCTACTCTATCCATTATCCCTTGAAATAAAAGCATGATTTCGTTTGACGCCCACCGGGCTGATAACGTCGTTCTTGTTATAACGACAAGAAATGTAATAGAATATTGAAATATATGCTTTGAAGAGAGTATAGCACGGAAAAACATACTTGTCATGTAGAAATTGTCCATCAAGGAACTCTGTAAGAAAAAGTGTACAATACAATATGTTGTATGGCAATTTGCTTTTCTTTTCATTTTAATACTTTATCTTGTGTATGACTTAAAATTTCAAATTCACTCCAGGCACAAATTTCTAATAACATATCTGTTACTTTGACTGATATGACAGCAACACTAAATTAACGTTTAGCTGGTTTGCTCATAGAACCTAAACGACCACTCGGCTAAGAAACAAAATTCTACGCGCCATACTGGCGCTAAGCACTGCTCGATAAAGCGTTCGCGAATTGGTTCCTTTAGAATTTTGTTTCTTAGCCGAGTTAGTTTTTGGCTGACGGAAAACCAGCTAATGACTCCACTATAGTCGCCTAATTCACTGACTGACCG
>JAAVAA010000038.1 GCA_014804285.1 Lachnospiraceae bacterium | reverse complement strand
TTATTATATCATATATTACTATATAATACTATCATACAATACAAAATATTTGACATAAAAAAAGCAGGTACTTTGCGGCCTGCAGGGTATTTTTATATTATTTAACTGTCAAACTTCCGGGCATTCCCGGCATGAAGTGAAAACTCTTCTACGGGCATATCCATTGATAAGTTAGAATAATGCATTTAAAAAGTGGAGCCTATATGCTATAATGCTTATACGAATGATAAAACGGGAGGAACGCATATGTGCGGAGAAAGTACAATGTCGGATTCAGGACAGTTATATTTCTATAATAGCACAGATAAAAGCATATCTGATATCCATGGCAGAAAACTGATTGTGGCGGCGGAAGATGAGGAAAAGTTGTTTGCGTCGATTGAGAGGATTATGACATCAGATAAGCCGGCGGTATTGTATATGGACATATGTGCCGGAAACAGTGAAGAAAACGTTACTCCTTATAGTGCCGGAATCATAAATACGGCGCCGGGAGAAAAGATTATTATTACTCTTAAGACAATCTCACGGAACAGCGAAAAGAATATTGCCACAGACAAGCTTACGGGACTTTTGAACAGGAGCTCTTTTTCCGAACGGATAAAGGATATTTTGGATGAAGGCAGTGAATGGCCGGAAGAAAAATACATGGTGGTGTATTTTGATGTACAGCGTTTTAAGACCGTTAATGATATGTTGGGAATTGCCGAGGGAGACCGGCTGTTAAAGCATATTGCCCAGGTGGTGGCAGAGGCTGCGGAAGGAAAGGGAGCGTCATGCCGTATCGGATCGGATCGGTTTGCGCTGGTCATCAAGTGTGAAGCAGGAAAAAGAGATAGTTTTGTGGAAAAGCTGCTTGAGGATATTTCCGAGTTTGATCAACCCTTTGAAATTACGTGTAATGCCGGTATTTTTGTTATAGAGGATAATCAGCTTCCGGCGGATCTGATCATAGACAGGGCAATCATGGCACAGTCCCCAATTAAGGGAAGCTATACAAAGCGCTTTAATTATTACACGGAGGCTCTCAGAGAGCAGCTTCTAACAGAGCAGGAAATTACCGGTATGATGCGGGCTGCTCTGAAAGGAGAACAGTTTGTCATCCACTATCAGCCGCAGTATAATCATTCAACCGGTATGCTGGTGGGTGCCGAGGCGCTGGTGAGATGGTGTCATCCGGAAAAGGGATTGATTCCTCCGAACCGGTTTATACCGGTATTTGAAAAAAATGGTTTTATCACCAAACTGGATTTGTATGTATTTGAGAGAGTATGCGTTTTCCTTCGAAACTGTCTTGATAAAAATCTGCCGGTGGTTCCCATTTCAACAAATTTGACGAGGTATGATATTTTTGCCCCCAATTTTATTGAGATGTTGGAAGAAACACGAAAAAAATACGAAGTACCTTCGAAATATATCCGGGTAGAAATTACGGAATCTGCCGCATTGGGAAATAGTCAGTTTATCAATGCTGCAGTGAAAAAGCTGCATAGCTACGGTTATATTGTTGAAATGGATGATTTTGGAAGTGGTTATTCCTCTTTAAATATTCTGAAAGATATTGATTTCGATATAATTAAGCTGGATATGCGTTTCCTTGAGAGTGAGCAGGGAAAGAAGAACCGGGGAGGGACTATTTTAAGCTCAGTAGTACGAATGGTAAACTGGCTGGGACTCCCTATCATTGCAGAGGGTGTGGAGACAGTCACACAGGCGGACTTTTTGCGGAGTATAGGCTGTGACTGTGTTCAGGGCTTTTTATATTCAAAACCTTTGCAGCAGGAAGCATATGAGGAACTGATAAGCGGAGCCAAGATTGGTACAATGGTTCCGCAGATGAAGCTGATTGATACCTTAAATGCCGCTAATTTCTGGTCAAGCGATTCTCTGGAAACATTGATCTTCAGCAACTTTGTAGGCGGCGCTGCCATCTTTGACTATAGATTTGGAAGAGCGGAAATCCTCCGGGTAAATCAAAAATACCTTACAGAGTTTGGAATGAACTTATCGGAAAAAGAAATTGTCAGTGCGAATATTTTGGATTTTTTTGATGAAACAGGCAGGGAAAGCTATTTAAAAATGCTGGAACAGGCTATTGAAACCAGAGATGAGCAGGAAAGTGAAGCATGGCGGACCATTTCTTCACCCAGCTGTGGTGAAGAAAAGATATGCATTCGGACTACAGTGAGAATGATTGGGAAAAGCAAGGACAGTTACCTGTTTTATGCAATGATCCGGAATATTACCGCAGAAAAGAAATATTATAATGAGCTCTTGGACAGTGAGAAACGGTTTAAGATGGCAAGCGANCAGGTAAANATTTATTATTGGGAATATACAGTTGCAACNAGAGAAATGNGNCCCTGNTTCCGCTGNATGCGNGANNTGGGNNTNCCNGCACTTATGACNAANTANCCGGACAGTGCAATTGAAATGGGNGTGTTTCCNCCGGAAACNGCCGATATGTATCGGGANTGGCACAGGCAGATTGCCGAAGGAGTNCCTNATCTNGANGCTGTGATTCCNCTNACCGTAGGNAGGATTCCNTTTATTGTANGATATACNACGGAATTTGACGAAAACAATAAACCCATCAAGGCATATGGTTCTGCAGCGCTGGTAGTGGATTGATGCTCTGGGCAATGAGCGGGGAGGCGAAGTATCTATCTGGCTGTTGCAGCAGAGTAGTTGAATAGTTGAAGATGTGCTTGACAAATACCCCCATAGGGTATATTCTCTGAATTAGAAGAATATACCCTATGGGGGTATTTTTGGAAAGAGGTAATGAATATGTCCCAAATTGGAAATAATTCTATCAAAGAAGATATCTGCAGCTGCTGCCGAACCAAGCAGACGCCCAGAAGTGAAAAGGAACTGAAACAGCTTCAAAATCGATTAAGCCGGATGATAGGGCAGTTAAACGGAATNAGCCGTATGCTGGATGAGAACCGTTATTGCGGGGATATTTTAACTCAGGTGGCGGCAGTGGAAAGTGCACTGCAGAGTTTTGGATATATCGTTCTTGCAGAACACATGGAAACATGTGTTGCGGAGGAGATCCGAAAAGGAAATGATCAGATTATGGAAGAGGCGATTGAATTGGTAAAGAAACTGAAATAAGGGATTGCTGTTTTCATAAGGCGAAAGGAATGGAAGAAATCATGAAAAAAGAAAAATATTCCGTGACGGGAATGACCTGCTCGGCTTGTTCTTCTCATGTGGAAAAAAGTGTAAGCAAGGTTCCGGGGATAAAAGAGGTCAGCGTAAATCTGTTAACGAACAGCATGCAGGTCGCTTATGACGAGGAGCTCTGCGATGAACAGGTGATTGTGGAGGCAGTGGAAAAGGCAGGCTACGGAGCCTCCCTTGCAGCTGCAGGAGAAAGAGGAAGCATTTCGTCACCAAGCAGAGCAGAACACTGGGCAGAAAGCGGGTTGCAGGCGGGGGCGGGAGACCGTAGGAATCAGGCAGGACGNGAAGCNNTNAAAGGNAAAAAAGAAAATAAGGAGATGAAAACAAGACTGACCATTTCCATTGTCTTCATGATTCTGCTTATGATCGTATCTATGCATCATATGTTCTTTATGTGGCTGCATATCCCGGTGCCGGAGATTTTTAATAAACTCTTTCATGGAAATGAAAATGCTCTTACATTTGCATTTACGCAGTTATTACTGACGCTGCCGATTATTTATGTAAACCGAAAGTATTATCAGACCGGTTTTAAGACACTGCTCCATGGAAGCCCCAATATGGACAGTTTGATTGCGGTTGGTTCAGGAGCGGCGCTGGTTTATGGTATTTTTGCAATTTATCGGATTGGATACGGGTTAGGACATGGAGATGCAGCGCTGGTTACCCGTTATGCTTCCGACCTGTATTTTGAGTCTGCGGGGATGATTCTTGCATTGATCACCGTGGGAAAATATTTAGAAACGCGATCCAAAGGAAAGACAGGAGAAGCTATTGAAAAGTTGATGGATTTATCTCCCAAGACAGCATTGCTGCTTATGGAGGACGGATCCGAGAAAGAAATTCCAACAGAACAGCTNGCNAAAGGAGACCGTTTTCTTGTAAAACCGGGAAGCCTGATCCCGGTAGACGGNATCATAGAGGAGGGAACCTCCAGTATTAATGAGGCAGCGATCACTGGGGAGAGTATTCCCGTGGAAAAGGGTCCTGGTGATCCGGTGGTNTCGGCGACTATGAATAAGGCAGGAAGACTGATCTGCCGGGCGGTCAAGGTAGGAGAGGATACTACATTATCCCAGATTATCCGGCTGGTGGAAGAAGCCTCCGCATCCAAAGCNCCCATTGCNAGACTGGCNGATAAAATNGCAGGNGTTTTTGTTCCGGCGGTTATGGCAATTGCNGCGNTNACNTTTGTNATCTGGCTGCTTGNAGGNGGNGGATTTGANGAAGCAATGTCATGTGCCATTGCGGTNNTGGTTATTTCCTGTCCCTGTGCNCTGGGNCTTGCCACNCCGGTNGCTATTATGGTGGGAACNGGTGTAGGGGCCAANAACGGTATTCTCATNAAGTCGGGNGATGCGCTTCANTCNGCAAGGGATATTAATACAGTNGTNNTGGATAAGACNGGAACCATTACAGANGGAAANCCNAAANTNACAGATGTTATTTGNTTTGAANAAGNGATNAATGAGGACAGAATTATTTCNCTGATTGCTGCNATAGAAAAGCCCAGTGANCATCCGTTGGCNGAAGCGGTTCTTGCNGAAGCAGNGGAGNGGAAGCTTACCATTTTNGAAGTGACNGATTTNCAGGCAGTTTTNGGAAAAGGGGTTCNGGCNAAATGCGAAGGNAAGNAATNCTTTGCGGGAAATANAGCNTTTATGAANGAAAAAGNNATTTCTCTTTCNNNNTNTCANCAGNAAACNNTAGACCGCNTTTCNGAAGANGGAAAAACNCCNCTTCTTTTTGCNGNAGANGGAAAGCTGCTGGCNNTGATTGCAGTGGCGGATACGATNAAGGANTCTTCCATAGNNGCAATNNAAGANNTTGGAANAATGANAATNGATGTTGTTATGTTAACCGGAGATAACCGNCGTACGGCGGAGGCNGTNAANCGNCAGCTTNNNGTGNATCANGTNATTGCGGANGTGCTTCCTGAAGANAAGGAAAAGGAGATACANCGNCTTAAGCGGGANGGNCGAAANGTAGCAATGATCGGTGACGGNATCAATGANGCNCCGGCNCTNGCNGCNGCNGATGTGGGAATTGCTATCGGAGCAGGAACGGATGTGGCGATCGACAGTGCNGATATNATTCTNATGAAGAGCAGNNTGACNGANGCCATCACGGCNATTCGATTNAGCAGNGCCGTNATNCGNAATATAAAAGAAAATCTCTTCTGGGCATTCTTTTATAATGNAATCGGNATNCCNNTGGCGGCNGGTATCTGGTATCCGGTTTTNGGGATACGCTTAAACCCCATGTTCGGGGCGGCGGCTATGAGTCTGAGCAGTCTGTTTGTGGTAGGAAACGCACTGCGGCTGCGCAACTTTAAGGCATGGCAGCAGGGAGCAGATATTTATAAGGAAGATACTGTTGGTCATAGTAAGAACTTGGTAACATTAAATCAAAACATATTGGCAGAGATGCCGGCAGACAAAGAAAAGGAGGAAATAAAAATGAAAAAAACAATGATTATCGAAGGAATGATGTGCGCACACTGTACGGGAAGAGTACAGAAAGCTCTGGAGGAGATCGGTGGAGTGGAAAGCGTCGTTATGAGCCTGGAAGAGAAAAGCACCGAAGTTATGTTAACTGAAGAAGTTTCAGACGACGTCTTGAAGGCGGCAGTGACTGAGGCAGGTTACGAAGTTGTGGAAATTCGATAAATGATGCCATTTTGATGCAAAAATGATGCAACTATGATGCATTCTTTTGATAAAATGATTCTGTAACCAGATAACAGATGGAAAGAAAAGGAATTACAGAATGATGGAAGAAAAAGATATGTTGAAAGAGAACCCGGAGATTGGGGAAAACGTGGAGCATCAGGAGAATGCGTCTGGGGCAGAAACAGGAAAAAACAGGTGGAAAGGGGTCTTTCTTGCTGTTGGTATTATAGGGGCTGTGGTTCTTGCCACAGTCCTTTGCTGCGTTCTTTTTTGGGGCAGGGAAAAAGGATATGAAGATTACACGGTGCAGATGAAACAGCACTTTGTAGAATATTCCGACCAATATGACTATTGGGATGTGCTGACGGTGGAATACCCGCAGATTGAGGGAATCGATGAAGAAATTCAAGAACAACTTAATACGCTGATGTATGGCACTGCTATGGATCGTGTAAACTATTGGCATTTAAACCCTTCCGAAGATGTAAAGGCGTTTCAGGAGGAGGTTTTTTCTATCTTTTGCAGTGATGTGAATTGTGAGGCAGCCTATCACAGTCAATATTTGCTCAGTTTAGATTATTTGGAATGGTATTCCGCAGGAAATCCTGTGTGGTGCACCAACGGAACAGAACGTGCATTGACGCTGGATCTTGTTACAGGACAAAGCTATGAGCTTGCCGATATTCTGGAGCTCAATAAAGATTTTGTAAGACTGTGGGATAAATCGCTCAGTGATCGTCTGGGGGAAGAATATGGTGATGAGGAGACTATGGAGCTTCTGCTTGCCTGGTTCACGCAGTCTGATGAGGAGATTAACCAGGATTATTTCTGTCGCCCGTTCTTTTATATAACGGAGGAAAAGGATCTGATGATCGGAGTTTCTCTGGATCCGGTATTGGAATATGCCTATACGTATGAGCCTGTCAGAAGGAATTTTTATGCACAGCTCAGTGAAGAAGAGCTGGCGCCTTTTAAAAAAGAAAGCGAATTCTGGAATAAATATGAGAAGTCGGAGCCTGCAGGAGAGGTACTTCCCTGCGAGGACAAAAAGGAAAATCTTTGGCTTGGAGAGGATGCGGGCGTATGGGATTACGAATATTAAAAAAGTTAATTCCCGGATTAGTTATTGTTTCTCTGCTTTGGGGAAGCACTGGAAAAATATGCGTGCTGGCAGCTGCAGAGGAATATCCGATTCTCTATGAAGAGGTATCGGAAAGTGACGATCCTGTTATAGTCTTGCTTACGGGTGAGGAGGATTATACCGTACTTCCCGGTGAAAGTCTCTGGAAAATCGCCAAAAAGCTGTGGGGAGATGGAAATGGGTATGAAGAATTGGCGGAGCTTAACAAAGATCAGATTAAGGATCCGGATTTGATTTTCCCCGGAATGTCTTTGAAGGTATCCAAAGCCGGAACCATCATTCGGAAGGAAGCAAAATACGGAGGCGCCCAGATGGGGAATTATGCAATGGATATGCCCCATAATTTCCGAGTAGGGATCCTGCAGTCGGGAGATGCTTTCGCAAACTTTGCTATGTTCAGTGACGGAAGCGCAATTGCCTGTCTGATACAGGATCGGAAAAGAGAAACTGCGTTAAGCGTCAGGGATTGGGAACAGTGTAAAAAGTATATTACCGATTATGTTGATGAAAATTATGGTGATCAGGTATCGAACCTTAATTTTGAGCACTATCTTATGAAAGATCAGGGGGGTGCTTCCGGAGAGCTTTATCTTTATTCTTATAGCTGGCAGATAAGCGCTGATTACCCGAATTTAAAGTATTCCATCTGCGTGGGACTAAAGCTTACCGACCATATTCAGGCGGAGTTTGTGGGATATGGAACTGATTATGATATTCACGGTGGTGTGCGTTATATGGCGGCAACCTTTGAGGAACATTTCAGTTCGGAAAGCAATGAAAAGTTTACGGTCAACGACTCCAATATGCAGATGAGCCCGGAGGCGGAGTGGGAACTTGACGGAGTGCTTAATTCCTTTGCGTGGGTCGATGAATTCTTTACGTCAATGCTGAACAAGGCACTGGGGGTTGAAGAGGAAAAAAGCGCAAGGGAAAAATTGATGGAGAGGATGCAGTCATAAATTAACATTTAGCTGGGATACAGAGATCAATATAAAAACCCGGATAGAAATCAAATTCTACGTCGCCACACTCTCGTTCTATAAAAAGCGTAACAGCACTAAGTTCGAAAAAACCTCACTAAGTGC
>JAAVAA010000037.1 GCA_014804285.1 Lachnospiraceae bacterium | reverse complement strand
AGATAAGGAGGTATTTGCGACATGGCTCAATCTGGCAAAGGCAAATTAAATTACAGGTGTCCCTCCTGCTTCATGAGAGACTTAGATATTGATATGTTTTATGATAAGGATAAAAAGGAATACCACTGCATTCGTTGTCAGTATGTAGGGACGGAAGAGGATGTGCTTGAGAAAAACGAGCTGGTGCGTTTTCGGTACAAGGATGCTATGAAGAGATTTACGAAGTTTGATTTTGATTGAAAAAAGAGACTGAGAAAGGTAAAGCTAATGAAATTCTATAAGGGTATGGACTTGTCCACGGTCTTGGAAGTGGAACGCCTTGGCGGCAGATTTTATGACCACGGCGTCGAAAAAGATGTTTTTGATATATTGCAAAGCTACGGAGTCAATGCGGTTCGCTTAAGAATGTGGAATGACCCTTATACGGAGGATGGGACGCCCTATGGAGCAGGTACCAATGACCTGCCTGTAACGATAGAACTTGCGAAACGTGCGCAGGCGCATGGTATGGAAGTTCTGCTTAATCTTCATTACAGTGATTTCTGGGCTGATCCGGGGAAACAGAGAGTTCCTAAAGCGTGGCGCGGCATGGATGTGGACCAACTGGAAAAGGCGGTCTATACCTTTACGAAGGACACGCTGCTTGCCATGAAAGAGGCGGGAGCATATCCGAACCTGATTCAAGTGGGAAATGAATTGACAAATGGAATGCTGTGGCCTCTGGGGCAAGTGCCAAATTATGATAATCTGGCGCGTTTTGTCAGCGCCGGTATTCGCGGCGTGAGGGCAGTAGATGCGGAAATGCCCATTATGATCCATTTGGATAACGGTGGAAATGCCGCTATGTACAGGGATTGGTTCGATCACTACATGGAGCGAGGGGAGGATTTCCAGATCATTGGGTTGTCCTATTACCCATTCTGGCACGGTACTTTAGAAGATCTGCAAAATAATATGAATGATCTGGCAGTACGCTACGGCAAAGAACTGATGATCGCAGAGGTTTCCATGGGATTTACCATGGAGGATTATGCTGAATATGAGAAGTTAGCGCCGGACGAGCGCAACGGATATGCCACAAAGCCCGAACTTGTGGAGAAGATTTCATTTCCTATGAGTAAAGAGGGACAGAAGGATTTTATGAAGGCATTGTTCGATGTGATTGATCAAGTGCCTGATCATAAATGCGGTGGATTTTTCTACTGGGAAGCCGCATGGATTCCAGTAGCCGGTTCAGGCTGGGCTACGGAGGGAGCGTTGGAATATATTGAAGAAAAGGGTCGTCTCTTTGGCAATGAGTGGGCGAATCAGGCGCTCTTTGACTATGATGGACATGCGCTGCCGGCGTTAGAAGTAATACGGGATTATGATCCTTCATGATGACCGGGAAGTCTGATAACATACCAGATCATTCCGGAGCACCGGCGGTAGAACCTCTCACAATCAATTGAGGACGCAGCAATGTCCGGCTGATGGGGACACGGTTGATTAGCGAATTGAGCGCATAGAAACCACACATGCCCAGTTCCAGTCTGTCCTGGCGGATTGTGGTGAGCGGCGGCGTAAGCTTAGAGGAAAGCGGAAGATCGTCAAAACCTATGACGCTGACATCCTCCGGTACGCGGCATCCCCGCAGCCTGCATTCGGTCAGTACACCGGATGCCATAAGGTCGTTGCAACACAGAATCGCGGTAATGCCCATGGATAGCAGAGTACTTACATGATCTTTGGCGGCATCTGCCACATAATAACCGTAGGGCATAGTGGCTTCGCTGAAGGGCAGATTGTGAGCGGTCATACTGTCGATATAAGCCTGTCGGCGTTGTTCGGAGATCATGGAATTACGGGAACCGTTGATCAGGGCAATTCGGCTGTGACCAAGATTCATCAGATGAACGATGGCATCATCGATGCCCTCAAAGCTATCGGTGCCTATATAGCCAACGGCAGGGTTTTTCTTAATGTAGTTATCCAAAAGAATTGTAGGGATGTTGGTAGTGTTAAATTGTGCCATCCAATCGTCCTGCAGGGCATAACCGACCATGAAAGCGCCTACATAACCGTTCTTCAGCATGTAGGTATCGTATTTTTCTGTGGATTGAAAAAGCGGCGTGACAGGGGTTACCGTGACATCATAATTTTCCCGAACAGCAGACTGACGGAATCCAAGGATGATTTCGTAGCCGAATTGTTCAGGGCTTTCGTAGTCCATATTTTCTACAAAAATGCAGAGCTTTCTTCGGTCTTTTCCACGCATTTGTCTGGTAGTATAACCTAACTCTACTGCTGTGTTCAGTACGGACTGGCGCAGGGACTCACTGATATCGCTGGCGCCGTTCAAGCCTTTGGATACCGTGCTGACAGATACACCGAGCTGGTTGGCGATGTCTTTGATTGTAGCCATAAGAATACCTCACCTCAATACATTAGTATATTAAGAATAGAAGAAAACAAATGTAAATTCAAGACATGATTTATAAATTTTCGAAAATTTTCGACATTTTGTTAAAAACCTACAAATATAATGCATAAAAATAGTGCAGATAGGAAAAAAATCCATTAAAAGCATTTCTTTATTGACAAAACGCATGATTTAGTGGTAAGTTAATCTCAGATACGAAAGTTTACGAAAATTATTAAGTGTGTTTTCGCTGATAGGGGAGGGGAATGTGAAAGCAAAAACATTAACAAGGGGAGCGGGAATATTATTACCGATATCCAGTCTGCCCTCTGCATACGGGATAGGAACCTTTGGCAATGCGGCTTTCAAATTTATAGACCTGCTGGCGGATCTTAAACAGAAATATTGGCAGATACTGCCGATGGGACCGCTCACAGTAGGAGACAGCCCGTTTCAGTCTATTTCGCTTTTTGCCGGTAATCCATATTATATTGATCTGGAAGCGCTGATCAGGGACGGATTGCTGCTGCGGGAAGAGGTTAATTCATATTCCTGGGGTACAAATGACGAAAGCATAGATTATTCTGTATTATATCAGAACCGATACAAGGTTCTACAGACAGCTTTTGAACGGTTTGATTGTAGAGATGGGCAGTACATGACATTTTGCGATGAGAGCAGAAGCTGGCTGGAAGATTATAGTCTTTACATGGCACTTAAGTATCGTTTTGACAACAAGGCATGGTATGAGTGGGAAGAAGCGCTGCGCAGCAGACATGAAGAGGTATTAATACAGTACCGAGATCAGTTGTCACACCAGATTTCTTTCTGGAAGTTTTGTCAGTACGAGTTTTATAGGCAGTGGAATGAACTAAAGGAATATGCGAACAAAAAAGGCATTCAGATAATCGGTGATGTACCCTTTTATGTTGCTTATGACAGTGTGGATGTGTGGGTACACCAGAATCTGTTTCTGCTGGACGCACAGGGCAGCATGCTTCGGGTAGCGGCTTGTCCGCCGGATAACTTTTCAGAAAACGGACAGATCTGGGGAAATCCGATTTATGATTGGGATGCCATGGAAGCGGACGGTTTTAGTTGGTGGAGAACCAGAATTGAGCATCAGGCAGCGTTATTCGATGTTATTAAGCTTGATCATTTTTTAGGAGCGGTCAAGTATTTTAGTATAGAGGCGGGGGAGCCGGATATCCGTAAAGGGAGATGGTCAAAGGGACCCGGCAGGAAGTTGGCTGATGCGGTTGAGGAAGCCGTCGGCAACAAGAAGATTATCGCGGAGAATATGGGAACTGTACTTCCGGGAGTCAACAAATTGATCAGGAAGATGGGCTGGCCGGACATGAAAGTATTGCTATTTGCTTTCGACGGAAAGGCGGATAACGAATATCTTCCGCACAATTATACAGATACCAATACAGTACTCTACGCGGGAACTCATGACAATGATACGATCGTCGGTCATTATCGGGACTGTACGGACTATGAGCTCGCATATATGTATTCTTATTTAAATATAGACAGTAAGGAACAGATATCCGATGCTATGATCCGGACGGCATACTCCAGCATAGCGGATGTGGTGATCTTGCAGATGCAGGATATTCTACAGCTTGACAGTGAAGCGAGAATGAATCGTCCTTCCACAATAGGAGTGAACTGGAAATGGCGTTTCTCGGATAAATTGCTTCCGGAAGAACGCAGAAGCTGGATTCGCACACAGACGGCGCTGTACCGCCGCTAGCCTTGGCAGCGCTAAATTGATTTGATATAGGACGTGGCAGCACGTTTTATATAGAAACTCAAAAGTAAATAAGATTTAGCAGGGGTTCCTCGCTAAATCAGAAAGAGAGAGGAAAAACATTATGAAGAAGAAAGTTTTGGCAACATTACTGGCAACAGCAATGGTAGTCAGCTGTCTTGCAGGTTGCGGTAAATCAGGCAATGACGCAGCAGGCAGCCCGGCAACAGACAGCCCGGCAACAGATGAAGCAGCTCCGGCAACAGACGATGCGGCTCAGGCAGAGGACGAAACAGCTCCGGCAGCAGATGCATCCGGAAGCCCGGTCGATACCTTGATCGCGAATACGACAGGTACGGTTACAATGAGAGTATGGGCATCTGAGGAAGATCAGGATTTTACAAACACACTGCTTGATAATTTCAAGGCAGCATACCCTGATGTAACATTTGATATTACATTGGGCGCTGAGTCAGAGTCTACAGCTAAAGATACTGTATTGACCGACATTGAGGCAGCAGCAGATGTATATGCATTCGCTGACGATCAGATCAACGAGCTCGTACAGGCAGGCGCATTACAGGAAGTAGCGGCTCACTACACATACGATGTGGCAGCAGAGAACGCTGGCGGTGCTGTTGAGGCAGCTACCGTAGATGGCAAATTATATGCATATCCGATGACAGCAGATAACGGTTACTTCATGTTCTATGATTCTTCCGTATTTACAGCGGATGATGTAAAGTCCTTAGAGAAGATGATTGAAGTTGCTGACGCAGCAGGCAAGAAAATCGCAATGGATATCTCTAACGGTTGGTATATCTATTCATTCTTCCAGGGCGCAGGCTTAGAGCTTAGCTTAAATGCAGACGGTATGACAAATACATGTACATGGAATGCGGCAGGCGGTACTGATGTAGCTCAGGCTATCATTGATCTGACGGCTTCTAATGTATTTGTTGATATGGGTGACGAGGATATGGCTACCCAGATCGCGGAAGGAAATGTTGTTGCATGTGTAAACGGTACATGGAGAGCAGAAACAGCACAGGAAGCATGGGGAGATAACTATGCAGCATGCAAGCTTCCCACTTTCAATGCAGGCGGTAAAGATTGCCAGATGTCCTCTTATTCAGGATACAAACTGGTAGGTGTTAATCCTCACTCCGCTAACTTAGGATGGGCTATGCTTCTGGCAGAGTTCTTAACAAACGAAGAGGCTCAGGCAGCAAGATTTGAAACAAGAGGTCTTGGACCTGCAAACATTACGGCAGCATCTTCTGACGCAGTTCAGTCAAATCCGGCTATCGCGGCACTTGCGGCTCAGGCAGCATACGCAACACCTCAGCGTGTAGGCGGCAACTTCTGGTCTCCCGCAGAGACATTAGGACAGATCTTAGCTTCCGGTAATCCGGATGGTACAGATTTACAGACACTGCTTGATACTACAGTAGAAGGTATCACAGCACCTGTAGAATAAATAAAGTATAGTTGGGGTGGGTGTACATTCACTCACCCCTTTTTCTAAAAGAAAGTATTTCTTTCATAAATAGTAGGTAAAGTGCTCACATAGCATAAAATATTTGCTTCTGAGAGGAGTTTCGTATGAAAAAGGCATTAGATGCAATAGGAAATTATTTTAAAGATTTTGGAGCCGCCTTTGTCAAGGGAGATATTGGGGTAAAGCTATCGGCAGTATTGATGGGTGCGGGCTATTTTGCCAGAAAACAGATAATTAACGGTATCATCATGTGTCTGGTAGAGGTTTTGTTTATAGTACTGTGTATTGGATACGCAGCTCCAAATCTCGCTAAGTTTGGGACGCTTGGTACGGTACAGTTTGAGCAGGTTTTTGATCCGCTGACTATGACTAGTACAGTGAATGATTATGATAACTCATTCCTGATTCTTTTAAATTCCATTATTGCATTATTTATCATTTTTGTTTTTGTTATTTTCTATATTTCAAACATGAAGGCAGTATATCGTCTGCAGCAGAAACAGGAGAATGGAGAACATATCAATACCTTCCGTGAAGATGTGCGGACGATGTTTAATGAAAAATTTCATATTACTTTGCTGACATTACCGGCAATTGGTATCATTATCATGAATATCCTGCCGATCTTAGTCCTTATTGCGGTAGCGTTCACAAACTATGATCAGCAGCATATGCCTCCTAATGCATTATTTACATGGGTAGGATGGTCAAATTTTAAGAACTTATTCACCAGTTCCGTGACGGTTACCTTCGGGTATTCTTTTAAAAAGGTTCTCGTATGGACACTGGAGTGGGCGGTACTTGCTACATTTACCACATTTATAGGCGGTATTTTGCTGGCAAAGTTTATCAATGATAAGAAGACGAAGCTTCCGAAGTTTTGGAGGACGCTTTTTATTGTAGCGATTGCTGTGCCGCAGTTCGTAACCTTGCTTTTGGTTCGTAACTTCTTTGCGGACAGTGGTATCGTTAATACGTTCTGTAACAGTATCGGGGTTACGGACTTTTTGAAGAATATCGGACTTGTACCGGCTAATCTGAGTTATATTCCATTCCTGACAAATCCCGGATGGGCAAAGGTGATGATCGTTATCATCAATATCTGGATCGGTATACCGTATCAGATGCTGGTTGCGACAGGTGTGCTTATGAACATACCGGAAGATCAGATCGAAAGCGCAAGGATTGACGGCGCAAATCCTATGCAGATATTCATCAAGATTACGATGCCTTATGTGTTGTTTGTAACAGGACCGAGTCTGATCACAGATTTTGTCAAGAATATCAATAACTTCAACGTTATCTACCTGTTAACGCAGGATGTATTTGTTACAAGCGATCAGCTTCTTGCAAACTCTAATGCCAAGGAAGTCGATCTGCTGGTAACATGGTTGTTCCGTTTGACGAATGAGTACTATAACTATAAGATGGCATCCGTTATAGGTATTATTGTATTCATCATCTGTGCAGCGTTTACACTGGTAACATTTACCAGAACGATTAAAGGAGACAAGGAGGAGGAGTTTCAATAATGAAAAAGGCGATAAAATCTATTATAAGACATTTTATTTTACTTTTCCTGGCAGTGGTTTGGCTGATTCCGATTCTTTGGCTGTTTGTCACATCGTTTAGCGGATATAAGGGTATTAATACTTCCCATTTCTTCCCGGAGACGTGGACATTGGATAACTACGCACAGTTGTTCCTGCGTTCGGATTCAATTGTGCAATATAACAGGTGGTTCCTTAACACACTGGTTATTGCAATCTTCTCATGCCTGATTTCTACCATTCTTGTATTGATGGTATCTTACACAATGAGTAAGTTGCGTTTCACAGGCAGAAAAGGATTGATGAGTTTCAGTATCATCTTAAATATGTTTCCGGGTGTGCTGTCCATGATCGCTATTTACTTTATTCTAAAGACGATAGGATTGACCAATAGCCATCTCGGTATGATTATCGTGTACTCCGCGGGTGCGGGACTCGGTTATCTGATTTGTAAAGGCTTTATGGATACGATTTCCATATCTTTGAGCGAAGCGGCGAGACTTGAGGGGGCTTCTGAAGCGAAGATCTTCTGGTCAGTTATTATCCCGCTGTCGAAGCCGATCATCGTCTACACGGTTATCAATGCGTTCTTAGCGCCTTGGGGTGACTTTGTATTTGCAAAGCTTATGCTTAATTCCGGCGTGGCAACTGACTGGACAGTAGCAATCGGACTGTTCAACATGTTAGGAAAGTCTATGATCAATAAATACTTCTCAGTATTCTGTGCTGGTGGTGTTATCATAGCGATTCCAATCTCAATCCTGTTTGTAATTATGCAGAAATGTTATGTAGAAGGTATTACAGGCGGTTCTGTAAAGGGCTAATAAATGACAAAACGACAGGCTGTGTATGGATGCGCAGCCTGTTTGATTGCGCAAAATGGTATTCAGATATTGGTTATATAAGAAGGGAATCGGAGATTATGAGAAAAAGAAATGGAATCGACATAAAAATAACTTCATTTATACTGTCAGCAGCGATACTTCTGGCAGGGTGCGGAGCAAATGCGGACAATGGGACAACGCCCGTGCTTGAAAATTCGGAAGACGGTGCAGGAAGTGTTGTAGAAGATGTGACAGATACGATCCCTCTTAATATGATCGACGATAATTACCGGACTTACTACGAAGTGTTTGTTTATTCCTTTTGTGACAGTGACGGAGATGGAGTCGGAGACTTACAGGGATTAATCTCTAAGCTGGATTATATCAACGATGGAGATGATACGACAGATACAGATTTAGGCTGTAACGGTATCTGGCTGATGCCGGTGAATCCTTCCCCTACTTATCATAAATATGATGTGGCGGATTATTATGCAATTGATGAAACATATGGTACGATGGAAGATTTTAAAGAACTGCTTGCCGAATGTGATAAGCGTGGGATCAAGGTCATCATGGATCTTGTATTAAACCACAGTTCGTCACAGAATCCGTGGTTTAAGGAAGCGTATACCTATTTGCAGGAACTAGGGGATGGGGAACCGGATGCCGAAGACTGTCCCTATTTTGATTACTATCATTTTTCTAAAGAACAGAGCGGCGGTTACTATGCAGTAGAAGGCACAGAATGGTATTATGAGGCTCAGTTCTGGTCTGAGATGCCCGATTTGAATCTGGATTGTGAAGCATTGAAAAAAGAAATTTCAGAGATTACGGACTTTTGGCTTGATATGGGTATAGGAGGATTCCGTCTGGATGCGGTAAAAGAATATTACAGCGGAGCGCCGCAGGCAAATGTTGAATTTTTGTCATGGCTGACTGATACGGTTAAATCACAGAAGGAAGACGCGTATCTGGTGGGAGAAGCGTGGCTGCCGATGACAGAGTATGCGCCTTATTATGCAAGCGGTATTGACAGTATTTTTGATTTTGCCTTTGCGGATAAAGATGGAATCATCTCTAAGGTGCTAAACGGTGCTCCGGCTTCCAGATATGGAGAGGCAGTGGCATCTTTGAAGGAGGTTTACGGTTCCTATAATGAAAACTATATTGACGCGCCTTTTTATACGAATCATGATTTAGGGAGAAGCGCTGGTTATTATGCCGGGGATTATTCCGCCAATCAGACAAAGCTGGCAGCGGCAATGAATCTGTTTATGAGCGGATCGGCTTTCATTTATTATGGAGAGGAACTGGGAATGAAAGGTTCCGGCAAGGACGAAAATAAGCGTGCGCCTATGTATTGGAGCATGGATGCTGATGCGGAAGGCATGTGCCGCGGACCTGCCGATATGGATGCAGTGAAAATGAAGTTTGAAAGTCTGGAAGAACAACAGACAGATGATGATTCTATATACCATTTTTATAAAAAGGTGATCAAAGTTAGAAACCAGAATCCGGAGATTGCCAGAGGAACGGCAGAGTATCTGGAAGGTGTGTCGAAAGACACGGTGTGTGTGCTGCGTAAGACTTATGACGGTTCCGAAGTCCTTCTTGTATTTGTGACAGGTTCGGAGACAGAAGAGGTGGATTTAAGCGGCATTACACTTAATGGAAGCGCTGTGGGCGATGAAACCGAAGTCCGGGCAATGTTTGCTACGGGACAAGAGCAGATTACCTTGGAAGGCGGAATGGCAAAAATGCCCGGCTATTCGGTGCTGGTGCTTAAGTAGGTGCTGTTTTCCGATTTGCCCGCTATGGGCGGGCAAATCAGATGACAGGAAAAGTCCCTCATAATTACATTTTCTTTTTTCGGACGGCTGTTTCCATGGGCAGCCCGGTATCATAATCCAACTGTCGGGGTTCATACTCTTCATTTTCCCTTTGTCTGGTATAGCCGTCGTTATCCCATACAGGTACAAATCCCTTCCGCCATGGGCGCATTCTCCACTGGTATCCTCTGTACAGATCCCGGGTTTCGTTCATATGGGCAAGCAGACGGTCATGGAGTTCGTTTCGTGCAGTTTGATAATTTTCATCAGAAATCAAATTGTTGACCTCATAAGGATCTGCTTCAAGGTCATAGAACTCGTCGCTATCCAGAAGGTGGATCACCAGCTTGTATTTATCGGAAATAACGGCACGCATGATCTGAAGTCCGCCGAATCCGTCATGATCCACTTCATATCTTGTAAATTCCATAAAGACAACGTCATTTACGGGTTTTGAAGGATCTTTGATCTGGGAAAGCATGCTTTTTCCTTCAAGCAGTTTGGGGATAGGGAGATCAAAGTATTCCATGATCGTGGGAGCCAGGTCGATATGGGAAGCGGGTGTGTGCAAGACGCAGTTCTCGGCGCCTCCCTTAATCAGAAGAGGAATATTGGCAACCTCTTTATAGGCGGTGGCATTTTTGGAAAACAGCCGATGAGCGCCCAGCATATCTCCGTGATCGGAGGTAAAAATAACCATAGCGTTTGGAATTAACCTTTTGATTTCATCAAGGACGCGGCCAATCTCGTAATCCACATAGGAGTTACAGCCCAAAAAAAGAGACAGTGATCTGGAAGGGTGATTGATTTCTTCTTCCGAAGCGTCTATGTTTTTACCTGCCCAGATCTGCTGCATAAAAGGCTTTTTGCTCAGGTCGTCCTGAAAAGAAGGGCAGCTTTCAAATTGAAAATTATCATACATGGTGTTGTAAGGAGCAGGGCACAGAGAAGGACCGTGAGGTTCATCGTAAGACACAGCCAGAAAAAAATCCTGATCTTTGTACGCATCAATGAACCGCAGTGCACGGTCAGAGCACCTGTGGGCATAGGTAAAAGATTCTGAAAAATCTTCCTGATAAGATTCCATAGGATTCCGGGAACGGATGCGTTCCTCTTCGGTCAATTCTTCCAGATAGCATTTCATATCATACCAATAATCCGGATTCCAGCCATCCGGACAGATTCCCAGACCAAAATAATCTCCGCCGTCCAAATGCCATTTCCCGATGTAACCGCATTCAATGCCGTTGTCATGAAGCCGCTGACCGATGGTTTTTACGTTGGCGCCCATGGCAATGCTGTTGGTCACCATTCCGTTGGTGTGAGGGAAAGTCCCTGTGAAAATTGCGCTTCGTGCAGGACCGCATACCGGCTGACAGGTATAGGCATTTTCGTATCGTATGCCCTCTGCGGCCAACTGATCCAGATTCGGCGTTTTCATGGCGGGATTTCCGTAGCAGCCAAGCATATCTTTTCTTGTTGTGTCTGTCATCAGAAATACAATTTGTCTTTTCAATTTTTTTCTCCTTTTCTTGCAGTAATCATCTTGCTTTTAGTATATCTTTCCGTGTTGGAAAGTCTATGTATTACTATGCTTTGCATATGGATTTTTCGGCTTTGGAATGTTAAAATGTAAGCAATTTAGAAACGTGCGAAGGGAGGGAAAGGGATGATCAATGTATCCGGGCATTTGAGAAACCGCCGGCGTGCGATAGGATATGAGGATACAGAAAATCCTATAGTGGTAAACTGCTGCGGCTGGCAGGTGTTTAAAACAAAGGATTATTCCCAGCAGCGCACGGACGGGCGTCTTGATTACCAGATCATATATTTATATAAAGGGATGGGACATTATCTTCTTGACGGGCAGTGGGTGAATATTCCGGCAGGCAATATTCTTTTGTTTCGTCCGGCGGAGCCTCAGGTTTATGCTTACTATGCCGACGATAACCCGGAAGTATACTGGATCCATTTCACCGGGACGGCATGTGATGAGATTTTGAGGAAATACGAAATCGGAAATTGCTATATCGGCGAGAACCTTTCCGTGAAGATTTTATTTCAGGAGATCATAACGGAATTGCAGCTCAAAAAAGCACTTTACAATGACGTGGTCATCAGCAGTTTCTATAAAATGCTTGCGCTGATCTGCCGTTTTGGCAGTCAGGGAACACAGATACCGGAGGATCACTTTTCAATCGACCGGCTGATCATGAAACTGAACCAGAGTTATCAGGAGCCATGGAGCATTGCGTCTATGGCGGATTACTGTAAGCTGAGTGAAAGTTACTTTTCACATACCTTTAAAAGCTATACGGGTGCGGCGCCGATGCATTTTTTGAATGAACTGCGGATTGAAAGAGCTAAAGATCTGCTTTTTACAAACACCATGAGCGTTTCCGTCGTTTCCGCGCTGGTAGGATTTGAGGATCCCCTGTATTTCAGCAGAGTGTTTAAAAAATTTACGGGAGTGCCTCCGAAACAGTTTTTGCAGGATAGCCTTAAACAAAATACGCCAAAGTGGTGGACAGAGTCTTAAACAGGTTTCCGCAAATCACAGATAGCGCAGAATGTTGGAGAAGCAGATGCCGATAATCAGAGACATGATGCCTGTAAATAATTTATCGACCATGTGGTCGTCTAAACGACGGTTTATTTTACTTCCGGCATAGCCGCCAAAAATTCCGCACAGAATCATCAGAAGCAGCATCGGGAGCTGAAAGGGAGGGACAGTTCCTTTCCACAGGGTAAAAAGAAGGCTGGAAATCTGCGAAAAGAGAATGGTATAAATGGAATACATGGCGGACTGCTTTGCAGCCATGGAAAAAAAATAAGATAGTGCCACCAGATTTACAGGCCCGCCGCCAATGCCCAAAAAGGAGGATAAAACACCGAGAAAGATGCCGATCAAAAGCACAGTCAGTTTGTTTGAGATCCGCCTGGTGGGAATCCTTTTTTTAAACAGGGTATAAACTAAAGTTCCCAGCGTTATAACGGCGAGGACAGCGGACTGTACGGCGCCCACCCCATCCGTATTGGGCAGTTTGCCTATCAGGTCTTGATAGAGGTCTTTGCCAAGGATCCCGCCTATGACAGCTCCAAAAGCCAAAACCGAGGCAAATACCCGGTCAAAGGAAGAATCCCCGGGCGCCTTTAAATTCTTATATAAGGATACAAAGGACATGGACAAAACAGTACAGCCGGACAAAAAAGAAATTGTGGTCACCGGCATGAGACCGGTGGCATCCAGTACAGGCTTAATGATGACCCCACCGCCGATTCCGCAGATGGAACCGACAATGGATGAAAAGAAACATACTAGAATAATTACAAGGAATTTCATTTGATAACTGTACTCCTTTCCGAAAAGCAGCTGATCTTTTCTATATGAAGCAAGTATAACAAGCCTGAAAATGAATTCCATGTTTTATTATGCGGCAAATATAGACATTTCTGCTTTTTGAATTGTTTCAGGAATGGGAACAACGGAGAGCTATTTCCTGAAGCTTTGGCAGACAGGCATCAAAAAACATCTGATAGGATCTGCAAAAATAATTTTCCCCGTTCTTAGTTCCCGGCAGTTGTCTGTGTCTGCGGCAGCCGCCTCTACAAATGAAAAAATAGCGGCAGTTTTGACATTTTTGGGTGTGGTTCAGAGATTGCTGTATAAAGAGACTCTGCTTCCTCCGATCTTCAATCTGTACAAAATTATCTTCTTTTAAATTTCCAAGTTTATATTCGTCCAACACATAAAAATCACAAGGGTATACGCTTCCGTCTGCTTCCACTACATTCTGGAAGGTACACACCCCACGCTGTTCGCAGGATTCCGGATATTTTCCCAAAAGAATTCCTATATAATTTTCAAACTGGCGGATATAGGGCTGTTTTCCCTTAAACAGATCCAGTGACCATAGCCGGAACAGGTCAATCAAAAAATGCCCGTATGCATCGGGGGTAAGGGAATAATCCTGTTTTCCGGCATGTTCTCCGATGGGATCCAGACAGGCTATGTATTGCTGCCAGTAAAACCCCTGCTTTTGATAAAAATGATAGATTTTGTCTATCTTGGAAGCGGTTCTTTTGTTGACTACGGTCAGGATGTTAAATTCCACCCCCGCCTGCTGCAAAAGTTGTGCGGCATGCAGCGTATGGAAGTAGGTATCCTCTCTGGAAGAATCTTTTCGGTAGGCATCATGGGCGGACTTTATTCCATCCAGGGACAGACCCACCAGAAACTTATTTTCCGCAAAAAAGCGGCACCATTCTTCGTCCAGCAAATAGCCGTTGGTCTGAAGGGAGTGGGAAACAGGAATTTGATTGACATTATACTTTTCCTCAAGTTTAAGACATTTCCGGTAAAAGTCCAAACCTGTCAAAGTGGGTTCTCCGCCCTGAAAAGTGATGCTGCAGGAGCCCTGTGCAAAGGCGAGAGTTTTTTGTATAACAGCTTCCAGAGCCTCATCTGACATAATTCCATAGGAGGGCTGGGAGCGGTTTTCCATTTCGTCTGCATAAAAACAGTAGTGACAGCGCAGATTACATAATCCGGATGCAGGTTTTACTAAGATACTGATGGGCGGCATAAGAAATCCTCCTTTATAATGTTGCAGCAAATAAACTGTGACATCATTATGTCATAGTTTGATAGGATAAGCAATTTATCAATATTTCGTTTCTGCAAAAACATGAGTATATTGCAAACGACTTGCCTATTTGAACGTGTTTTATGTTATACTATATTAATAATGGTATTTCGTTTTATTAATGTACAGAAAGGAGAGGGTAAAATGGGGATAAATCCGGGAAGAGGCGATAATGTCATGCGGGAGATGGCAAGGGAAGTTAATTTGCTGGAGAGTGACCGCAGAAGAGAAGCTGATATGCCGATCAGCCCGGCAAAAAGAAAAGCAGGTATTATTGCATTTGGCTGTGTGGCAGCATTGATTGTAGTTATCTTGCTGTTGTTTGTGATTTTATAACTTAAAAGCTTTGGGAGGGATGTGTATGTTAAAAAACGTACAATACATGGAAAAACCGGAAGAGGAAGATCTGAAGCAGCGCTTAAAAAGGGCAAGGGAAAAGCTTGCCGGTCAGCAGATGCTGCTTAAGGATCACAAGGTTCCGGTACTGGTATTGGTAGAAGGCTGGGGGACAGCAGGCAAGGGGAGCCTGATCGGGGATCTGATTCAGAATATTGATCCAAGGTTTTTTAAGGTGGCCCCTATGGACCGGCCAAGTGAAGAGGAGCAGAGAAAACCCTTTCTGTGCCGGTATTTCAGTAAAATACCGGAAGCCGGGAAGTTTATGTTTTTGGATTCCGGGTGGATGGATGAACTGACCGGAATGTGTCTCCATGGTGGAATTAGTCAGAAAACCTATGAGCAGAGGATTGACAGCATCAGACGGTTTGAAAGGCAGCTCACGGACAACGGCTATCTGGTGATCAAATTTTTCTGTCATATCAGTCAGAAGGAGCAAAAGAAGAGGATCAAGGAGCTGACGGGAAATATTGATACCAAATGGCGGGTCAGCGAGGATGACAGATGGCAGAATAAACATTATGAGAAATGTGAGCTTGTTTTTGACAGGTATCTGGAAGATACTCATGCACCGTCTGCACCTTGGTATGTGATCGACGCTAAGTCCCAAAAATGGGCGGAGCTTCAGGCGTTGGAAATTCTTACCCAGGGGATCGAGATTGCGTTGCAGAACCAGAGTCTTGCGGTGCCGCTTTTACAAAATGTTTTTCCTCTGGTAAAAATGCCGAAGCTTTCGGAGATAGCTCTTGACCAGACGATAGAAGAGGGTGAATATAAATCGGAGTTGAAACGCTTACAGTCTCAATTGCAGGAACTTCATAACCGGTTATACAGAATGAAAGTTCCGGTAGTCATTTTATATGAAGGCTGGGATGCGGCGGGAAAGGGCGGAAATATCAAACGTATCACAGAAGCCCTTGATCCCAGAGGATTTGAGGTTCATCCGATCGCCAGCCCTGAGCCCCATGAAAAGGCAAGGCATTATCTATGGCGGTTTTGGACCAGACTTCCCAAGACAGGTCATATAGCTATTTTTGACAGAAGCTGGTATGGGCGCGTGATGGTGGAACGGCTGGAAGGTTTTTGCAGTGAAAACGATTGGAAACGTGCTTATAACGAGATGAACGAATTTGAGAAAGAACTTCATGACTGGGGTGCTGTGATTATCAAATTCTGGGTTCAGATTGACAAAGATACTCAGCTTGAGCGGTTTGAAAACAGGCGTGACACACCGGAAAAGCGGTGGAAGATTACGGATGAAGACTGGCGGAATCGGGCAAAGTGGGATGTATATGAGGAAGCAGTGGATGAAATGATAGAGAAGACCAGTACCTCTTATGCACCCTGGCACATTTTGGAGTCAGTGGATAAGAAGTATGCGAGGATCAAGGCGCTTAAGATTGTGATTGAAGAGATTCAAAAAGCATTAAAGGAATAGGTTATCAAGAAGACAATGAGATTTATTTACGGGAAACAAAACTGGAATACCAGAGAGCGGGGGGAAGAAAACTGTTATCTGTTGACAAATGGATTGGGTGGTTTTTCGTCTGGCACGATAACAGGTTCTGCCACCCGGAATGACCATGCGCTGTTGATGGCCTGTGTTGAGCCGCCGAATCATCGCTATAATATGATTCACAGATTGGAAGAAGAGTTGGAGCGGGCAGATAAATGTGTGCATCTTTCAGGGCAGGAATATCTGAATTCTGCGCAGAGCGAGGAGGGATATCGGTATCTATCGGCATTTAGTTTTGAGGATTATCCGGAGTGGACTTACCATCTGGACGGGGTGGAAATCATAAAAAGGATTGCCATGAAGCAGGGAAAAAACCTGGTGGCCGTGAAATACGAAATAGAAAACAGGACTTCGGAAAGAGTGATACTTAAGGTGACTCCACATCTGCAGTTTGTTCCCAAAGGGGAAAAGACAGCTCCCGGACAGAAATTTGTGCTGAAAGAGGGCAGAATCGTTTCCGGAGAACTAACGATGTTTTTTAAGACCAACGGGCAGATTCGCTCTTTCTCACCCAGGCTTTCCGAAGGGCTGTATTACGCATATGATGCCTGCGATGGAAGGAGAAGTGAGGGAAGCACATGGACGAATCATCAGGTCATTGCCGAAGTGCCGGGGAAAGGAAAAGGGGTGCTGGAAGTCCTGTTCGGAATGGAAGAGATCCGGGAGTCGGCAGATCAGGTGATCCGGGAAGCTGCAGCCTATCGGGAGGAGTTGGTCCGGGCTTCCGGCATGAAGCAGGAAGCAGCCTGCATGCTGGTAAAAAGCGCAAACCAGTTTGTGACCGAGAGGAGTACTACAGGCGGAAAAACTTTGCTTGCAGGATACCCCTTTTTTGAGGACTGGGGACGGGATACGATGATCGCGCTGGGAGGCTGCTGCATTGCAGCCGGGCAGCTTGAAGCTGCAAAAAGCATTCTCAAAACCTTTTCGGCATATTGTAAGGATGGTCTGATGCCTAATCTTTTTCCGGAGGGGAGTAAGGAGCCTCAGTATAATACGGTGGATGCTTCACTTTTATACATTCACGGAGTATATCTGTATTTCAGAAAAACAGAGGATATCCCGTTTATCAAAGAGGTATGGCCTGTCATGAAGGAGATTATCAAATGGTACCGGAAGGGAACCGCCTATGGGATCCGCATGGATCAGGACGGGCTCATTGAAGCGGGAGAAGGGTTGGATCAGGTTACATGGATGGATGTGAGAGTGGGAGAGATCCTGCCTACACCCCGCCACGGGAAGCCGGTGGAGATCAATGCTTACTGGTACAATGCGCTTCGTGTGATGGACATATTTGGAAAAATGCTGGGAGAAGAGGGAGATTATGGGGTTCTGGCAGAAAAAGTAAAGGCGGGCTTTCGTGAAAAATTCTGGAATGAAAAGAAAGGCTGCCTTAAGGATGTACTCTCAGGTACGAAGGCGGATGAACAGATTAGATGCAATCAAATCTGGGCGGTTTCCATGCCTTTTACCATGTTAGATCAGGAGCAGGAGAAACAGGTGGTGGATACCGTATTTGAAAAACTGTATACTCCGTTGGGACTTCGGACTCTTGAAAGGTCTGATCCGGAATTTCACGGCAAATACGGGGGAGAGCAGATTGAGAGAGACCTGGCTTACCATCAGGGGACAGTATGGGTGTTTCCTTTGGGAGCCTACTATCTTGCCTATCTGAAAACCCGCAGCTATTCCAGGGAGGCGGCAGAGAAGGTGGAGCATCAGATGGAGGTGCTGAAGAGTGCCATGGCGGAGGGGTGCATTGGACAACTGCCGGAGATCTATGACGGAGAGAACCCTTCCTTTTCCCGGGGCTGCTATGCCCAGGCATGGAGCGTGGGGGAAATCCTTCGGGTATATGAAGTGCTTGAGGAGGTAAAAAGAGGAGATGTACCAAAACTATATATTTGATCTGTATGGAACTCTGGTAGACATTCATACCCGGGAGGACAGTCCGTCGGTCTGGGAAAAGCTGGCTCTTTTTTACGGATACCATGATGCGTTATACACACCAAGGGAGCTGCAGGAGGCCTACGGGAGGCTGGTTCAAAGTCAGGAGGAAATCTTAGCTAGGGATATTGTGGCATACAACAGGCGGCGCAGGGAAGAAAAAGCAGCCGCAAGGAACGCAGAAAGCCATGAGGGATACCCGGAAATTCAGATAGAAACAGTCTTTGAAGGACTTTACAGGGAAAAGGGAGTGGAATCGGATAAGCAGCTGACCATTCACACAGGGCAGATGTTCCGTGCCCTGACTACAGAATATATTTGCCTTTATCCGGGAGTGAAGGAGATGCTTGAAAGACTTCGGAAAAGAGGAAAAGGAGTTTATCTTTTATCGAATGCCCAGAAAATATTTACGGAATATGAGCTGCATATGCTGGAGATTGTCCAGTATTTTGATGGAATTATGATATCTTCGGAGTATGGTGTTAAAAAGCCGGATATCCGTTTTTTTGAAATCCTGTTGGATACATATTGCCTGGATCCCGAGGAGAGCATCATGATCGGAAATGATGCTCTGTGTGATATTGAAGGGGCGAAACTGGCGGGCATGGATACATGTTATATTCATTCCAATATTTCCCCGCCCGGTGATTCCAATGTGAACGCAACCTATGTGCAGATGAAGATGGACATGGAAAAGGTGTGCAGGATGTTGGGAATTTGAGTTAATGATTTTGGACTTCTGAAAGTATAGATGAAAAGAGAATACCAGTGAAAGTGAAAAGATTATGACCGATATGGATAAACGGCTGATACAGATTGTGCCAAGCAGCAGGCAGTTAAAGCATCAGCAGATGGAATTCTACAGCTTTGTACATTTTACAGTGAATACGTTTACAGACAAGGAATGGGGAGACGGGACAGAAAGCCCGTCTATCTTCAATCCGGCAAAGCTGGATGCCAGGCAGTGGACAGATGCCATAAAGGCTGCGGGCATGAAGGGGCTGATTCTAACATGTAAGCATCATGATGGATTTTGCCTGTGGCCGAGCAAGTACACGGAGCATACGATAGCGGCAAGTCCCTATAAGGATGGAAAAGGGGATATTGTAAAAGAGGTATCGGATGCATGCAGGGAAGCGGGACTTGCTTTTGGCGTATATTTGTCTCCATGGGATCGAAACAGCCAATACTATGGGCAGGGCGAGGTATACGATGATTATTTTGTCAACCAATTGACGGAGCTTTTGACAAACTATGGGGATATTTTTACCGTATGGTTTGACGGTGCCTGCGGGGAAGGCGCTAACGGGAAAAAGCAATTCTATGACTGGGATCGGTATTATGAAGTGGTACGCAGATTACAGCCGGATGCCTGCATCAGTGTGTGCGGTCCGGATGTGCGTTGGTGTGGAAATGAAGCTGGGGAAACACGACCCTCCGAATGGAGTGTTGTACCGGAGAGGATGAGGGATACAGAAAAGATTGCATCAAAAAGCCAGCAACAGGATGAAGAGACTTTCCGGCAGCGGAAAGTGGCAGCACAGGATTTGGACTTAGGAAGTCGTGAAATTTTGGAAGGGGAAGAGAAGCTAATCTGGTATCCTGCGGAAGTGAATACATCGATCCGTCCGGGCTGGTTTTACCATGAAGCGGAGGATGACCAAGTGAAGCCGTTGGCCAAACTGATCGATATCTATGAAAAATCAGTTGGCGGAAATGCCACCTTTTTACTGAACATTCCTCCTACAAGGGACGGGCTGTTTCATGCCAAGGATGTCAAAAGGCTTCGGGAGCTGGGGGATTATATCAGAGAAACCTACAAGGAGAATTTGGCGGATCTGGCTGTGCTTGAAGCATCTGATCATCAGGAAGGTTTTGAAATCGAAAAAGTCAGAATGGATACTTATGAAGCCTGCTATAAAACGCCGGATGGGATCACTGACTGCAGTATTTCTTTGAAATGGGAAAAAGACATTTGTATGAAATATTTGGTGCTCAAAGAAAATATTTTGTTCAGCCAGAGAATTGAGAAATTTGAAATACAGGCATTGCTTCATGGTGAATTTCAGACAGCGTATGAGGGTACTGTTGTCGGGTATAAGAAAATTATTCCAATTGATGCGATCGATACATCGGAAATACGGATTCGGATTCTGGATGCGAGGGTGGCGCCGACACTGTCTTTTGTTGGGGTATATGGTTGATGGGATTTGCTGTTGCATAAAAGAAAACCAAACGGGAGGGAGCAATTGACTCCCTCCTATTTATTATACAGAAATGTCTATGTTATTTTTTGCAATTATCCCGGAAATTCCAGCAAATTGTAAATATCAGTAACACAACCCCTATTCCGACGAAAACTGCTGTAAGCCCCCATTTATCCGCCAGCATTCCGGCAAGGGGGAACAGCAGGATCATAGCAATGGAAAAGAACATGCTGTTCACGGAAATCAAGGTTGCCCGCTGCTTGGACGGGATAAGTCTGTTCAGCAGTTCTGACTGCACCGGATAAAGAACGGAGTTAAAAAATCCGGCTATGCAAAAGACTGTTATGGAAAGGAAGATGTTTTGGAATCCATATCCTACAAATGCCATTGCTATTGCAAGAGTGCCAATGAATGCTATCTTTTCTCCGAATCTTCGGAAAAGCTTTTCGCTTGCCACTGCCCCGGCGCAGGAAAGGATACTGGTGATCAGTAGGATAAGGCTGATTTGAATTTTATTATAACCCATTTCAAAATAGTATTGTTGGCTGTAAAAAAACAAAAGCGTTTGCGCGGCAAAAACCGCAGAGTAATAGGTGATGATCTTAAGGATGCGGATATCTGACTTCAGAATCTGAAAGCATGTTTTAAAATGGAAAGTGACCATTTGACGGATCGATTCCTGCGAGCAGCGAGCTGAGTGGCTGTACGATTTTTTCGTACAGTCATTGTCAGAAGAAATAATAAGAGGTACTTCTGCCATAAATGCAACCGGAACCATTGCAAGGGCGGCAATGATCAGACATGCGCCATAGCACCAAAAGTAGGAAAATTCGGCAAGGATTCCGCCTGTAACGGTGGCGATTCCCTGTGAGACTTCGATGATGAAATTTATTTTGCCATATACATTGATATACTGATCTTCCTGTCCGGTGTATTTCATGCTGTCGTATATAAGCGCTTCTTCGGAACCGGAATTTAAGTTATTCCCCAATGCCTGAATAACGAAACTGAGGGCAAAGAACCAAAACCCTTTGGCAAAGAGCATAATCATACAGGAGATGGCTATGCATATCCTGCTTAAGATCATACATCTTTTTCTTCCAAGTAAATCTGCCAGTGCTCCGGAGGGGATCTCAAACAGGATGCTGGTTGCATGATAGATTCCTTCAACAAGACCAATTTGGGCTAAGCTTAATCCGCAGTATGCAAGATAAAGCACCCATATGGAGCTTTGCATGTTTAAATTCGTTATGAAGGTACTGATATAATCTAATTTTACATTTCTTTTTACATGATTCGTTACTTTATTATCCATATGTAATTCCTTTCTACTAAGAGGTTGTCANAAAATTTTGCAATAAAAAAAGTTTAACCNCATATACCGGTTAAACTTTCTAGGAATTACGGATTATTTTATCATAGGGAAGGTGTTTGTGTAAATCTTTTTTTCCAGACTTTTATGTATAATACAATAGTGGGTGCAAAAGTGAATACCGGATTGACACTTTTAATTGATACGANTAAAATAAAATTACAGTTTATTTTACTCGTATCAAATTTGGAGGTAAGAACATTGTACATTCAAAGGCATTTGGAAGTTCAGGTCAAAGAGGCGTCAAAGTATTATCCGGTAGTGATGGTATGCGGTCAGCGTCAGGTGGGAAAATCAACCATGCTAAACCATATGAAGGAAGAAGGACGCCGCTATGTTACACTGGATGATGGAAATGCAAGGAGGCTGGCGGAGAAAGACCCGGAACTTTTTTTTGATACTTACGGGTATCCTCTCCTGATTGATGAATTCCAACGTGTGCCATCTATTCTTATTGAGATGAAACGGATTGTAGATCAAAAAGCGCTGGATGGCGATGATAATAACGGGATGTATTGGCTTACAGGATCCCAAAAATTTAAAATGATGAAGGACGTATCTGAGTCTCTGGCAGGGCGGATCGCCGTTTTCGATATGTCCGGTTTATCTTGTGCAGAAATAGAAGGGAGAAAAGCCGATATGTTTTTTCCTTCGCTCCCGAATCTCCGCAGCAGGATGCAAAATTTTCATTCTAAGAATGTTCATATGATCTTTGAACAAATTTTCAGGGGCGGAATGCCAAAGCTGATTACAACAGATTTGGATAGAGAACGCTTTTATATGGATTATGTCAATACTTATCTGGAACGTGATATTAAAGAACTGGCATTGGTTGGGAAGCTGGGAGCTTTTTATGATTTTTTGGTGTATATGGCAGCAAGGACGTCCATGGAACTGAAATATAGTGAGATTGCAAATGCGATTGGCATATCGGCGCCTACAGCAAAAGAGTGGGTGTCTATTCTGGAACGCTCCGGAATTATTTTTATTTTACATCCGTATTATACGAATATTACAAACCGGCTGGTTAAGACTCCCAAAGTGTATTTTTTGGATACAGGTCTCGCGGCATATCTGTGCAGGTGGCCGAATGCGGAAACTCTGGAAAATGGTGCCATGGATGGGGCTTTTTTTGAGACATATGTGGTCAGTGAGATTATAAAGAGTTATTATCATACAGGGAAAAGACCGGATCTGTATTATTATCGGGATATTGACGGGAAGGAAATTGATTTGCTGTTTATTGAAGGTGACAAGATTTATCCTGTGGAAATAAAGAAAGCAAAAATGCCGGATCATGCTGACAAAAATTTTTCAGTGTTGAAAAAGCTAAAAATGGATGTCCAGCCGGGAGTGATCCTGTGCATGGCGGACGAAATGCTGCCCTATAGCCGTGATACATGGTTTTTCCCGGTAGCGGCGATATAGACATTAANTACAATTTGCCTGCTATATTTGAAGGAAGATGGGGAGGTAATGGATAAATTGAAANTCATGAACGCATTTCAACTAAAATTGTTAATGGTGTTTCTGATGGTTTTGAACCATATATGTTATATTGAACATCTGGTGCCTGACAGGCTGGCANTTGTCTTNACGATTATTTCCAGATGTGTAGCCCCTATGTTTGCGTACTTTGCAGTGGAAGGAATTCGTAAAACCCGTAATTTAAAGAAATATTGCCTGCGATTGGCNGTNCTTGCGGGTATTGTGTTTGTTGGTAANGGAATCCTAAAGACAGTTTTGGGGAATTTTGGTCTGAGCGGNTGGAGACGGCCGTTAGAGAATAATGTTATCTTTACCCTTGCTCTGGGTGTCATTGCCATAGCATTGATTCAGTGGGGAAAGGTAAAGCAGGGTATAGATGGAAAATGCTGTTATGTGCTTTCGGNGCTTTGCTTTCTGATGGGATTTTTCATGGGAGAATGGGGCAGCGTCTTACTTCCATTTATGTTTATAGAATATTTTTTCCAGGATAAAAAGNTGATCCGGTTTGCGGGTTATCTATTGATCGAGGTCATAGCAATCCTTTTACCTTTTAGTGAGCCTTACTGGTTTCTTGTGTTCCCTTTTATCCTTTTGTATAACGGGGAGCGGGGNCCAAAGACGAAGTTTTGCCAATATTTCTTTTATGTGTTCTACCCGGTTCATTTGTGGGTAATAGCAATTGCAACCTTTTTGGTTTTACTTTATAATGGATAACAGTATTTCACAGACAAATGTAAAAATAAGGTCAGGAGGCTAAAATATGGTATCAGTACATGAAAGAGGCGCATATCTGGTAAACGGCACAGAAATTGTACCGGACAGTTCCGAAGCGCTCATGCAGGTGAAGAACAAGACAGGAAAGGATATNTCCATAGATGAGGCGAGAAAAGGCACCATTGCTTATGGGATTTTGGAATCTCACAATACATCAGGGAACATGGAGAAGCTGAAGATTAAGTTTGACAAGCTTACTTCCCATGACATTACCTTTGTGGGAATTATCCAGACCGCAAGGGCGTCAGGGCTGGAAAAGTTCCCGGTTCCCTATGTGCTTACCAACTGCCACAATTCCCTGTGTGCGGTAGGCGGAACCATTAACGAAGATGACCACATGTTCGGACTTACTTGTGCGAAAAAGTATGGCGGGGTTTATGTACCTCCTCATCAGGCAGTAATCCATCAGTTTGCGAGAGAGATGCTAACAGGCGGCGGCAAGATGATCCTTGGCTCCGATTCCCATACCAGATATGGCGCTTTGGGAACCATGGCAATGGGCGAAGGCGGTCCGGAGCTGGTAAAGCAGTTGTTAAATCAGACTTATGATATCAATATGCCCGGTGTGGTAGGCGTATACCTGACCGGTGAGCCTGTTCCCGGCGTAGGACCTCAGGATGTGGCTCTTGCCATAATCGGGGAAGTATTTGCCAGCGGTGCTGTGAAGAATAAAGTGATGGAATTTGTGGGACCGGGTGTAGCATCCTTAAGTGCCGATTTCCGTATCGGCATTGACGTGATGACCACGGAGACCACCTGNTTATCCTCTATCTGGCAGACCGATGATNCTATTAAAGAATTTTATGACATTCACGGCAGAAGTGAAGANTATAANGANTTNAATCCGGCACAGATCGCTTATTATGACGGCTTTATTGAGATTGACCTTAGTACCATTAAGCCGATGATCGCNATGCCTTTCCATCCCAGCAACACCTATACGATTGAAGAGCTGAATGCAAATCTTCTGGATATCCTTGATGATGTGGAGAAAAAGGCNGCAGTNTCNTTAGACGGNGCAGTGGAATTTTCCTTAAAGGATAAAGTGAAGAACGGAAAGCTCTTAGTNGATCAGGGAATTATTGCNGGTTGNGCAGGCGGCGGNTTTGAAAATATNTGTGCNGCNGCAGACATTATGAAAGGNTCTTATATCGGATCGGATGGATTTACNTTAAGTGTTTATCCGGCNTCCATGCCTGTTTATATGGAACTGATAAAGAATGGCTGCGCNGCAANNNTGCTTGAGACCGGTGCAGTGATGAAGACGGCATTCTGCGGTCCCTGCTTTGGTGCAGGTGATACTCCTGCCAACAATGCATTCAGCATCCGCCACTCGACCAGAAACTTCCCCAACAGGGAAGGCTCCAAGCTGCAGAGCGGACAGATTGCATCTGTGGCACTTATGGATGCCCGTTCTATTGCTGCAACAGCGGCAAACAAGGGCGTGCTAACGGCGGCAACAGATTTTGATGGAACGATTAGCAAATATAAATATCATTTTGATTCTGCAATATATGCTAACAGGGTATTTGATTCTCACGGCGTGGCCGATCCTTCCGTGGAAATCCAGTTTGGTCCCAATATCAAGGACTGGCCGGCAATGACGGCTCTTCCGGAAAATTTGGTTCTGCGGGTTGTATCGGAAATTCATGATCCGGTGACTACTACGGATGAACTGATTCCTTCCGGAGAAACCTCCTCATACCGTTCAAATCCTCTGGGACTGGCGGAGTTTACTTTATCCAGAAAGGATCCCGCTTATGTAGGTCTTGCCAAGGATATTCAGACTGCACAGAAGGCAGTGATGGAGGGCAAATGTCCGGTAGAGGTGAAGCCGGAATTAAAGTCTGTAATGGATATGATTCACACAGTTTATCCGGAGGTTGGCAAAGAAAATGTTGGATTTGGTTCAACAATCTTTGCAGTGAAGCCCGGTGATGGTTCCGCAAGAGAGCAGGCGGCATCCTGTCAGAAGGTGCTTGGCGGCTGGGCAAATATCGCCAACGAGTACGCCACCAAGAGATACCGCTCAAACCTGATTAACTGGGGTATGCTTCCGTTCCTGATCGAGGAAGGGGAACTGCCTTTTAAGAATAAGGATTACCTGTTTTTCCCTGATATCCGCAGGGCAGTAGAGGAGAAGGCAGAGGAGATCAAGGCATATAAGGTAGGAGAAGAAGGACTTGGCGAGTTTACGGTGAGGCTGGGTGAACTTACCGATGAGGAACGTCAGATTATTTTGAAGGGATGTTTGATTAATTATAATCGGGTGTAGGACAATCAAATTAACGTTTAGCTGGGATACAGAGATCAATATAAAAACCCGGATAGAATCAAATTCTACGTCGCCACGCTCGATAAAGCGTTTGCGAATTGGCTCCTTTAGAATTTGAGTTCTATCCGGGTTTTAAGTTATTGACTGACGTGAAACTAGCTAATAACTCCACTATAGTCGCCCAATCCACTGTCTGGCTATTTGCTAAAAAGTGGAACATTCGACCTTAGTGGAGTTCCCAGTTGGGATTTGCGTTATTCGACAACCCAGCTCAGATGAAAAGAAATCCTTGAGGAAACAATTCGCGAACGCTTTATCGAGCGTGTTGACGAAAGGATTTCTTTTCATCTGAGCGGCCGTCTCGCATATGCATACCCAAGCTATACGTCAATTTATGATAATCCAGCACGGTCTAAGAGTGTAGAAATAAAAACCCCTGCAGCCAGCCAGAAAACATTGATCANACATGNCCTTGNNGAGTAGGTAAAGCTTTCAAAAGGAATGATCATAATGGTTGCGGCGGTGACAAAACCGAATATGGCATGAAAGGAAAGGCTGTAGTACTTTGTGATCAGAGAGTCTACGGCCTTTGCCATGCACAGAATCGTAAACACGCATCCCATGCCTCCGGGAATAAGAACATTTGCATCCAAATGTCCGATGCCGTCTACAAAGGGAGTATAAAGACCAAGGGGCATTAACAGGGCGGAAAAGCTCATACCCGGTGCNATGATGCTGAGGGCAAGGGCAAAACCACAGAATATGTACCATAAAAATCCGGGTGTGATGGTAAAGCTGGCAGCATTTAAAAAGGATAAAAAAGCAAAAACAAAAAGCATGGCAGCGGCAGCGGCAAGCAGAGAGCTTTTGCTCCGCCCTTTTAGCCCAGCCTCCTGCCACAGGGAGGGAAGCATCCCGGCAATCAGTCCCACNAAAAGGCAGATGGATGGGGCAGGGTATTTTTCAAGAAAATAAGTAAGCAGGTTTGCTACACCCCAGAATCCTATTACGATCCCTGCGAAATAAGGCAAAAGTCTTGGCAGATGGGTTTTTATCTTTTGGGCAGGATTGGCAAGGAGCTCCATTATCGGTTTATAAACGCCGAATATAACGCTTAAGACACCACCGGATATGCCCGGCAGGACAGAGCCTAATCCAATCAGGGCGCCCTGAAGCAATTTGATGAGAAGCTTGATCAGGAAAGGTTTTCCTATTTTGGTTTTGTCCATAAATCCTCATTTCTGCGTTAAATACGCAACTGTAATTATTAATGCATATGCGGAAGACTAAATTTTTTTGCAAACCGGTCGATAAATATAGTGCAGGTACCTATGGCCAGGGCATTCTGCAAAATATGAATTTAGTCGCCACGGATGGTATGCGGAAGGAAAGGGACAGCCTTCATGTATATCATTTTTGTTTTTATGGATCAGGGAGGGGAAGTAGAGGCAAGGGACTTGAAAAGGAGGAAGAATGCGAATAGATTCCAGCAATATAGGAATGGAATCCGCCAGAAGATTTTCTTCCGTATCAGGAAGAGTCAATAAACTTGTTATTACAAACGGAAGGCAGAGCCTTAAGGATGGAACCGGAGCTCTGTTTGGGAACTTGCTTGGAACAGATGTGGGTCAGGAGCAGACACAGACGAAAGAAAAGGATAATACCACCGAGGAGCTTCAAAAGCGTCTGGATGAGATACAGGCCAGGCTGAAGCCATTTGGAGTGGGGAATATCCGGAATATCGACACCGCAGACCCGGGAAAGCAGCTTCGGGATATCAGGCAGCAGTGCATTATTTTCCTGATGAATATTCTTTTTCCGGAAAGAAGAAACAGCGTCTGGGATCAGGATCTGTCAGCGGAGAGTGAAACAAATCAAAGCAGCCAGGACACCGCTTTTCAGGAAATTTCTTCTCAGGATCTGCTTTTTGGATCAGGAGTGAATATCCGTACCTATCAGTTTACCAGACAGTATTATCATGAGGAGACTGAGAATACCGGATTTACTACACAGGGAACTGTCCGGTGTGCAGATGGAAGGGAGATCAACTTTAATCTTAATCTGGAAATGAGCCGCAGTTTTCAGGAGTATTATGAAGAAACCGTGAGCATAAGAAAGACGGCAGTATGTGATCCGCTGGTCATCAATCTGGATGGCAATATTGCGGAGCTTTCGGATCAGACCTTTTTGTTTGATCTGGATGGGGACGGAGAGCTGGATGAGATCAATCAGCTTTCAGCAAGGAGCGGATTTTTAGCCCTTGACAAAAATGGAGACGGCATCATCAATGACGGTACGGAGTTGTTTGGCGCAAAATCCGGAAATGGCTTTGAAGATCTTGCCGCATATGATACGGATCATAACGGATTCATTGACGAAGGCGATGAAATCTGGGATAAACTGAAGATCTGGGTGATGGATGAGAATGGAAACAAACAGCTTTACTCTCTGGCAGAAAAGGGAGTGGGCGCGATCTGTCTTCAAAATGCTTCCACGGATTTCGCACTCACAGGTGAAAACAATCAGGTAAACGCGTTGATTCGTAAAACAGGTATCTTTTTGTATGAAAACGGAGCGGTGGGAACAGTCCAGCATGTGGATATGGCGCTGCACGGAAAAGAAGATACAGCGTTTTCCCAAACGGCATAAAGAGCATGTCAGGAGCTCCACATTAATAGTAAAATTTCAATGAGCATGAACGCACGGCACTCTACATAGACTGGTATATAGAGGTGCCTTATGAAAAAACTTAGAGTCTTTCAAACTGTCAAAAGTAAAAGAATCGTATCGGGATTTTCCTTTAGAAATCCCGGCACGGTTCTTTTGTTTTTGTTCCTTCTTCCTTATATACTGACCCTTGGCTTTGGAAATATACAAAAAGGAAAGGCGGAGGTAGAGGAACGGGTGGACGAGCGGCTTACGGAAAGCCGGGTGTATCTATATAATGAGACGAAAGTGGGAACGGAGCGGATTCCACTTGAAATCTATGTGGCTGATAAACTTTCAAGAAGTATAGACAGCAGTTATGAGATNGAAGCCTTAAAAGCGCAGGCGGTTCTGATCCGGTCAGAGATATATGCCATGAAAGAAGATTTGGGAGATGAGGAGATTTTTCTTACTGATGAAGATTACGGCAGTGGGCTGCTTTCCGATAATTTCCGGCAAGCNGCAGCGGAAACAGGAGGTATCTGCCTGACTTATCAGGGAGAGCCCGTAAGCGGAGCCTATTTTGCAGTAAGCAATGGTGCGACGAGGGAGGCGCAGGAGCTGGGACTTACAGAGTATCCTTATTTAAAAAGAGTGCTTTGTGACAGAGATTTCCTTTCGCCCGATTATTCGAGCACAATAGTTTTTAATGAAAGGGAATTTGANAGAATATGGNAACAATGCTTAAAGTATTCNATCACNGNGGAAGANATTTTAAAAAATGANNAGATCAGGGCAGAGGAAGGNGACTGNGAAACTGTTTTGTATCGGGATAGCGCAGGGTATGTGCTCTATGTACAAAGGAATCAGGAATTTGTGTCAGGTGAGCAGTTGAGAGTTGATTATGGTCTTTCATCCGCCGACTTTCAAATAGAAAAAGAGAATAATAAAATTTCATTTCTGGTGCACGGCAAGGGTCATGGTATGGGGATGAGCCAGTATGCTGCNAATGAGATGGCAGNGAGAGGNGAAGACTACACGGAGATCTTAAAATATTTTTTTGAGGAGGCAACAATTTCAAAATTTGAATAAAGCAGGAAAAAAGGGCAAAACTATCCATAAGAACTGAAAGGAGATAAGTTGTAAAGATGATAAGAAGAAGACGTAGAAGAAGTTTTTCAAAAGAACGGGTTCTTATGATTGCCGCATCCGTGCTTGTTTTAGGATCACTGACAGCAACAGGNCTGTGGCTTGGGAGAGATAGCAGCCGTCAGGATGAAGGTTATGTAGTGGATTTGAGTGCCATTGAAAATAATACGGCTGCCGGTCCTATGCGGGATGGTGATACGCAGCTTGCAGAGAATGTGACAGGAGGAGCCACTTTGGCGGATGACCTTGATTATGATCCTTATTTTCAGGAAACAAATTCCCAGAAAGTAGAAAATCCGGATCAATCTGAAAGCGACAGCATGTCGGATGGCGCACAGCAGGCGCGGAACACGAAAACAGAAGAGGAGGANGANGAGAATAAAAGCGCAGAGNNATCNCCNNNACCNTCCGGCGAAGAGATAAAGGAAGATGAAAAGGCACAGGAAGGAACTCCTGCATTATCAACAGCTATGCAGCCGGCGCTTACCTTTGGCGATTCCGATACCCTGATCTGGCCGATCGTGGGAAATATTCTGGTCAACTACAGTATGGACAAGACCGTGTATTTTCCAACCCTGCAGCAATATAAATATAATCCTGCCATTATCATACAGGCAAGCGAGGGTGATCTGATCACTTCCGCATCGGCAGGAAAAGTGAAAAGTGTATTTCAGGATCCGCAAATCGGAAATGCCGTAGTCATGGAGCTGGGAGGCGGTTATGAGGCTACCTATGGACAACTTACCAATATTCTCGTTTCAGAGGGAAGCTATGTAGCGGCGGGAGACATTATTGCGGAAGTGGCAGCTCCCACAAAGTACTTTTCCATAGAGGGCACAAACGTATATTTTAAGCTGACAAAGGACGGCGAACCGGTTAATCCGATGATGAAACTAAATTAACATGCAGAGAGGNCAGAAAATGATATATATTATTGGCGGCAAGGTAATGACAATGACCGGCGAAATATGGGAAAAGGGATATCTTTGCATTGAGGATGGAAAAATAACAGAACTGGGGCCTATGATAAATGGAGCCCCTTTTCCTTTGCCGGAAAATGTAACTGTGATCAATGCTCTCGGACATCTGGTAATGCCCGGACTGATCGAGGCACATTGCCATATGGGAATTACGGAAGAAAAGAAGGGAATGGAAGGGGACGATTGCAATGAAACGGTAGATCCGATCACACCGCAGCTTCGTGCCCTGGATGCGATCAATCCAATGGATGCAGCATTTGATGACGCGATAAAGGCCGGAATCACTTCCGCCATGATCGGCCCCGGAAGCGCTAACGTAGTGGGAGGTACCTTTTCCTTTGTAAAAACCTGCGGAAGATGTATTGATGATATGTTGGTTCTCTCACCGGCAGCAATGAAAATTGCTTTCGGGGAAAATCCCAAGGTGAACTATTCCGGTCAGGGAAAGTCCCCGGCAACAAGAATGGCAATTGCGGCAATGCTGCGGGAGGAGCTTTTTAAAGCACAGAAGTATTATGAAAAGAAATGCACTTCTCTTAAGCGGGAAGAGGAGGATTTTCGTTATGAAGCATGGGTGCCTGTATTTGAGGGGAAAATTCCCTTGAAGGCACATGTGCATCGCGCGGATGATATTCAGACGGCTATTCGGATCGGGAAGGAGTTTGGACTTTCCATGACGCTGGACCATTGCAGCGAGGGGCATTTGATCGCAGAAAAGGTAAAGGAATCCGGATTCCCGGCAATTGTAGGACCGGATCTTGCCAGCAGAAGCAAGATCGAGGTACAAAACATGGCTTTTAAGACGGTAGGGATTTTAAACAAAGAAGGAGTGAAGACAGCAATAACCACGGATCATCCGGTATCGCTTATCCAGTCTCTTCCNATCTGTGCGGGACTGGCAGTAAAATCGGGNCTTAATGAAATGGAAGCATTAAGNTCCATNACAATTTATCCGGCGCAGATCTGNAGNACCGATCACAGAGTNGGGTCNTTGGANGTCGGAAAGGATGCGGANATNGCTATTTTTGACGCGTGNCCNCTGAAGTCAGAAGCAAAATGCATGTGCACNATGATNGANGGAANAATTGTCTACGCGGATGAAAGCTTTNCTTTACCTGNCTGTGAAAAAAATGTATAATAACAAGGGTAATGATGGAAAGGAAACGTAAAAGTAAAACAATGACTTTGTACAGGATAAAANGAGCGGCTGCGGTCTGCCTGATTTTANTTCTGACCGGCTGCGGAGCGCCGCCGCTTACAGAGAACGCCAAAGAAGAAGAACCCGGCATTACCAGTATGGAAGAAGAACCGGATCTGGCTTATGAGGTACCGGTGAGTCGGCCGAATATACTGGTCAATCAACTGGGATACATAACGGATGGTACGAAAATGGCAGTTTTTCGGGGAGGNGAATTGCCNGCGGAATTTTATGTCATAAAAGCGGATACCGGGGAAAAGGTATATGTAGGAGTTCCGGAAACAGGAGAATATGGGGGGAATGAAGAGAATCAGTTATGCTATGGTGATTTTTCAACATTGACACAGCCGGGGACTTACTATCTGGAAGCGCCTGTTCTGGGNAGATCTTACAATTTTGAGATTGCGGATGATATGTATGCCCGGGTGTTTCAGGAAGCATGCCGTCAGTATTATTATAATCGCTGCGGAATGTCGCTCACCAACGAATTTGCAGGAGAAAGAGCGCATAATGCATGCCANACGGGAAATGCGGTGCTTAGAGAGGATATTTCTGTTTCNCTTAATGTGAGCGGCGGCTGGCATCAGGATGAAATGGGCTCAAAGGAAGTGGTGACAGCGGCAGAAAACATNGGAGTGATGCTTCTGGCGTATGAATTGTACGGCAGTTCATTTGGTGATGATATGAGAATTCCGGAGAGCGGAAATGGNATTCCGGATATATTGGATGAGATNCGCTANGAGATCGAATGGCTTTTGAAAATGCAGGATCCGGTGTCCGGGGCNGTATACAGCGGTGTNACTGTTTATGANCAGGGAGCGGGAAAGNGNCCGGNATCCTATGTGGAGCCGGCAGATNTGGAAGCGACAAAGGCATTTGCGGCGGTNCTGGCNAAATTCAGTTATCTGTATCAAAATTATGAAAATGCTTTTGCTACAGACTGTNTGAAAGCATCNGATCGCGCATGGAAATATGTNGAGCTTAACGGGGAAAAAGAAATAAAAGAGGCAGATCCGTGGAAATTCGCAGCGGCCACGGAGCTGTACCGCGCNTCCGGATTANCCGCCTGCAATAGATTCATAACAGAATATTTGCGACAGACTGAAGACCGGAGAGAACTGGATGACGTGACTTTTTTGGGATATGTGACTTATATCTCAACGAAACAGCGTGTAAATCTGGATCTGTGTGAGAGTATTACTAAGGAATTGATGCAAAGGGCTGAGGAAATTTCAGAAGGAGCAAGAAGCTCGGTGTACCTTGTTGAAGAAGGTGAAGGAAATGAGCATAATCTTAAGCTGCTTGAGAATATGATGTATTTGACTATGGTAGATTATATGATTTCAAATCATGAGTATGACAATGTGATTGAAAATCATCTTCATTATTTAATGGGAAGAAACGAATTGGCAATCTGTTATATTGATAATGAAGGGGAAAACAATTACAGCCAGACGGATGAAGCTTTGGGGATCACGAAACAGTTTAGTGCGAACAGTAAGCTGATTTTTATGCTCAGTGAGATTGTAGGCGGTCATACAAAATAATGGAGGTTTCTTATGAAAATCGTAGTTTTGGCAGGAGGAATCAGTACGGAAAGGGATGTCTCTCTCAGCTCCGGGACCATGATATACCGTGCTTTAAAGGAAAGAGGGCATCAGGCAATTCTCCTGGATGTATATCTGGGATATGAGGGTGAAGAACCTGCTTCAAAGGAAGATGCATTCTGCATAAGTCCGGAAACGGTTTTTGACATGGAGAAGGACTGGGCGGCGGAAATAGGGATGATTTCGGAAGAAAATCCGGATATCGAACAGATCAAAGCCATGCGTCCGGATGGAAAAAAGAATTTCTTCGGGCCGAATGTAATCAGCCTGTGCCAGGCGGCTGATGTGGTCTTTATGGCGCTGCACGGGGAAAATGGGGAAAACGGAAAGATACAGGCATGCTTTGACCTGATGGGAATCACTTATACGGGTACCGATTACCTGAGTTCNGCAATCTCCATGAACAAAGGAATCTCCAAGGAGCTGTTTGCGGTATACGGGATTCCCACACCCATGGGATTCCGGCTGAAANAGGGACAGAAGAGTGAACAGGAGCCGNTGTTCCCCTGTATTGTAAAAGCATGCTGCGGCGGTTCCAGTGTGGGGGTTGCGATCGCCGCCGANGAGGAAGATTATGAGACGGCTCTTGCGGAAGCGTTTACTTATGATGAAGAGGTGATNGTGGAGCAGTATATCANAGGACGGGAATTNTCGGTAGGCGTGATGGNTGGGAAGGCGCTTCCNGTGATCGAGATTGCCCCGCTTACCGGNTTTTACAATTATAAGAATAAATATCAGCCGGGGACGACGGTGGAAACTTGTCCTGCAGATCTGCCTGAAGAAAAGACAAAGGAAATTCAGGGTTATGCGGAAAAAGTTTTNGCNGCGCTGCGGCTTCAGAATTACGCCAGAATGGACTTTATGATGAGTAAGACAGGAGAGGTTTATTGTCTGGAGGCCAATACCCTTCCGGGAATGACTCCCACGTCGCTGCTTCCNCAGGAAGCGGCCGCGCTGGGAATGGATTTCGGAGATTTGTGCGAGGAGATACTCCGGCTGGCTCTTCGTGAGGATTCCCAAAACNGTTAACGATACATAAGCCAAATCCAGATGGAAAAGGAAAGGCATGGTGCAAAAATGAAAAATATGACGCTTATAAATATTGCCAAAGCCTGCGGAGGAGAGCTTTATCATCCGAATCCGCAATCGGAAGAGGCTGCTGCCGTAGAGGCAGCCTGTGTTGTAATTGANTCNAGAAAAATGGAAAAAGGCGGAGTTTTTGTTGCAACGAAGGGNGAGAAGGTTGANGGACACAGNTTTATCCCTTCNGTGGCGCAGATGGGNGCGCTGGGGGTGGTGTGNGAGCAGCCTCCGGAGGATGTTCTGATTCCGTATATTNTGGTTNAGGATTCNTTTGCNGCGCTCAGGGNAATTGCNGAATTTTACAGAAAGCAANTTACCATTCCGATAGTAGGGATTACCGGCAGTGTGGGGAAGACCAGCACCAAGGAATTNATTGCAGCGGTGCTTTCNCGCAAATATCGGGTGTTAAAGACGCAGGGAAACTTNAATAATGAGGTAGGGCTTCCGCTTACCGTGCTTTCCATCCGGGAGGAACATGAGGCGGCNGTGCTTGAGATGGGAATCAGNAATTTCGGNGAGATGCACAGNCTGAGNAAAATAGCCAGACCTGATGTGTGCGTGCTGACCAATATCGGACAGTGCCACCTGGAGAATCTGGGGAGCCGGGANGGGATTTTAAAGGCCAAATCAGAAATTTTTGATTATATGAATCCGGATGGTTATGTGTTTGTAAATGGGGACGATGACCAGCTTATAAAGATATCGCAAAAGGGAAGCCNCGCTCCGCTNNGGTTTGGACTGGGCACTGCAAATGACATTTTCGCGTCGAATGTTTGCAATAAGGGGCTGCTNGGGACACAGGCNGTGATCCANNCTTCCATGCATGTNATTNCNGTTCAGATTCCGNTGCCCGGCGAACACATGGTGTGGAATGCGCTGGCGGCAGCAGGGGTAGGATTTTTAATGGGACTTACAGCGGAGGAGATTAAGCAGGGAATAGCGGATGTAAAAGCNGTGGGCGGACGCAGCAATGTGATGGAGCTTGCAGACGGNGTCTTAATTGACGATTGTTATAACGCNAANCCNNTATCCATGAGAGCGGCGCTTGACCTCCTTGCCACGGCNCTGGGACGTAAAGTGGCAATTTTAGGAGATATGTTTGAACTGGGAACTGATGAGGAGAAGCTGCACGGNGANATCGGCACATATGCATCGGATAAAGGGATAGATGTACTCATCTGTGTGGGAAGTTTGGCCCGTTGCATTTACGAGCAGGCAATCGAGCGGGAAAAAGAGAAATCCGGAGCAATGGAAATCTATCATTTCCCCACAAGAGATGAAATGCTGAGTAACCTTCCCAAAATATTAAAGAGACAGGATACAATACTGGTAAAAGCATCCCATGGAATGCAGTTTGAAAAAGTGGTGGAAATGATTGCCAAAAATCCTTCTGTGTTCTATACTGATAAATGCTGAAAATGCCAATATGGAGAGAACTTATGATACGATTTATTTTAGTGGCAAGTTTTGTATTATTATTTTTGGTTTGTAGTATTCCCCTCTTAATTGCAGAGTGGATCATCGGAAAGTTTAATATGGAGATTAAGAATAAAAGCTCTCTGGCAATTGTGAACTGGGCTTTCAGGGTTTGTCTGTTCATTGCGGGGACAAAGGTGATCGTACGGGGGGAAGAAAATGTGCCTGTAGATGAGCCGGTTTTATACATCGGAAATCACAGGAGCTATTTTGATATTCTGATTACTTATGTGCGTGTTCCCAGACCGACCGGTTATATTGCCAAAAAGGAAATGCTGAGATATCCGCTTCTGCTAAACTGGATGAAAAATCTCCACTGTCTGTTCCTTGACAGAAATGATATTAAGCAGGGGCTTAAAGTGATTCTCGACGCAATTGAAAAAGTAAAATCCGGTATTTCCATCTGTATCTTTCCGGAGGGAACCAGAAACAGAGTAAACCATACCTTTATGGAATTCCATGAGGGAAGTTTTAAGATTGCCGCCAAGACGGGATGTCCTATTGTTCCTATGACGATCTATAATTCGGCGGACATATTTGAAGATCATCTTCCCAAAATAAAGAAGACTACAGTGATTCTGGATTACGGAAAACCAATCCGTGTAAAAGAGCTTCCGAAGGAAGATCAAAAGAAGGTAGGCGCGTATATGCAGAATCTGATTAAAAAGAGGTATTTTGAAATAAAGGAAGAGGTTGATTTATGAGACAAAGCGGTATTTTACTTCATGTGTCATCATTACCCTCTTCGTATGGAATCGGCAGTCTGGGTAAAGAGGCATATCGGTTTGTTGATTTTTTGAAACAGGCGGGGCAGAGATGTTGGCAGATGCTTCCTATTAATCCTACCGGATATGGAGATTCGCCCTATCAGGCATTATCTTCCTTTGCGGGGAATTACTATCTGATCGATCTGGATCTGCTTGTGGAAGAGAAATTACTGGAACCTTGCGAGGTGTCCGAAAAGAGCTGGGGAGATAACCCGGCGAAAGTGGATTTCAGCATTTTGTATCAGCAGCGTCTGCCGCTTTTACATAAAGCTTTTCAAAGATTTGATGCGGAGAAAAATCCGGAATATAAGGAGTTCGTACGGCAGAAAAAAGGCTGGCTGGAAGATTATGCCTTATTTATGGCTCTGAAGGAGGAAAATGATCAGGCACCATGGACACAGTGGGAAGACGGCATCAGGCTGCGGGATGAGGACGCGCTTAAGGAATGCAGAGGACGGCTGAAGGAGCAGATGGAATTTCACTATTTTCTTCAGTTCCTTTTTTACAGGCAATGGGATGAGCTTCATAAATATGCAGCAGAGCAAGGTGTTTCATTGATCGGTGACGTACCTATTTATGTTCCCATGGATTCCGCGGACGTATGGGCGGCGCCGGATCGGTTTCAGCTGGATCAGAACCGGATGCCTGTTGTTATAGCCGGCTGTCCGCCGGATGCTTTTGCGGCAGAGGGGCAGAGATGGGGAAACCCAATCTATGACTGGGAAGCTATGAAGATAGACGGTTATGACTGGTGGATTTCGCGGCTGCGTGCGGCAACACATTTCTTTGATGTGATCAGAATCGATCACTTCCGGGGAATTGAGAGTTACTGGGCAATCCCGGCGGAGGAAGAAACTGCCGTAAAAGGGCAGTGGCGCAAGGGACCGGGAATGGATTTGATCCGTGCGATTCACGAGAATCTTCCGGAAACCCGCTTTATTGCGGAGGATTTGGGCTTCTTGACACCAGAGGTTATGGAAATGCAGGAACAGTCCGGATTTCCGGGAATGAAGGTTTTGCAATTTGCTTTTGACAGCCGGGAGGAGGGAAATTATCTGCCCTACACCTACACGAGAAATACCGTATGTTATACCGGAACTCATGATAATGAAACACTACGTCAGTGGCAGGAAATGATCCGCAGCGAAAATCTGCAGTATGCATTGGAATATCTGCAGATTGAAGACGAAGACAGTCTTCCGGATGCAATGATTGCCTGCGGTATGGCGTCTGTTTCGGATTTGTTTGTAGCCCAGATGCAGGATTATCTGGGGCTGGGAGCAGAAGCAAGAATGAATAAGCCCAGCACCTTAAATGAGCGGAACTGGACATGGCGGGCGCAGGAGGGTCAGATCACGCCGGGGCTTGCGGAAAAGATCGGAAGATTGACGAAATTGTATGGAAGATAAGGTGGAAATGAATTGAGGGAAGCCGGGATGATTGTGAAGTAGAAATTTTCGGCGGCCATTGACATGAAGTTTTGATCAATATACAATATCATGTATCAGACGAGATAAAAATTGTAAATCTGCACAACATATAGTGTTGTGCAGATTTTTCTTTACATTTTCGATTCATAAAATTTCTTTGAGACAAGCAGTATTTTATATGCTATAGTTTATTATGTTCATATAATTCTTGAATTCATGAATTTCAGAATTCGAGAATTCCTAGGTTCGTGTATTTCGCACATTCGGCAGGTTCTGCCAGGAATTTCCAGTCATTTTAATTAACATAGGGACATTTCAAGAGGATTACAAAAGGAGGATTTTGAATGGCATCAAAACTAAAAAAGTATTTTCCCATAATTCGGGAGAAGGAGGAAGTGCTTGCTGAAATTGAAAAGAGCAGAGCGCTTCAGGAGAAGTATGATAAATGGACAGAGGATCAGAGAGAAGAATTCTTAAATCTCTGTACCGGAGTAAAGGGACTGAAGCTTTTGTATGATGGTTTCTTTAAAGAGATAATGAACCCGGAGTATGTACCAGAGCGATTGAATGATTTCCTTTCCCAGATGCTATGTCAGAAAGTCAGAGTCTTAAAGACTTTGCCTGCGGATTCCGTGAGAATAGCAGATGAAAGTTCCCTGCTGATTATGGATATTGTGGTGGAACTGGAGGATGGAAGCATTGCAAACCTTGAAGTGCAGAAAGTTGGGTATTTGTTTCCGGGACAGAGAAGTGCATGTTATTCGGCGGATCTCTTGCTGAGACAATATAAAAGAGTAAGAGGTGAGACAGGGGAAAAGAAAAAGTTCAGTTATCGTGACATCAAGAATGTCTATACCATTGTTTTATTCGAAAAAAGCCCCAAGGAATTCCATGACTATCCTGGACAGTGTTATCATTTTTTCGAACAAAAATCCAATACAGGGTTAGAAATAGAATTGTTGCAGAAATATCTGTTTATCCCCCTTGACATCTTTCGAGAAAACAAGCACAATAGAGATATAAAGGCAAAACGAGATGCATGGCTGACTTTGTTTTCAAGTGATAATCCGGATGTGATTATAGAGCTTATTGAGAAATATCCGGAATTTCGACAAATATATGAGGAAGCCTATGAGATCTGCCTGAATGTGGAGAGGGTGATGGATATGTTTTCGAAAGAACTTTATGAATTGGATAAAAATACCGTGCAATATATGATTGATGAACAAGAGCAGAAGATTGACGAGCAGAAGCAGAAGCTTAGCGAGCAGAAGCAGAAGATTGGCGAGATGCAGAAGACGATTGCTAAGCAGGAGCAGAAGATTGACGAGATGCAGGAAGAGCATACAAGGGCAATTGATGAAATGCAGAAAGAGCATGTAAAGGAAATGGCCGAGGTTCAACAGCAGGGAATCAGAAATACCGTGGCGCTTTTACAGGATATGAAGGTGCCGGAGCAGGAAATCAGGACTCGAATTTGCAGGCAGTATCAGATTAGCGAGGAGCAAGTGGGAGAATTATTTAATTAGAAAAATAGATAAAAGGAAACTTCTATTGGCTGGCGGGATGGTTATTGCAGACTGCATACAGATATTTATCGATTGGAAATCGGAGAGAGTAAGGCGGAAGTTTTGTATTCGTATTAAAGGTAGAATTGAACCTGTTAGCATTGGGGTAGTTAAGGAAAAGGATGATTAAGATGAACAAAGATTATGAGATAAACAATGAGCAATTAATAATAAAAACTACAATTCCTTTTCAATCCCTAAGTAAAATGGAAATCTGTCATGATGTAAATACGCATATAGCTGCGAAGATAAATGTAATAGTAAAAGAAGAGAATCAGCAGGAAATCCTTTCCAGAGATTGGTCTGATACAGAAATAACTGTTTTAAAAAAGGGAGAGGAAGGTTTACCGCTTTTTTCAGGAAGAATAGAAAGGCTGATCTGGATGCGGATAATATCGCACATCTGGTTACGGAGAAGAAATCATTGATGGATGCGGCTAATGAGTATTACAGTAAGCTACAGAAATATGGGGAGGAATACCGTAAAGAAGCATTTGTAGAAAATAATACATATGAAGATATAGAAAGCGCTATCATAGAAAAAATATCACTAAGGGATATGAATTGGGATAAAAAAATTGACTATAAAGATTTAAAAAATATTCGCAAATATAAAGATACTTATAAATTCTTGGAACAATTAGCGCCATATAGTGAAGGATAGAAGAACGAGTGGATAATGATAATAAAAATATTGAAAGCGGAGGAACAAACTTTATGAAAAATAAATTTTTTAAGATAATCATTTGGATATCGTGTATCCTTTTCGTCGTATCGGGTATCCAGTTCGGCAAATCATGTTTCACCCCAAATATCTTGAGTCAAATAGGTGAAAGTAAAATATATGGTGCAATAGATGTACCGGAGTTTGGTGATTGTCTGTCGGGATGGCGCGATGAATGGGAATGGATGACTGATTTGGAAACATTTGGTGCGCTTGATGTGGAATATAATGAGGATTATTTGAGAAAAAATGTAGAATTTGTATCATTACTTTTTTTCTATGATACTGTTGATTACTGTGAAATCAATGATTTCAATATATATGTTGGGGTAAATTTATCTGAAACAGATCAAGTGATAATGGTGCTTGAAGCGGTTTATGATTACGAAAGAAAGGAACTGATATATGAACCAGTATATATCGTACAGGGAGATTGGGAAAATCTGGGCAATATAGAAGAATATACAGATGAAAAAAGTATTGATGAATGTCTGGATCGATATGGACTGACAAGAAAAGACGTACAGAAATATCAGGAGTATGCGATTTATAAAGTCGTAGTAAAAACATGGACAAAGGCACACAGGCAATCCTATTGGCTGGAACGTTGGAAACTGAAGCGGTGTACGTTGGTTGATAATACGTTTTGGTTTGAAGAAGGGTGATGAAGATATACTAAAACATAGAAAGAGGACAGGATTATGGAACATATCTACCCCGCCTTTGAGCGTGGAAGAATCATGAAGAAAGAATTATTATGGGCGCTTAGGGATTACTCCTATTCGGCGTTGCAGTTACAATATGCCGATTATCTGGATGGAATCATTTCAGGATGTGGAATACGTATAGAGGATGATTTCTTATTAGAGAGGGAAGTTTTGTCAGATTATGTCCGGTATGTAACGGAATTTGTATTGGATGAAAATCTTGAACGGAAACAGAATGAATTGGAAGTGTGCCGGTTTAAGTTAAAAGAGGGCGTCAGGCTTAGGGCAGAGTATAAAGATTTCTTTGATATTGAGACAGAGTATGACACTGCAAATCTTGCAAATGCTACATGGACGTCAGCCGGAGGAAATACGCTTTCTAAAGAGATCACGGCCTACTTCGCCAGAAAAGTTTTAGAATGTGAAAATGCTGATGATAAGGATATCCGCTTTGCCTATCTCCTGCTTTAGAGTAAGGAGGCTGTAAAATGTAGAGCAAAAATAATTTTGAGACAGCGTTATATATCGTAGGGAAATGTAATCCCTATGGAATTACACGTTTGGCGCTGAAAAGAGGTAAACGGTTTAATTCAGTCGATGAATTATCCAAGAATGAATTGCGGGAAGAATGTACAAGGGCAATTGATGAAATGCAGAAAGAACGTGCAAAGGAAAGGAACGAGACGCTAAGGCAGGAAATCAGAAATGCCGTGGCGCTTTTACAGGATATGAAGGTACCGGAGCAGGAAATCAGAACTCGGATTTGTAAACAGCATCAGATTAGTGAGGAGCAAGTAAGAGAATTTTTTGATTAGAAAAATAGATAAAAAGTAAAAATGATGCAACTTTGATGCAAAAATGATGCAATTATGATGCATGGGGTATGTAAAATAGCAGTGTAGAATGAGATTTTTATGGTCTGTTCGGCACTGCTTTTTTCGTGTTGGCGAGCTGAAGCAGCAAATTGATATTAAAAGCAGCAGGATGAAGGCTTAAGAATGTTCTGGGATGATTTAGATTATTAGGGGGCTGATAAAATTTGAAGATTAAATGTTTTAAGGGAAAAGAAAAAAGAAAACTTATTTATTTGCTGGATATAATGCTGTTTGTCATATTAATATTTGAAATATCTGTTCACTGCTTCATTGAAGCCAAAGAGAGTAAAAGAGAGTTAGACACCTGGTTGGGGTGTTATCATTTTTCCGCAGAATTAGAGGAAGGTTGGCGGGATTATGAAATTTCCATTTTTAAAATTAACGGAAATTATTATGTGGAGCTTACTCGTGGTTATGCCCTTAAACCGGAGACAAGATCATTAGGTTATGTCAAGGGAAATGAAAATTCAATTGATATATTTTTTAAGGAGGCTTTGCCAGGAGACAGTTTATATGAAAATGATCGTTATAAAGAGGATGAATTGCTGGTTGTTCTGTCATATGCAGATATGGAATTACAAACATCATGGTATGCATTTCGACAGGAATATCCTGATTTATGGGAAAAAGAAGAGGTGATAGAGGGTATATACTTTAAAAAGATAGAATGATTTTCAGATGATAAGTGATAGTGAGGGAATGTTTTTATGAAAATAAAAAAATATATTTTTATTTGCATACCGGTAATTTTAATTTTGGTAGTATTGTATTATTTTTTGACTGCATATCGCGCAGAGGAGCTAGATACATGGATCGGAAAGTATGATTATACAGAAACATATGAGCATAATGATGTTGAAGGAATGGCGTACGTTATTGATTATGAGATTATCATTTTTAAAATTGACGGAGATTACTATGCAAAACTTACAGGTGATGGGTGGTTTACTCAAAAGAGGTCATTGGGTTATGTTAAAGGAGATAATAATTCGATAAATATTTATTTTAAAGAGAATATGCCGGGGGATAGTTTGTATCAAAATGGAATTGACCGTTATGAAGAGGGTGAACTGTTAATTACATTATCATACGTTGGTTCAGAATTACATACTTCGTGGCATGCGCTCCGGGATGCATTTCTTACATTACGTGATATAGAGGGAGAGATAGAGGGCGTATATTTTGAGAAGGACTTATAGCATATACAAATTAACGGGGCCAAAGGAGGGAAAATGAAAACAGGATGCTGTACATGTCAATTGATACATTTAATATGAAATTTTTGTATATGATGCAATAGCAGAATAAATCGGTTAGCGGAAATTACTTGCTTAGCATTTGTAGATGAGAAAGGAGCGATAGTCGGTAATGTGTTTAGAGAGAAGTAATAGGGGTATAAAACGTAAATTTATATACAATATGTTTATAGCATTATTTATTTTATTAGTGGGTATTATTGGTGGGATAGTTTTATGCTGTAAATTGAAAAATATTTATTTAGGTGAAATGGAAAATAGAGAAAAAATAGAAAGTGAAGATTGGGGAAATTATATGAACTGCAAAAATGAAGAAAAAATGGATAATGACATAGAAGCAGAAAGTAATATACAAGGAGAAGAGGGGTTAAGAGAAATTCTTCTAAATATCCACAAAGACTATATAAGTAAACAGTGGTTTGGGGAAGAAAAGTATGGTATTCCAAATAATTATTATGAAAACAGAATCTCTTACGGAGCAAGTGATTTAGAAAACGTCATTTTTTATATGGACAATAAAGAAAAGATATATTTTATTCCAACAAGTATGGTTAATAAAAAAATTAATTTACATGGTAAAGAAATCGATGTGAATGAGTGTGAGGTAGATGGGAAACTTAATCTTTACCTTTATAGATATGAAATTTACGATCCAGAACCCCAAAGAGTAATATATCCGGAACCGGATAAACATATATCAATTCTTTCATGTGAAGTACAAGATTTTGTAAGCGAGCTTAATTATTTAGGTACAATAAGTATGAATTTCCCTAAAAGCGTACCAGAGGGGGCGAGAAAGTTATATGAGAATGAATACACGGATGCTGTGGTAAATCTTATTCATAGCTATCTTTTTGACTTTAAGGAATATGGTAATTATCTAATATATATTGGCAATTATGATTACAATGAATTAGTATATGAAAAAGAAAAGTATGATTATAATATTGATATAACAGTAGCAATTGTAGGGGAAGAAACTAGTTATTGGTGGGAATTTCATGCGAAGGAAGGTTTAGGAGAAAATGGAGAAGTAATATTGGAATCGGATGGAGGAGATTCCTATTCAGGTCCAGGGGATTATGATCAACAAAATGGGGCATATGCGTCAGATATAGATAGTATCATACATGCAAACCGATTAGTAATTCCACTTTTAGTAACGGAGAACGATGAGGTTGAAGCAATCGAAATCCGTAGAGATGAAAGAAACATAAATCTTGACCACTATTATTTAAAGTAATCATAGGAGAAATTGCAAAAATGATGCAATTATGATGCTTGGAGCATATGTATTATGAAGAAGTGTTTTTTATTGGCGGCAGTTTTGGGAATTGTTATTCTTCTGGTAAAAAATTGGCAGGTAGATTCGACTGATCAAATTTGCCAGACAGATTACACCAGAATGAATTATAAGGATGGGTATTATTATTATCAAAGTTCTGCAGACCATTTTTATTTATATAAATCTGACGGAAAAATGAGTGAATGTCTTGCAAAGCAGGTGCCTAAGGAAATATATCTCAATAATAATTGGATATATTTTACGAATGCTTCTGATGGACAGACCTTATACAAGATTTGTACAGACGGCAGTGGGATGATACAGGTGCTGGATCAGAAAATTGATAGATTTATTCTCCTGGAAGATAAGGTTTATTATATCTCAGAAGATGATGGATATTTGTATTCATGGCAGGAAGAAGCGGGCAGCAGATTATTATATCAAGGTAATTGCAGCTGGGTAAACACAGATGGGAAATTACTTTATGTTAGAGAACGAAAATCATTGGAGAATAAAGATGGTGCTATTGTTACAATGGATAAATACGGAAATATTCTTTCATGTTTTGACATTGATGGATACAATATGATCCCAACAGATCAGGTTCTTTATTATTTGAAAGACAATTATATCGTTTGCGCAATGCTGGAAAATGGGGAAAGGATAGGGAATATAGAAATTCCGGTTAAGACAGTAACAGAATCGGCCTTAGATTTTGGGATATGGGAAGACAACATTTATGTGCTGGGCTATGAACCGGAGGAAGCGTATACAATCTATCAGTATGAAATATCCTCATGCACATGGGATACACTTTATGTGCAGAAGCTTGAAAACAGCAGTTGGGATTATAGAGGGTTTCATGATTTTCATATCAAGAACGGTAAGATATTCATAAAGGAGTGGATAGCAGAGGGAAAAGGGGAGCTGTGGCAGCAGATTGATGTTAAAAGCGGCAGAAAAGAAATGTTTGAGGATATGGAATATCCTTGTAATGTAAAGGTGTCGGACGGGTATATGCTTACGGGAGTAGTTGCTTGTAGTGAAGCCTATTTTGCAGAGGATTATACATATGATAGAGAAGAAGAGGATGGAGAAGGGAATTTAGTAAAAACAAATATTGTGTTACCACAATTAAATGGGAAGATCAAAGCTTACCGGGAGATAAATAGTAAAATTAAACAGGAAGCGGAGGACTTTTATAGGGAACGTATAGAATTTGCGGAATATATAAAGGATGCAGCAGATGAATGGGAAAATGAATCCTATGGGAATTGGGGGTATATTTATGCGTATGCGGATGCTTCTTATGTGAGTATTGTGTACTGGAAGTTTATTGGGAGAAATGGTTTGAGTGATATTAAAGATGACCATTATGAAGTAAGGCTATATTCTTCCGAAACCGGAGAAGAACTTAGTGTGGAAGATTTGTTTGATATGAGCAGAGACGAAGTGCTTCTGGAGTTTTCTTATGCGATACGGAAAACAGAATCGGGTTTAAGAATGTTTTGGGAAGACTTAGATTGTTTGGATTCAGATTATAGGAAAATTTATTATCTTTTAACGGAAGAGGGAGTAGTTATCCGCATAGTGGAAAGTATGAGGACGAAAGTTACGGATTTTACTATAGGGTATGATGAAATTTCCTTATTTAAAAATTAACGGGGCCAAAGGAGGGAATATGATGATCAAGAAAGGCATACTGCTGATAATGCTTATAATCGCATCAGTTTCGATGGAGAATAGCGGGAAAGAAGAAATGGAGAGGGATGCGAAGAGCGATATGACTACAGGGGATTACTGCGGTATAAGCGATTTCGAGGATTTTCATTATTATTTATTTTGCAATACTAATATAGGAACAACAGCGGCATCGGTTAATCCAACTGTTAACGCATTTATTGGAAATGATGCAGAAACGGCGGAGGCAGGAGTAGAACTTTATCAGAAATTTATGGAGCCGTTATGGGAGAACGAGCATGAGGGATATATGGAACTAAGAAGTCTCTCTTCGGATGCCCAATTAGCCATAACAGGAGAAGATGTGGAAGGAAATGCCTCACTTAAGAGATGGCGGTCTTTTAAAGGGGAAACAGAGAAAGAGCAGCGAGAAGTAGATAATAATTATGACTGTCCTTTCCGCATTATAAAGAATGGGGATACTTATGCAGTGATAGATGGGGAAGTGCTTGATAAGAAAGTGAAAAGATTAGATGATGAAACGGGATATTATTGTGTGAAGTTCAATGAACAGGGAGATTTAGCAGGCGGAGATAAATATAACAAATCGAATGATACATGGGAAATGGCAATATGTGATTTAGAGAACGCAGAGGTTTTGTGGACTTTTTATCAAGGGGATAAATATGGATATGTTTGGCAGATTCAGGGAGATAGGGAGAGCGGAAAAGTAGTGTATGAATTAGGTAATCGTTCTTTTTATGAATATACTTATTCTTCCGGAGAAACCCGGTATCTTGGGAAAGATATGTATTACCCTTGTTATAGTCCGGACGGAAAGTATATAGCTTATTCCAGCCCGGATAGCGAGGCATATTTTGATCTGGATGCAGAGGAAGCGGAAGAGGTAGACAGGATACTTCCGGGAATTTATATCTTAGAAGTGGATACTGGAAAGACAGCATATATAAGGCAGGATATACATGATATAGCAGACTGGGCTGAGCAGTTGAATACGCGTGCTTTCCAGTGGGTAGAAAAGGAATGTTTTGAAAGGGTTATGAAGGAGAGGGATGCGAAGAGCGATATGACCGCAGGGGATTACTGCGGTATGGATGAGTTTGAAGAGTTAAATTATTATCTGTTTTGTAGTACCCAGTTACATGAAGGGGCAGGAGGATTTACGTTTAGACCTTCCATTATCGGCAGTGAAACGAAGACAATTGAAGAAGCAAAACAATTGTATCAGGAATTTACGGAAAGACTTCCGTTAGATTTTGAGGAGAAAGATACGGAATGTGATATTGCTTATGTTTCCGATGTTTCCCCGGATTGTAAATGTGTCATAACGAGCAAGTGGAGCGAATATGAAACGATGAGGACGCAAATATTATTCTATGAAAAGGAAAAAGTAAGGGAGGAAGTGAATGAAATCTGGGTTGAAAATCGACCGATGTTGATTGTGAAAGATGGAGATAGCTATAGAGAGATGGATGAGGAGCATTATGAGATGCTATCGGAACTGAAAGAAGAAAGCTATGACGAGGGATATCTTCCTATATGGAGAATTAATGCGGAAGGAAATTTGCTTGCAGGGGTTCGGGATAATTTTAGCCTGCTCACCATCAGGGGAATAGAGGATGGAGCGGAACGGTGGAGTTTTTCAGTGCAGGGAATACAGGAAGAAGTGGCGCAAATACGGGATGATGTACAGGAGGGACATACGATCTTAGTAGATATTCAACAGTTTGAAGGAAATGAGAAGGAAGGGTGGCTGACGGTTCAGGCAGGGCGGTCTTCCTTTTTCCGGATTGCATATCCATCAGGAGAAGTGACCTATCTGGGGGAATATATGTATTCTGCATGTTTCAGTCCAGATGGGAAATATGTTGCGTATTCTTCAGATGCTGATTATGACGACGAGGTTGATATGGAGCAGGAGGAATATGAGAGAATGAAGAAGATATGTCCTCCGGGTATCTGTGTCAGAGAAATAGAAACAGGGAAGACTGCGTACTTATATTGGGACCCCAATAAGAATCCGGAAGAAGATTATATGGAATACAGGCATTTTATGTGGCTTGAAAAGGAAGGATTTGAAGAATACATGGCGGAATCGCGGGAAAATGAAGAATTCGTAAAGCGTGTAAATGAAAGCCTTCTGATAATTATGGATACCGTGATGGAACAGCTTGTGATGAGAATGAAAAGCTAATTAAATAGTAAAACGGATTATGATATACTGGGAGATTTTGATGAAGAGAATAATAAGCGTCAGCATGGTGGTAATATTTACAGTAATTATTTTATTATATATACAGGTACATAATTTTGTCCCGGCGCAGACACAGGAAAGTGAGATTCCGCAGGATGCCTACAGCAATATTGAGGAAAAAGACAGGGACAGCAGAACTGAAAATCCGGAAGTTGATGAGAGCATTCCAGATTCTGCCGGAGAGATGGCAGACGGAGATGATTCCTATGCACTCAGCGAGGAAGAAAAGAAAGTTCTTCTGGCATATGCGAAATACCTCCAAAAATTTTATGAGGAATACCCATATGAAACAGACGGGATAAAATTTGATCTGGTGTTCATTGACATTGATAATATTCCGGAACTGGCGATCGTTCCTTCTGACGCCCACGTAGCCGGTGTGATCATATGTGTATACAATGGCGGAAACGTAGTGGAAGCAGGAGAATTTGGAAGCTTTGGAAGGTGCAGGTTTAATTCCTATGAAAACCTGATTTTCAGCACACATATGGGGCAGGGTGAAGAAACATCATTTTTTTATCGGATCGACGGGACTGAAAGCGTAGAATGGTTGGCGCTCCACAGTACTCCGCAATATGAAGAGTTTCAGTATATTGGGGAATGCTATGAGATAGATGGAAACGAGGTATCTGAGGAAGTATATAAGCAAGTCTGTGAAGAGTGGGACTGGGAAGAATTGAATGTATGGGGATATGATGACGCTGTATTTGTAAACGATATTGATGATCTGTACAATGAATTGTGCAAGCGCCTCTCTCTTTTGAAAGAGCAGAGGCGTATAGAGCAGGATGATTCCTGTCTGGAGGAGTGGAAGCAGGCTTATCTTAATTATCTGGAGGAAGATAATTATGCGGATACCTGCACATACAGCCTGATTTATGTGGATGATGACGACATTCCCGAAATGGTGGTTGACACTGGAGGTGAAGCGGGAGGATGCCAGTTTCTGACATTTCATGATCATGTTCTGGATGTGTGGCAGTCCGACCGCCTTAATGTCACTTATATTGAGAGAGGAAACCTGATCTGCAATTCAGATGGCAATATGGGGTATTATTATGATAATGTCTATGCCATTCAGGACGGGAAATGGGTCTATGTTGACGGCGGTATATGGGGTGACGGACCGGATAGAGTGCGGATTGATGAAAATGATGAAAATAGCCCCTATCTTGAATTCTTTTACTGGACAGGAGAGGAACCTTGGAACATGGAGGAATATTGGGGCGGAGAGGAAATAACAGGAGAGGAATATGAGGCCCGATTAAATGCCATATATCCTATGAAACAGAGTATGCACCCACAGAAATATTATATTCTGGATGAGATCAAATCAATATTAAGGACAGGGGATGTGGCTTCTGCGAAGCACCGGTATGAACTGATCGTGAAAGATGTCACATGGAAGGAAGCGGAAGCGCTTTGTCACGAGAGGGGCGGTTATCTGGCAACCATTACTTCCCATGAGGAGTATGAACGGCTTCAGGAACAGATGATTTCTGAGCATAAAGAAGATATCACCTTTTTTGTGGGTGCAATTAACGAGAGGGTTGAGGGAACTCCTTCTGGCTTTCGATGGCTGGAACCGGGAGTTGAATATGGTTACTATATGCTGGACTTGTATAAAGCATTATTCAAATTCTGGTTGGAAGGAGAACCCAGCTATACAGGCCTTACGGAGAGCGGCGTGGAAGTCAGAGAGGATGTTGTGGTTCT
>JAAVAA010000036.1 GCA_014804285.1 Lachnospiraceae bacterium | reverse complement strand
ACTACACCGAAAGGTGTGTTACTTGTTAAGTTGGTTGAACCGCCGTGTACCGAACGGTACGCACGGTGGTGTGAGAGGTCGGAATTTCTCAATTAAGAGAAATTCCTCCTACTCGATTGTAAAAAAAACACAATCCAATGAAATGCAGTTGTGCGTAGCTTATATTTTTTTAATCTTTCATAAAGTCATTGAGTGAATATATACCATCGTGGAATGCTAACGCTGTATTATCCCGCGTAATATTGAAACTCTTTTTGGTAATTTTCTGATACAAAAATCAATACTATTAGGAAGCATATTTTCTTTGTACCACTAAATATTGAGTCGATTATATAGGATTTTGTTATCCCAATCATTCATTTGCTCGGCAAGATTATACAGGCAGATAAAAAGCCAGTTGTCGGCTGCAGAATCATCAGCAAGAAAAGGTGATTCATATCCGGGATTGCATACTGGGAAAACAAAGTATTCCTCTCTGTTATTTGCAAGTACAGTCTTTACATCGGAATGGGTAACAGATAAGCTGTCACGCGCCAAAAATTTCTTTTGCTTCAAAATATATGTGGATTTATCTGCTTTTGGAGAAAGATAATGCACGTTTCAATTATATGGAATATCCACTCTTTTATATCACTACATAGGAATTGTCATAAGTTAGATTCCGTTATATTATATCGTAAAATACCCCTGAAAACAATGAAGAGCAGATAAATTGTTTCGAATTGTTAAAACCCGTTATGTACTTTAACAGCTTCATTTCACATTCAGAATAAAGGCAGCCGTATCTGCCAAGATGGCTTCCTGCCGGAGTAATGTAGACAGCAAATTTTAAAAGGACAGACAAACCATATTATTATGGAAATGGAGGGATTTGTTAGGGAAAAGGTAATAATAAGTGTGCAGGATTTATCAGCACAAATGGGAATCGGCTTTCTAAAAGTATATAAATTGGTTTAGTTACTTGGGTTTTTGATTATCAGCGTTGGCACGAGAACTTTGTTTTTTGGTGAAGTTTCTAAAGAGGGGATTGTCAAGAATCAATTTGGATTTCGGATTGTCAGAGCTACTAACATTGACTCTGTTATAAGGGTAATTTCAAAAGATTAGATGAGGAAATTTTTAAGGTTTGTGCATGGCGATGTGGTATGCTGTAAATATTATTAAGTGGCTTATATCTTATTTCACACAAGAATATGTATTTTAGAATTATGCAGTCTGACACTTAAGGACATTTACCTTGAGAACAGAATTGTGAACATTGAATATCAGTTACAGAGAACCAACGATATGTGATATATCATTGAAACTACAAAGACCGATGCTGGAACAAGGAAAATTCCGATAACCGAGGAGGTGGCAAATATGTTCTGGGCCATTATTTAGGACAGGGAGTCACCGAAGACAGAAAAAGTGATTGACGGCTATGCGGGATTCCTTCTCTATGATGAAAATTCGTTGGTGGCAATACACTGGCAGCATTGGTTAACCACATGGTCAGTGGGTACAATGATACTTATCGGGTGCAGATGTCGGACATCATTCTGCATGTTTGCAGGCATACCTATTGTTCCAGTATGGCAAAGTCAGGAATGAATCTTAAGATCTTACAGTGTTTTATGGGACATTCGGATATTTTGATCACGATTAATGTGTACACTCATATCGGATTAGACGATGCGGAGGAAGAACTGAAACGGATGGAAGAGTTTCAAAATACGCAAGCGAAGATAGAAAAGAAAAATGATGTAAAGGTGGTATTGCAGAAAATGTTTAAGGTGATTTGATATAGATAATTAGACGCTCTGGTTTAGGCTAGAGCGTTTTACTTGCATATAAAAAAATAGTTGCAAAACTGCACGTCAAAGTATATTGTATATATAGGACCTACATGTGAAAAGATTGGAGGTCCCATATAAAAACACAAGAAAGGCGGTATAAGGTATGAATAGTACACCAAAAGCAACCCATAGTGGAACATGGGTAATTGATGAGGAAAATGATATTAAAATAGAGTGCTATGTTATGGATAATAAGGAGAGAGTTTTATCTTTACGCGGTGCGGCTAGAGGAATAGGTATAAAGGGAAATGGCAGTCAAGCGTTGACACGCAATTTAAATAGCATGTGGATATCTCCATATTTAAGTGAAGGATTGAAGAAATGGCTTAGTAATGCAAACCGCAACGAACTGCCTATTTATTTGACCACAAGAGGGGTTCAATTTCAACCGTTTGAAGCTTCACTGTTTGTGGATTTGTGTAAAGCTTATATTGATGCATTACATGATGGAGTGTTAAAAACAGAGGTTCAAAAAAGAACGGCTGAACGTATGTATATTATTATGACCGCATTTGCAAAAGTAGGCTTAATAGCAGTTATTGATGAAGTTACAGGATATCAAGATGAACGTGATAGAAATGAATTACAACTTATTTTAGAAAAATATGTTAGTCAGGAATTATTACCTTGGGCAAAGCGTTTTCCAGATGAGTTTTATAAGCAAATGTTTAGATTAAAAGGGTGGACATACAGAGGAAAAGCAAAGCCACAATATGCCGGGAAATTGACGAATGAGTATATATATAATTATCTGCCACCAGGAGTTCTTGATGAATTAAAACGAAAGACACCAAAAACTAAAGGTGGAAATAAAAGTACAAGATATCATCAGTTTTTAACAGAGGATACAGGTCTTCCGACATTGGACCACCAGTTGCAACAAACAATTGCATTGATGAAAGCATCTGATACATGGGACGAGTTTGATAAATTATTTAGAAAGGCTATGGGAGAGCCGATACAACTAGAACTGAATTTTAAAGAGGATGACAAAGCATAAAAATAAGTTGATATTATACTCTGTGTTGAATATCTATTTTGCTCTTTCGCTTGGATAGTAAAGGTAGCTCAACTTTTCCTGTGTACACTTATAGATTAACATCTATGTTTCGGTATTGAGACAAAGGAAACGGGAATAGATATCCTAGAAAGTAATTTATAAAATTGTAGAGGAGGGAAATATATGTTTTTTTCTGAATATTATGGGATTGATGCATCAATAATTGAGCAATATGGAGCAGTTGATATATCATTTGTTTGCGATTTGCCACTTTTTATAGACCCAATGCTGATTTTTAATAGTGAAAAAGAAGAATACAAGATTCTTCATAGTGAAATAATAAAATATTTTTATTTTTTATATCAAAAAGCTAATAGTGGCCTTGATAAGAAAGAATTGAAAGCTTGGTTTGAGTTTAATGAGATTCCTAATAATTGGTTAGGATATGCACTGGTGGGAAATAAAGGAGCAGCGTTAGGGAAAAAGTATGCAGAATTTTTGCGTGATAATATCGGGTTTGCAACAAATACAAATAATATAACTAAATCAAATCATATAGAAAAAATAATGTTGCTTTACGAAGGAAGTGGAAAAGACAAAATAAGTGATTTAACGGTAAATTTGATAAAAGGCTTTTTATGTGAATATACTGAAATATTTGCTAAAAAATATATTTGTCCGAATAAACGCATGAAAATAATAGTTGAAAAAGCAAGATTTAATTATGACACAGAAAGTTTTGTTGGTAAGGAATATGAACTTCCGTTTATTATTAACGAAAAAGGAAAAAAGGAATATGTTTTGTTAACACCAAAGGATATTTTAAGAGAGGATGAACCAGCAATTAACCGTCGGAATTTTGTCGAGTGCTATAATGAAATTAGAGCGGCAATAGATAATGATTCTTTAAGAACTTATGTGAATAATTATCTTAGAAAAGCTGTGTTGGATTATGAGGTGCAGCAGAAAAGGAAGAAAAAGAAAATTAGTGAACGTAGCATTAAAAAAATTGAAAAACAAGCTTTTGTGGAATTGGTTAACGAATATCCAGAATTATATGATTATTACATAAAATATGTTGAAGATAATCCAAAGCAAATTAATCGGGATGCCAAGATAGAATGTGACCGTGAAATTGAAAAGTATTTTGAGGCATCAAGGAGATTGGTTTTGTTGATATGTAATGGTGGGTATACAATTAATGAAAAATTGACTGCACGAGAGGAAGCAAAACGGAGAATAAAGGAATTTAAACATATAATAGAAGATTGTGATGGTTATAAAAATCTCTATTATAATGGACAGCAGATAGCTAAGGAGAAAGAACTTCAGCGTTTATTCAGATTTGTGTGGTTTGATTCAACCTATAAAGTGGATGCAGAAGCTAATAATGGAAGGGGGCAAACTGATTTTATTGTATCAAGAGGGCAATTTAATCAGAATGTTATTGAATTCAAATTAGCAAGTAATAGCAGTTTGGGACATGTATTTACACAGGTAAAAATATATGAGGCTGCTAATTGTTCGGAGGGGAGTCTTATTGTAATATTCTATTTTTCAGAAGAGGAACAAATATATGCAGAAAATGTAGTAAAATCAGAAGGATATGAAAAAGAGATAGGAGAATCTATTTTTTTTATAGATTGTAGAGCGGACAATAAAGCATCAGCTTCGAAAGCTTAAGTGATTGATAGGATAAACATTCATTGTGGAGAATTCTTAGTAGAAAGAATTTCCGTTTTACTATTATTTTTACTACTAACAGGTAGTCACAACTTGCAAAAATATGCTATAATTTGCCCAGTTGACACACAAACAGGGAAAACTGTATAAAGCCAGAATGCCTTGCAAAATTGGGCATTTCACGGCATATTAAGGAGTTTGATAACAATGATAAAAATATTATTCGTGTGCCACGGCAACATCTGCCGCAGCACCATGGCCGAGAGNGTCATGANCCANATNGTAACCCAGCATGGTCTCTCAGANNANTTCCACATTGCCTCCGCTGCNACNAGCAGAGAGGANATCGGCAANCCGCCTCACCACGGAACCGTNCGGAAGCTTCGTGAGGTNGGNATCCCGGTAGTGCCTCATCGGGCAGTGCAGATGACCAGAAAAGATTACGAANCNTACGATTANCTGATNGGNATGGACGATTGGAATATCCGCAACATGCAGCGNATNACAGGCGGAGATCCGGAGCATAAGATCTACAANCTTCTTGAGTTTGCGNATNNNACNAGNGACATTGCAGATCCCTGGTATACAGGGAATTTCGATGTAACCTACGATGATATTGTGGAAGGGTGCGAAGCGCTCCTTGNCAAATTNCAGNGAGAATTATAAACAGGAAAACACCGGAAGTCTTTTTNATTCCAAGAGACTTCCGGTGTTAAATTTTGAAAGAGATNATNAATAACACAANAACTNTNTNTCNNNNTNNCATTCNCTGCACATCANCCGTTTATCGCAGCAATCGCNTTTTCCATAGCAGCAACAACCTTATCACACCAAGCGTCAAATTCAGGGTCNTCCTGCTGGCATTCGGGGTGAGCAAGTACATGCTCCACACAATCACGGATTCCCTGATCAGCCCTTACGNTGGCAGTAAATCCGGGAACCAGCCGTTTNAATTTNGTATTGTCAAACACAACGGTATTTGCCTTGTCCCCCAGAAGGCTTCCGGCAAAATCGTACTTGCTGCAGGCATCCAGAAATTCAGAGGCAACATGAACTGCATTTAATTTAACCCCGACAGCGTCTGCAATAATCTGATAGATCTGGTTCCAGGTCACGGATTCATCCGAAGTGATTTGAACAGCCTCTCCGATAGCATGAACGTTGCCAAGAAGCCCCACGAAGGCTTTGGCAAAGTCAGAGTTGTGAGTCAGCGTCCAAAGGGAAGTGCCGTCACCGTGAATGATCACGGGCTTGCCTTCCTTAATTCGTTTGATTACGGCATAGCTGCCATTGTCGCCGTGTACGCCAAGGGGAACGGAACGCTCGTCATAGGTGTGACTGGGACGAACGATGGTTATCGGAAATCCTTTTTCCCGATAGAGCTTCATCAGATATTCTTCCCCGGCAATTTTATTTCTGGAATATTCCCAATAGGGATTTGCCAGAGGGGTTCCCTCATTGATGCGATAGTCGGAGAGGGGCTTCTGGTAAGCAGAAGCNGAGCTTATGTANATAAACTGCTTTGTCTTTCCCTCAAAAAGCCGNTAATCACGCTCCANCTGGGAAGGGACAAAGGCGATAAAATCAGCCACTGCGTCAAAAGTCAGGTCCTTGATCAGAGAGCGGACAGTGTCCTCGTCGTTGATGTCTGCTTTTAATTCAACAAGGTCGCCGGTAAGTCCGCTGTTGCGNCCGCCTCGGTTTAACAGATACAGGGTATGCCCCTGGGATAGAAGCAATTTGGAAATTGCCATACTGATAGTTCCGGTGCCGCCGATAAATAAAATTTTCATGGATAACCCTCCTGATTGATAAATTTCGGTTAGCATAGGCATCATAAATATATGCTCTAATAGCATTTTACCGTTTTTGAGGTCAAAATGATAGAAGAAAATCAGGAAAAAATTGTAACAGATAACTTTTTTATATATTTGAAGATAATATTTATAGTTTGTAAAAGGAATTGTGAGTATAATGAAGACAAGAGAAAAGGCAAGGTATGCGTACTTGAGGAGGTAAAAGCATGAGTACAGAGTTTAACATTCTTGATTTCGGNGCAGTNGGTGACGGAAAGACNGACTGTACAACAGCGGTTCAGAATGCNCTTGATAAGGCCAAAGAGTGTATGGGCAAGGGTTACNGTGCCNCCCGGAAAGTATCTGGTNGGTTCGCTTAAGATGAGAGGACAGGGTGTTTCTCTNGTTGGNGCATCGGCATGGTCCTATCGAAGCGNCATGGAGCATCTGTGTTCATTTTAAATGACGAAAATGCCGATTGCATGATAGATATATCCGGAGCCTTCGGATGCGCCATAAGAGGCATGAGTCTTTGCGGAAATGATCTGGGAGATGTGAAGGAGCATCCCATTCACGGGATCAAATTATATTGGGACGAATACAACGGAGGAGGCGAAGAGGACAGCCCGGCAATTGATGACTGCCGTATTGGTCATTTCTCAGGAGACGGCGTTCATTTCGAGCATGTATGGTGTTTTTCTGTCCGACATTCCATGCTGCACAGGAATAAAGGAAATGGTCTTTTTATAGAGGGCTGGGACGGTTTTATTCTGGATAACTGGTTTTCGGTTAATGACGGATGGGGAATTAAGGGCGGCGAGGTCGTTGCATCGGTTACCTTGACAGGAAATCGTGTTGAGTGGAACCATTCCGGCGGATTTTGCTTTCCGTTTGGCGACAGCTACAATTTTACAGGGAATTTCTTTGACAGAAGCCATGGACCGGCTGTTCAGCTCGGTGGAGAAAATCCTGTCACATTGGCGACTTTGACGGGCAATATTTTCCGCCGATCCGGCGCATATGTAGACAAAGGATTTGAAGATCCATATGACAGTTGTCATGTCAGATTGCAGAACTGCTCGAATCTGACATTGATTGGAAATACCATGCGGGTAGGAAGAAACGATGGCGGCGGTGGTGTCCTTTCTCCCGATTACGGAATGATCATCAGAGACTGCCACGAGTGCATTGTAAAGGATAACACCATGATGACAGGGGCATTAAAGGAGCTTATTGTTGAAAGCGGCAATCAGAACAGCCGGATCGAAAATAACATTGGAACTCTGGCGGATGAAAACACTTCAACAGGCTCTCCTTTGCTGAACTAGACCGAAAATATTAAAAAAGAAGTTGGCTCGACAGTCAACTTCTTTTTTCTAGGATAGGACAATGCTGTAATCGTAGTGGAATGCCAACAAGAATTTGAGAATCAAATTCTTGCAGAGTTGGCCGCTGGGCCAACTCCTTTTACCTATATTTCCGCACAGCAAACATACAAAGCAGTGTCTGCACCATCTGACTCATGATCAGTCCGAACAGATATCCGTGTATGCCGAAAACCGGAATTGCAAAAAAAACAAAGCCCAATCTAACCAGCAGGCTGATCATACTGTAAACAAAAGTGAGGCCGGTTTTTCCAAGGCCGTTTAAAATACTGTTTAAGGTGCTGGCAATGTACATCAGCGGACAAAGGAAACTGAGCACTAGGATAAAATTCCCGGCAAGAGAACTCTGATAAAGAAGATTCCCCAGAAATTTACCGAAGAGGAGAAACAGGGCAGTGAAGAGGATACCCAGACCAAATCCGTAGGAGATGGACTTGTTGATGGCCTTTCGAATGGTTCCCTTATTGTCGGCGGCATCCGCTTCGGATACAATTGGCAGCAGCAGGACGCAGATGGAGTTGGTGATCGCGCCCGGGAAAAAAATAAGAGGCAGGGCCATGCCGGTCAGCACACCGTAAACGCTTAGAGAGGTGGCATTGTCATAGCCGTAGCTCATCAACCTGTTGGGAATATAAATTGCTTCAATACTCTGCAGGAAATTAATGATCACGCGGTTTAAGGATAAAGGCACAGCGAGGGTAAGAAGCCTTCTGGATGCTCCGCAAAAGCTGGGTACATTGACGGTAAGCAGAGAACCGTAGTCTTTGGGCAGCACATGGTAAAAGTGTGCCCGCACTGCAATCAGAGAGACAAGCATGGAGGCGCTTTCTCCAATCACGAGCCCCACTACGGCAAAGCTGATGGTGGGAGTCATTCCATGCTTCAGGCAAAAATAGTAGATGATATAAACACTGCCTACCCGGATGATTTGTTCCGAAAGCTGACAGATGGCGGGAACGGAGGTCTTCCGAATGCCGTAAAAATAACCGTTGATGCAGGAGTGGACAGTAGCCATGGGAATGGACAGGGCTATAATACGCAGAAGAGGGGCGGTTCTTGCCTCTAGGAGAAAAGAAACAGCAATCTCATCCGCGAAGCAGTAAATTCCCACGGTACACAGGACAGAGACCATCATAGACAACACAAAACCGGTGAACAAATGCAGGGCGGAGGAGCGGTAATCCTTGGAAATGGTCTCCCCTGCCACATATTTTGAGATTGCGGTCTGCATACCCGCAACTGTTATAGAAAAAGAAAGCGCAAGCACCGGGGAAATAAGCTGATAGATTCCCATTCCCTCCGCGCCGAACAGGCGGGAGAGAAAAATCCGGTAAAAGAAACCGATAAAACGGCTGACAAAGCCGGTAATNGTNAGAATAAGTGTACCTGTGATCAGGGGNTTTTTGTGACGAAAAAGCTGCATGANNAACCGTCCGAAAGAAGTTATTGATAAATATATGCNTCAGGGNACATTGACAGAACAAACTGTCGGTGCTATAGTAAATATGCCAAAACCTAGTAAATTGATAGGAATAAANTNTAGGAGAACAACTCANATGGATCATTTGATTTATTTAGATCATGCGGCAACCACCGGATGTACGGCNGGNGTAGTGGAAGCAATGCTGCCGTATTTTTCGGAGCACTACGGAAACCCCAGCAGCATTTACCGGCTGGGAGCGGAGAGCAAAAAGGCAATTACCGAGGCNCGCAGGACTATTGCNGAAAGTCTTCATGCGGACGCTTCCGAGATNTATTTTACNGCGGGAGGCTCNGAGGCGGATAACTGGGCNCTGATTGCGGCGGCGGAGGCATATAGTGACAAGGGAAAACACATCATCACCTCCAANATCGANCANCATGCNGTGCTTCACACNTGTNAATATCTGCAAAAGAAGGGCTTTCAGATTACTTATATTGATGTNGANGAAGANGGNATTTTNAANCTGGACGAANTGGAAAAGGCNATCCGTCCGGATACCATANTNATCTCCGTGATGTTTGCCAATAATGAGATCGGAACCATACAGCCCATTGNCGAGATTGGGAAGCTGGCAANGGAGCGGGGAATNCTGTTCCATACNGATGCGGTGCANGCATANGGNCACCTTCCCATTGATGTNGAGGAGCTTTCCATTGATATGCTCAGTGCCAGCGGACATAAGCTTCANGGCCCNAAAGGGNTAGGATTTCTTTATATCCGCAAAGGNGTTAAGATCCGTTCCTTCCTTCACGGAGGGGCACAGGAGAGAAAGCGTCGCGCCGGAACCGAGAATGTTCCGGGNATCGTAGGTTTTGGAGCNGCGGTAAAAGAAGCCTTTGAAAATATGGATCAGAGAAGTGAAAAGGAAAGGCAGCTTCGGGATTATCTGATCACTCAGATNGAGTCNCGGATACCCCATTGCCGCCTGAATGGAGACAGACANAAGCGNTTGCCGGGNAANGTGAATTTCAGTTTCCGGTTTATCGAAGGGGAATCTCTGCTGATCATGCTGGATATGAAAAAGATNTGCGCNTCCAGCGGTTCNGCATGTACCTCCGGCTCGCTGGATCCTTCTCATGTNCTATTGGCNATCGGACTTCCCCATGAGATTGCTCACGGCTCACTNAGACTTACCTTAAGCTGGGAGAATACCATGGAAGAGATGGATTATGTGGNNGATNCAATTGCGGAGATCGTGGAGAAGCTTCGGAATATGTCGCCTCTTTATGAGGATTTTGTNAAAAAGCAGCANGCGGAAGGGAAGGAGCAGNCAAATGTATAGTGAAAAAGTNATGGATCATTTTACCAATCCCNGAAACATGGGNGAGATTGAAAACGCCAGCGGCGTNGGAACNGTNGGNAATGCTAAATGCGGAGATATTATGCGGATCTANCTTGACATCGATGAGAATCAGGTGATCCGGGAATGTAAATTTAANACCTTTGGNTGTGGGGCNGCAGTNGCAACCAGCAGCATGGCAACGGAGCTTGTNAAGGGAAAGACCNTAAATGAAGCTCTTGNNGTGACCAACAAAGCNGTNATGGAAGCCCTTGANGGACTTCCGCCGGTAAANGTGCATTGTTCTCTTTTGGCGGAGGAGGCNATCCATGCGGCATTGTGGGATTATGCNCAGAANAACGGNATTGAGATTCAAGGNCTTGANAAGCCCAAAGCGGATATNCATGAGGANGANGAAGAGGAAGANTATTAATGAAAAAAAGGGTTGTGGTAGGCATGTCGGGNGGNGTGGATTCCTCCGTGGCTGCCTGCCTTTTGAAGCAGCAGGGCTANGAAGTNATCGGTGTGACCATGCAGATCTGGCGGGATGAGAAACNGGAGCAGACGGAAGAAAACGGNGGATGCTGCGGNCTGACNGCGGTGGAGGATGCAAGNCANGTNGCGGAAGTTTTGGATATTCCNCATTATGTGATGAACTTTAANCAGGAATTTCAGCAGCATGTGGTGGATTACTTTGTAGAAGAATACCTNCNGGGNAGNACNCCCAANCCCTGTATTGCCTGCAACCGGTATGTNAAATGGGAATCCCTGCTNCGNCGCAGCATGGAAATCGGCGCGGACTATATNGCAACAGGGCATTATGCGCGGGTAGAGCAGCTTCCAAACGGCAGATATGCTATCCGCAATTCCGTGACGGCTGTAAAAGATCAGACCTATGCATTGTACAATCTGACTCAGTTTCAACTGGCGCACACGTTGATGCCTGTGGGGGATTATTCCAAGGATGAGATTCGTCAGATTGCCGGAGACATGAAGCTTCCCGTAGCGAATAAAGCGGATAGTCAGGATATCTGCTTTGTACCCGATGGAGATTACGCTGCNTTTATTGANCGGGAGGCNCCGGAGCGGACTTACGGGGAAGGAAATTTCGTTACGGAAGACGGCGNGATTTTNGGNAGACATAAAGGAATTACGCACTATACCGTGGGACAGAGAAAGGGACTTGGTTTATCCTTAGGTCATCCGGTATTTGTGTCCCGGCTCATTCCGGAAACCAATGAGGTGGTGATCGGGGAAGAAGAGGCGGTATTNNNNAANACANTGCTATGCGANCAATTGAATTTTATGGGAATGGAAAGCCTNNCGGAGCCCAGAAGAGTGTGGGCNAAGGTNCGNTATGCNCATAAAGGNGANTGGTGCGAAATCAAAATGGATGGCNAAGAAAGAATCNGCTGTGAGTTTGAAAAGCCCGTCCGGGCGATTACGCCGGGACAGGCAGTGGTTTTTTATGATGGAGAATATGTTCTTGGAGGCGGAACCATTCTGTGAAAAATGCAGACCNANATGNACAGNAGTNCCNTTTCTGATCCGCNNGNCAAGACTNTATTACAATCNGTGGAATNATTTATCACAGCCTGTGGAANTCCGGAACCCTTTTTTCAAAGGTNGTATAATACCGGAAGCCGCAGGCTTTCAGTATGTCNCCGGCACGGTCAAAGGAGCGGCAGATNGAAGCCGGATCGTGGGCATCGGAGCCNATGGTGATCACCTCGCCGCCAAGCTCCCGATAGCGCTTCAGGATATCNGTGCAGGGGTTCANATCNTTTAANTNATAACCGACGGCNCCGGTATTCAGTTCNATTCCTTTTTCTTTTTCAAGNAGAGTCTTCAAAATCCGNTCCAAAACATCCTGATATTTGTCATAACTGTAATCGGCATCCTTTGATTTCCCATANCTGACCACATAATCCAGATGACCNTAAACATCAAAATTGCCGAAAGCGTCCAGACAGTCCGGGATGGAAGAAAAATATTCCCGGTATGCCTCCTCATCNGAGCGTCCTTCGTAAAAGGNGGGATAATAAGGNTCCNTTTTGTTNCAAAGATGGGAGGAAGCAATGATAAAGTCAAAATCATAGCNTTTGGCATAGACAGCAAGCTCCCGCCGNAGNTGNGGCTGNATGCCCAGCTCCACGCCNAACAAGATCCGNATCTGACCGGCATATTTTTCTTTTAACCGGATCAGCTCATANAGATAAGAATCGGTATTCAGNTCAAACATACCNGATTCCTCCGGTTTNGTATAAGGNAAATCCATATCCATATGTTCCGTAAAACACATGGTGGACAGACCAAGGGAAATNCCCTTCAAAATCATATCTTCCATAGGNGTATCCGAATCCCCGGAAAAGGAAGANTGTAAATGATAATCTGCTTTTATTGACATAAGNCGCCTCATTTCGTTTCAATTNACAATCTGTTTCCTGCTTTGCCAATNCAGTTTAAAAGATTGTAAGAAAAAAAGCAATTATTTTTCATTTACATCTTGAACTTTCTGGACAAATTAGGTAAAATAATCCTGCTGATAAAATTTTGTCAATCCCTGTTTTCGGGCGGTTGACAGAATCATTATAAAACAATAAATCATTTTTAGGAGGAAACTAAAATGGCAGTAAGAGTNGCAATCAATGGTTTTGGCCGTATTGGTCGTCTTGCATTCAGACAGATGTTNGATGCAGAAGGATATGAAGTAGTAGCAATCAACGACTTGACAAGTCCTGAGATGCTGGCACATCTGTTAAAGTATGACACAGCACAGGGTAAGTACAAATATGCTGACAGCGTATCTTACGGAGATGATTCCATCACTGTTAATGGAAAGACCATCACAATCTACAAAGAAGCAGANGCTTCCAAGCTTCCTTGGGGCGAATTAAAGGTAGACGTTGTTCTTGAGTGTACAGGCTTCTATACCTCTAAGGACAAAGCAAGCGCACACATCACAGCAGGCGCTCGTAAGGTTGTTATCTCTGCACCTGCAGGAAATGATCTTCCTACTATCGTTTACAANGTTAACCATGAGACANTGAAGGCTGAAGATACNGTTATTTCTGCAGCTTCCTGTACAACAAACTGCTTAGCTCCTATGGCTAAGGCTTTAAATGACCTTGCTCCTATCAAGAGTGGTATCATGACAACNGTTCATGCTTACACAGGCGATCAGATGATCCTTGACGGACCTCAGAGAAAGGGCGACAAGAGAAGAAGCCGTGCAGGCGCTCAGAACATCGTTCCCAACTCAACAGGTGCAGCTAAGGCAATCGGNCTTGTTATCCCTGAACTGAACGGCAAGCTGATCGGTTCCGCACAGCGTGTTCCTACTCCTACAGGTTCTACAACAATCCTCGTAGCAGTTGTTGAAGGAAACGTTACTAAGGATCAGATCAACGAGGCTATGAAGGCTGCTTCTACCGAGTCCTTCGGATACAACACAGACGAGATCGTATCCTCTGACGTAATCGGAAGCACCTATGGTTCTATCTTCGATGCTACACAGACAATGGTAGCTCCTATGGATGACGGAAATACACAGGTACAGGTTGTTTCCTGGTATGACAATGAGAATTCTTACACAAGCCAGATGGTAAGAACAATCAAATACTTCTCAGAGCTTGCATAGTAGACATTCGCCAGGGCGAATGTTTAGAATTGCTTCGCAATTCTGCATTGAGAATTTCAAGACCTTAAAGGGTCCGGTCTTATGGACCGGATCCTTTTATATGCGCAGGGGTGCGTAATGAATATTGCTGCTTTGCAGCACGCACCCCGCGCAACGAGTAGGGGAAAATCTTCCCTACTCGATTTAAATAATAATTAGGAGGGTTTAATCATGGGATTAAATAAGAAATCAGTTGATGACATTAACGTAGCAGGAAAGCGCGTGCTGGTAAGATGTGACTTTAACGTGCCTCTTAAGGGCGGCGAGATCACAGATGAGACCCGTATCGTTGCAGCGCTTCCTACAATCAATAAATTACTTGCAGACGGCGGCAAGGTAATCCTCTGCTCCCACCTTGGCAAAGTAAAGAACGGCCCTAACGAGGGCGAATCCTTAGCACCCGTAGCTAAGAGACTTTCCGAGAAGCTTGGCAAGGAAGTAAACTTTGTTGCTGATTACAACGTAACCGGCGAAGCTGCTACCGCAGCAGTAGAAGCTATGAAGGAAGGCGATGTTGTTCTTCTTCAGAATACCCGTTTCCGTGGCTCCGAAGAAACCAAGAACGGCGAAGCATTCTCCAAGGAACTGGCTGATCTGTGCGATGTTTATGTATGTGACGCATTTGGTTCTTCCCACAGAGCACATGCTTCCGTAGCAGGCGTTACCGATGTTGTTCGTGCAAAAGGCGGCGAGTGCGCAGTTGGTTATCTGATGCAGAAAGAAATTGACTTCCTGGGCAATGCAGTTGAAACTCCGGTAAGACCTTTTGTTGCAATCCTTGGCGGCGCTAAGGTTGCAGATAAGCTGAACGTTATCAATAACCTCCTTGAGAAGTGTGATACACTGATTATCGGCGGCGGTATGGCATTCACCTTCTTAAAGGCAAAAGGCTACGAAGTTGGAAACTCGCTGGTAGATTTAGAGAAGATCGATTACTGTAAAGAAATGATGGAAAAGGCAGAAAAGCTTGACAAGAAGCTTCTTCTTCCCGTTGACACCACCATTGCAGCAGCATTCCCGAATCCTATTGACGCAGAGATCGAAGTATCTGTTGTAGATGCAGATAAAATTCCTGCAGATATGGAAGGACTTGATATCGGCGATAAGACAGCAGAGCTTTATGCAGATGCTGTGAAGTCCGCTAAGACTGTTGTATGGAACGGACCTATGGGCGTATTCGAGAATCCAATCCTTGCAAAAGGAACCATTGCAGTAGCAAAGGCTCTGGCTGAGACCGACGCAACTACCATCATCGGCGGCGGCGATTCCGCAGCAGCAGTAAACCAGCTTGGATTTGCTGACAAGATGAGCCACATTTCAACAGGCGGCGGCGCTTCTCTGGAGTTCCTGGAAGGCAAAGAACTGCCGGGCGTTGTTGCAGCAGATGACAGAGAATAAAGAAATTCTAAACTGATAAAATACATCAGTTAAGAATTTCTAGTTATTCTTAAAAGAATGGCTCTTTGAGCCATTCTTCAATAAATAGTAGAATGATATGAGGAGAAAATTAAAATGGCAAGAAGAAAAATCGTAGCCGGAAACTGGAAGATGAATATGACACCCAGTCAGGCAGTAGCTTTATGTGAGGAATTAAAGGATTTAGTAAAATCGGATGATGTTGATGTTGTTTACTGCGTACCCGCAATTGACATTGTTCCTGTAGTAGAGGCAGTAAAGGGAACCAATGTTGAGGTTGGTGCAGAAAATATGTACTTCGAGGAGAAGGGTGCATACACCGGAGAAATCTCCGCAGCAATGCTGGTAGATGCAGGCGTTAAGTATGTGATTATCGGTCACTCCGAGAGACGTGATTACTTCAAAGAGGATGATGCTCTTCTTAATAAGAAGGTAAAGAAAGCTCTGGAAGCCGGACTTACACCGATCCTCTGCTGTGGTGAGACACTTGAGCAGAGAGAAATGGGCATTACTCTTGACTGGATCCGTATGCAGATCAAGTCCGATCTGGTTGACGTAACCGCAGAGCAGGTTGCTTCCATGGTTATCGCATATGAGCCAATCTGGGCAATCGGAACCGGCAAAACAGCTACCACCGAGCAGGCTCAGGAAGTATGTAAAGCAATCCGTGACTGCATCGCGGAAGTTTATGATGCAGCAACCGCAGAGGCAGTTCGTATTCAGTACGGCGGCTCCGTAAATGCAGCAAATGCAGCAGAGCTGTTTGCACAGCCCGACATCGACGGCGGACTGGTAGGCGGCGCTTCCTTAAAGGCTGATTTTGGAAAGATTGTTAACTATTAATTTGCTTCGCAAAAGTAGATAATAAATGTGGTAAAAAGGGGTATCAAGGGAAAGTAAATCCTTTGATATCCCTTTTTAATTTGTTTGGGGTTGACTAAACTATCACATAATTATCATAATCGGAGGGATGATATTATTGAAGAACAGAAAAGGTAATGGAGAAGGATCATGTAGGAAAATTGCACCCGGAAAGTATGAGTGCGTAATACAATCTAATCATTGCATATCCTCTTCTTTATAAAAATTTAATTTTGTTTCTAACATGAAATATGATACAGTAAGTCTATCGGGAACATTTCTGTTCCCATCAACCTGTTTGACTATCAAACATCAGAACGTTCGAACGGCGTATCGCCGGGACATTCAATTCAAAACAATTAATGCAGTATAGATAGTTAGTGAAGCATAGATAAGTAATGAAGTATAGAGAATTTATGTTGTAAAAAAGTGATATTTATCCTATACTAATATCATCACTTCATTTTCTTTGTACTGCGGAAGGATTTCTGCATGATGCAGAGAAAGTGAGGGACAGATGAATGTATATGATGGGGCGTTCCGGACAATCTTAAATGATTGCAGGAAATTGGTTATCCCCGTAATCAATGAGATTTTCGGAGAAACATATACAGGGGAAGAAGAAATACGTTTTTTCCCAAATGAACATTTTATAGACCAGCAGGACGATGCTGACAAAGAACGCATAACAGATACAAATTTTACAGTTTTCGGAAAGGTTCAAAAGAGTATCTACGGACTTACCAAAAGACACCGGACAAGATGAAATATGTGATTGTCACGCCGGGTGGAATGGTGCAGTATGATGTGCCGATTATGAAAGTGCAGACATATTCACTTGATGATATTTTTGAAAAGGGGCTGCTGATGTTAATTCCGTTTTATATATTCTCACATGAGAAAAGGCTTCCGGAGTATAATAATAATGAACAGAAGCTGGCGGAATTAATAGCGGAGTATCAGGAAATATTACATAGGCTTGACGAACTGGAACAGCAGGAAGTCATCGGAGCATTTGATAAACGGACGATTATTGATTTATCCGGTGATGTGATTAACCAAATCGCACAGAAGTATAAGAATGTGCAGAAGGGCGTAGGTGGAATGATGAGGGGAGCATTGATTGAAACAAGTGCAAGAACTATTTTAAGTCAAGGCATAAGTCAAGGCATAAGTCAGGGTATAAGCCAAAATCAAAAAGAAACAGCACTCAGAATGTTGAAAAGTGGAAAATTAACAATTGAGGAAATTGTGGAATATACGGAACTTAAAATTTCAGAGGTAGAACAGCTTGCAGGGCTTCAGACAGTGTAAAACGGGAGGAGATATCCGTTTTTTCCCAATGTTCAACACCGTGCTGAAAAATAAAGAAGAAGATTAGAAATGAGCAATTCCGAAGCAAAATTTTAATGCAGTTAACATAATAATACTAGTAAAAGTCGATTCCCGGACACCCCAGAACGGTTGTACGGGATCTTTTTGTGCAACTTTTAAAAATTAACAAAATTTAACATCATTTTGAACTGCATTTTTTGTTCAATCCGACAAAAAAATAATTTTGTATTAACAGCCCCTTGAATAAATAGTACAAACGTACTAGAATGAATTATAAGAAAAAATAGGGTAATTATGGTCTAAATAATAGAACAAGTAGTTTAAAAACCAGTATTAAAAAGTAGTGGGGTGTGACTATGAAAGAGATCAAAAGAAGTACAAAAATCCAATTATTGAAGTCAGGAGCATGCATTTTAGTGGCATTGGTTTTGATAATCAATACCGTATTTCTGTATGCGAATAATGACGGGGAAGAACCGGAGGATTCATCATCTGCGGTTACACAGACAGAGACGGTGGAGGCAGAAGAAGCACAGGGATCATCGGATGTGACTGTGATAGAAAATGTGCCGCAGGCTGGTGTGCCAGAGGCTGATCCAGCTCCGGATGATTCGGATCAGGATATCCAGGAACTGGAAACACTGAATCCTACAGAGGCGGAAACAAGTGATGATCCGTCTTCGGATGCACCAACTGATGATATGCAGAACCCGTCTTCAGATGAACTGTCAAGTACATTATCAGAAGGTGGTTCGAATGCTGATACAGAATTTAATGCATCCCTCAGAAGTGACTCAAATGGGATTAATGGTAAAGGACTGGATGAATTAGTTGCAGTTATAAATACGAATTCATTAGGTGAAAATGATATTTTTGATGTTATTCTGACTACAGAAGCGGAAGGGGTTTCTTCTAATAAAGAACTCGAGCATAGTGGGAATGATTATAAAATAAACGGGCTTAAGAATAATGCTGGGGAGTTAACCTTTTCTAATTTGGATGGAAAAGAATTTACTTTACGTGCAGAAGGAGAGAATGCTGCATTTACATATACGGCTGGCACCGTAGAGGGAACAACAGGAAGAGTGTCTTTAGATGCCAAGTCAACAATAGAAGGTGAAGGTACATCAGAAGAAGACACAATAATAACTGGCGATATCTGTATAAATGATACAGCCTCCTATACAGTAACAGTAACGAATCATGAAAGTAATACTGCAACTTCCAGAGATAAAGAGTTTAATTTTAAACTGAACTTTGATTATGCTAAGGGTCATGCTCCAACGGTGTCAAATCCGGTGGCTTATTTTGACATTCCTGAGTATTTAACAAATCTGAAGACCTCAGAGGGTACATCTGGAATTATGTATGATAATAATACTGGTAAGAGCATCGGAAGATATGAAATTTCCGGAAACCGTATTATTTTCACTTATGATAATAAAGAGTGGCTTCAAGAGCACAATAGTGAAATGAGTGGTTATTTCGAGTTTTCGGCGAATATAAAGACTGACTATTCTCAAAACAAAGATAAGGTAGTGATATCTTTTGGCGGAAATAGCGAGCCGATTGAAGTTGAATTTGAAAACGGTAAGGT
>JAAVAA010000035.1 GCA_014804285.1 Lachnospiraceae bacterium | reverse complement strand
ATTTTTTTGACCCCATGACACGCAATGTCACCTACTTTCTAATCTATATCTGCGTAATCCCATTAACATTCAAATTATTTTTTGTAGCAATTATTTAAAAACATTCTTCTTTTTGAGCGGAATTACTACATTTTACCGTTTTATTTGTTGATGCAATTTCTAATAATAACGTATTAATTATATTCTCAATATTGTTAAATCGTTTTTCTGAAGGCAATTGGTTAGCTAAATTAACAATTGATAGAAAACGTTCATTTTCATGCAAAGAACTATAATAAGTGTTCAATTGCTTTAAAGCACTTTTATGAATAACTAAAGCAGTTGTTGCAAAAAGTTCAGAAACTGCACCTCCTATCACACTTATACGTGTAAGTTCTATATCTGAACTATCTAATGTAAATATTGATATTATAAAAATCACAACTCCTACTAAACAAAATAATATAGATAAAAAAAATGATAACCTAGCTTGCTTTTTGCTTAAAGAATAATATTCTCGAATTTCGCCCATATTGGATAGTATCAATTCAAGAATGTCTTTAGCTTTATCATCAGCTTTTGATTCATCTATCAAACGTTCTCTTAGACTTTCTACTGATGATATTTCCTCCATAGAACCTAATGGTTTTAACATTCCAAATGAAAAAAATACACACATAATAACAACAAGCCCAATTATTAATTGAGGAAGATTATAGCCAAGTATCCATATATAAAGGCAACAAACTGATGCAGGTATCGCAAAAAAGGCACCATTAATTACTCTTTTAGCAATGATATTTAATATATTTTGCCATCCATTCTTTTCCATAGTTGCACCTCCATATCTTGGATTTTATACCATTATAATGTAGGTAAATATTTTTGTCGAGTCTAAAACATATTTGTAGTTTTTTCAATTTATTAAAAAAAGAACCAGCAGTGTCTCCCACCAATTCTATATAATAATAAACGGAATCAGAGATTTCATCCACACCAAAGATAACGTTCAGGGTTCCGTTGTTGGAATCATTACGATGTTGAATCTCTGTGCATAGACTTCCATACCCTCAATCTTTACATACTAATGTATACTATTGTATTTAAAAGCAATTTCTTTCTTCTGTATCAGGTATTTATGGGAAGTCTTGGCGGCTCTTCTAATCACTTAATGGGAGTCCTACTGCCAGAATGACGGATACACCACAAAATCCCTACCCTGTAACTCCTTTGCCAGTGCTACAAAAATAAACACGCAACCATCTTCATCTCATACTTTCTCCATCTTGTCTTTGTAAATAGATCCGACTTTGTAAAACTTCTTTGTTCATCAACCTCCATGTCAGATAATTCTGTGATACACTCCTTCTATATCCATCTAACTAGAAAATGTTGTTTGCCATCTTGATGTTTCCATCCATGTTCAATACCAATTTTTTAAATTTGTTCCATACTCACCTTTTCTAATTTGTAAAAATAAGACCCCCAAACACATGAATAGTCTTTACCCCGCAATGTAATAATTGCTTCCTATCTTCTAAATATTCTGTTTCTTCTCGCATTTATTAAAAGCCATGAGATAACCGTTTCAATAACTGGGCATCTCCATTTTTTAATCTATGTCTTCGATTATATTCAATGTTATCCCACTCTCCATCAAAAATAGCTTTAATAAATAATACTAAACCAGTGCTAGCCCTTGATTGTGGGGTTCTCTTTTCAACCTATTACGCCACCAGAGAATTGCTGTTCCTACCTACTTCATTCATTCCGGTATGCTATTCCATATTCAGTTTTTTTATCCTCAACAAATCAGAAACTTAACCTCACCCACACCTGCAATAGACCTGTTGCCAAGTGTTGCCAACACCATTAGAGGACGTGCAAATGCCCAGTTTATCGGGTTTCTCAGACTTCTGGCCTGCATACTTATCCTCCCCTAAGGAAGCCCCCGAAGCTACAAAGGTGCAGTTTCGGGGGCTTTTGCTATTTCTTTTCTCTTCCAAACAGGAATTTCATACCACACTAATACGAAAGCAGCATCAATCCCGTAATACCTCTTTCAACGTATCCATTAATTGAGGGATATCAATCGGTTTTGCAACATGACCGTTCATTCCGGCTTCCAATGCCTTCTGTTTGTCCTCGTCAAAAGCGTTTGCCGTCATCGCTACAATCGGAACAGATGCCCTCGCAGAGTCCTCCAACGCCCGAATCTGCCGTGTTGCTTCATAGCCATCCATAACCGGCATCTGAATATCCATCAGAATCAGGTCATAGGTACCAGGCGCCACATTTTTTATCGTATCCACGGCTTCTGATCCATCGCCTACAGTATCAATCATCAATCCTGCATTTCCCAAAATTTCCTGCGCAATTTCCTGATTGATTTCATTGTCCTCCACCAGCAGTATCTTCTTGCCAGTAAAATATTCTTTTATTTCTTCTATCTCCGGTTCTTTCTCCGGCTCCCTATATGGAGCTGTCAAAATCTGACGAAGTTCAGAAAGGAAAATTGGTTTCGAACAAAATGCCGTAACACCAGCTTCCTTTGCCTCTGCCTCAATATCAGACCAATCGTATGCGGTGAGAATAATAATTGTTGCTGCATCTCCAATGACTTTACGAATTCTGCGGACAACCTCAATTCCATTCATATCCGGCATGAGCCAATCAATAATATATACGCTGTAAGGTTTATTCTCTTCAATCGCAAACTCTGCACGGGCAACTGCTTCCTTTCCCTGCGTTGTCCAATCAGAATTCATGCCGATAGAGGAAAGCATCTTGCTTACGCTCATGCAGGTATTCATGTCATCATCCACGATCAGCGCATACAGATTCTCCAGTTTCTCAAGATGTTCTGTCTCTTGGGGCTGATCTACCGTCCGGAACCGGAAAGATACGATAAACTCTGTTCCCTTTCCTACCTCACTCTCCACCTCAACGGTTCCGTTCATCATATCTATAATGTTCTTGGTAATTGCAAGCCCGAGGCCTGTTCCCTGAATGCCACTCATAGTAGCAGTCTGCTCCCGCTCAAAGGGCTCAAATAAGTGCTTCAAAAATTCTTCGCTCATGCCGATGCCATTATCCTTGATCCGGAACTGGTAAGAAGCATACCCATCCGGCTCGCTGTCTGTCTGGATAATGCGGACGCTGACTACCCCTCCTGCCTTTGTATATTTCATCGAATTACTTAAAATATTTAAAAGCACCTGATTCAAGCGGAGCTTATCGCTGATAATCGTCTCATTGATCACATCCAGCGTATCAATATAAAATTCAAACTGCTTTGCCTTGACATCAGACTGTACAATGGTTTTCAGGTCGTGCAGAATCTCAGGAAGACTTACCTCCTCCTCACTAATCTTGACCTTCCCGCTTTCAATCCGGCTCATATCAAGTACATCATTAATCAAACTCAGGAGATGCTTGCTGGCTGTCATAATTTTATCCAGATAATTCTGCATAATCTCCTTATTATCAATGTGCGTTGCAGCAAGCGAAGTAAATCCGATAATCGCATTCATCGGTGTACGGATATCGTGGGACATGTTATTCAAAAAAGTGGTCTTTGCACGGCTGGCATACTGAGCCTGAGCAAGCGCCTCCGATAATGCCTGCTTCTGCTTTTGTTCCTCACGCACAATCTCATCAATATTCCGAAATCCGGCGAGAACAGTAAATCCCTCCTGCGAGTTCTTTCCCTCCAGCTTGATATAAGAAAATTGATAATTATGTATCTCCTCATCAACCAGTATCCGATAGCTGCCCATATATTCCATATCGGAAGCAAGCTTTTCGATTACCTTCTCAATAGACAGAGCCTCCAAAAGTCCCTGCCGGTCCTCCGGATAAACACGATCATTGATATACTGCTGTACAAGCGGTGTATACGGAAAGATCTTGTCATAATTCTTTTCCAGTCCCGGGGTGATATACCCCTCCAGTTTTATTACTTTAGCCGTATTTTCCTTGATATTAACCGCATAGACATTGAGATAATCACGGCTCAGTGCATCCACAATGGCAAGCTGTTCCTCCAGCATTTTATTTGACTGCTCAGATGCCTCCAGTATTTTCTCTTTCCATCTTATCCTGAACAAAAGTGCAAGAATAAGAACCGCAACCAGTATAATGACCACGGCCACTACAGCCATCTTTCCCGGATTCGCCTGCATATATTGTGTAAGTGTCAAATCATGCGGTGCATACGAGGTATACTGCGTAATTAACTGATTGAGCACATCTTCCGGCATCTGATTCAGACATTTGTTAAGAATTGTAACAAGCTCATGGTCACAACTCTCTCTCACATACATCTGAAATGAAAAGTTTACGTCGTTCACAACACTGTATTGCAGGGAACCCGTAAAATCATTATTAACAAACAGCTGCGCCGTGTAAGTGTATACATAGGCAGCATCCGCTTCACCTTTCAGGACAGCATTCAGAGCTTCCTCTCTCGTATCATAGTACAGAATCTGTGCATCGCCGGCAATATCCTCTTCCAAAGGCTCCTCTCCCTGAGTGTCTGCCACTGCAACCGTTTCGACTTTGCCCGTAAAATTCTTTTTGGTCACCTTTGCCATGCCAACTGACATAAAAGGGTCAGTATTAAAGCCGCGGTACAAATTTTCCTCTGTCATCAGATCAGAAACTCTGCTGTCAATCACAACATCCACACCGTTTGTATCTGCAAGACCGTAATAATCTGTCCTGTCTTCGGGCACGACAATTTCATATGGTAAGCCGCACGATTCCATGACTTTTGCAAAATAATCCGGCATAATTCCTTTTAGTTCCTCATCCTCAACATAGGAATAGGGCTCCCTGTCTCCAATCGCCGTCGCTGTAATTTTTTTCTTACCATCGAGAACATCCTGTATGTATGCCTTCTCACGCTCACTAAATGTAAGCCCGGGAGAACGGACCGGTCCATAATATTTAAAAAACAGCGAATTTTCCCAATCTCCCTCATTGATATCCATCTGCTCAATGGCATAATTAATTTCTTCCAGCAGTTCTGTATCTTCTTTTCGCACAATGGCATAGAAATTCTCTGTCACCAGCGTGTCCAGCGTTCTTTCGTCCTCCGTTTTTCTCAAATTGCTGGAAAGAATTGCATCAATGCTGCCATCCTTCAAAGCCTCTGCAAGCTCCTGTGAGTCTTCATATTCCTTCGTTTGATAAGAAAATTGTTTTTCTGCGGCAAACTCTTCCAGTTTGTCATTCTGTCCGCTTCCTGCAAGCAGACCGATGCACATGCCATCGTAACTTTGGTAATCTCCGCTGCGATATTCCGTGTTATCCGCCAAAACGGAAATAACCGTGCTGTTGCGCCCAACCGGATAGGAAAACGCAAATTTATCTTCGCGCTCGGGATATTTTCTGGCAGACGTAACCACGTCAATCTCACCATTTTCCAACATATCAAGCATGTCATTCCATGATGCGTCATATCCGACATAATCAAAATTCAGATGAGAATATTTTGAAATCGTCTGCAAAAGCTCAATGCCGTATCCGGTCAGCTTTCCCTCCTCATCCTTCATATGATAGCCATCAAAATAAAAGATTCCCGCTTTCACCCGATCTTCGGCCGGCTGCTCCGATGAGCTTACATCGGAAGCATTTGCTATTACAACATCGGATAAAGCCAGGAACAGGCACAATAATACTGTCACATATTTTTTAATATTTATTTTTTTGGGGACACGCATAATTTCCACTCCCTTTTGATAAATACTTTTTTCTATCCACTATTGTACCAAGTTGCCGGCCTAACGGCTAGCCCTATTTACAATTTTTTTATCATTCCTTTCTACAGCTGTACAATTTGTACTAATATTCCCATGGTATTTCATCGAAACATTTGTAAAACTCGCTGTTATTCCAGTCTGACACCGGGCGATAATCATAAGTAACGCCATCTATACAAAAATTAGGGCAACTGTCAGTCGCCATAGACAATTTCACTACCTCTCCGTTTGCCAGCGTCAATTCCAAACAGGCAGATTGGTTTCCACAGTCTGTTCCATCGGGCATGTATTCCGCATTACTAAACCACTCTTCAAACTTTTGAAGTGTCTCTGCATCTGTTATGGTCTGACTATAAAATTGTCCGCCGGTAAAGGTAAAATTGACATCTAACTTTGCAGATACAATATTATTTATCTTGGAAACATCACAATTTTGATAACCTATTTTTTCCATTAACATAATCTGTATATAGTCGCACAGCTTAGGCGCTTCTATAAAGCACTCCATCATACCATTTTCACCATCATAAGTATAGTATAGGTATCCTCCGTCAAACGCTCTGATTTCCACATCATTATAGATAATCTGCCAGCCTTTTTCCTTATGACCTTCCCAGCGCCGCTCCCACGGTTCTCCTTCCAGATCCAGTGCTTCCACTTGCGCGGATAACCATTCTTGATCTTTATCTGTAGGAATATAATAATAATAACTTCTCTCACTTATCATGGAGGGCCGTACTTTTATGCAAACTTTGTCAACTTCCAGCTGTTCATAAAGCAAGATAGTTTCATCATCAGACACCTGCTCAGACTCCTGCTCTGGCACCTGCTCTAATGCCCGGTCACTCTCATTATCTCCTGCGGAAGAAGCAATTCTCACCACCACATTATCTACAGATATATAAACATCCTTTCTTTCATCTGTCGGATTCTGTATGTTTACGCCTATTTTAAACCATGCACCTTTTTCTACGTTTATTTTCACAGGCATCCCTGGTGTCATATAGATGGTTTCATCGTAAGCATTTTCCTCCCTGACTTCTACCGGAAGCAATTTAATTTCCGTATCCCTAATCCCATCGCCTGCATAAAGTGTAAGCGTATTTCCTTTGGGGCTGATTTCCTCATCTGAATAGCAAAAGGTTTCTGTGCTTCCCGCAGGGATTGTAATTCTTATCTGATACTCCTTTGCAGGATTCGTCAAAAAGCAGATTGTTATTATCACTAACATCACTGCCGCCGCTATCATAATCCATAACGTCGGTTTTTTGTAATTCAATACAGATTTCACTCTTTCCTTTATTCCCACTTCCCCAAAAGCCAGGGGACACACCATAACCAGTCTCCTCTGCCCTGCACAGGATAACAGTACATTAGAATACTCTTTTTTCTCATGAAATGTCATATCTCTGGCTGCTTTCTCATCGCACGCCAGTTCAATGTCTTTGCAGAGCATAGCATACGCCGCCCAGCAGAGCGGATTAAACCAATAGATACACAACAATAAATATCCTAACGGTTTCCACCAATGATCTTTTCTTCTGAGATGTGCCGATTCATGTGCAATAATATAGTCCATCTCTTTCTCACTCAGGGCAGAAGAAAGATACACCCGCGGTTTGACAATTCCCAAAATAAACGGTGATTTTACAGCATCGCAAATATAAATATTATTCTTGACACATACCGCTTCTCTTACCCGCCAATGCAGTCTGAACATGCTGCCCATTGCCCATAACATTAACAGGATCACACCAACAGCCCACGCCATACCATATAGATAAATCGTTATCTGCCAAGGTGCCGCGCTTGCTGCCGGGCTATACGCATAGGACTCCGCCAGCATTGGGTTTATGGTATTTTCCACAATTGTCAGATGACTGTCTATAGAAGGTATATAATTTTGTACTTCTCCTCCCACAACCGTACTGGACTTAATAGGTTCTATACTTGGTAGTATGCTGAACCGGCTTTCCATAGAGAATGGACAGATCAACCTAAACGCCACCGCTCCCCACAATAAGCAAATCACCCATTTGGGAATTTTTTTAAATATCAGTCTGATGTATAGCACTGCCAATATCAGCCAGCTTGCAGTAATGCTCATGTTTAATAGTTTTAAGAAAATTTCTCCCATACTCATCGCTCCTCTGCCCTGTCAATCATCCTGCGGATTGCTTCTGCCTCATCTGCTGTAATCTCAGAGTTCTTCATAAATGCCGCAATAAATGCAGGAAGGGAACCTGCAAAGGTATCTTCCACATACTGTTTGCTCTGTCTGGAATAAAACTCATCTCTGGAAATCACGGCAGTTACCACTCCGTTTTCATTCCGGAACAATCCCTTGTCAATTAATCTTCGCAATACATTATGCGCCGTAGTTCTCTTCCAGTTAAATTCTACCGCTGTCATCTTTACCAGTTCAGACGAAGTAACCGGCTCATGCTCCCAAATCATATCCGCGTATCGTGCCTCAATAACGCCTAATTGTATTTCTGCCATCTATAGCCTCCATTTGACCACAACAGAGTGAAAGATTTATCTTTCACTCTGTTCTCTCCATCCCAAAGACCACTCATTGTGGTCTTGAATATAGACTACAACGGGTGGTCCCGAATGTCAATAATAAATTTACTCTATTTACTTTTTAACCTTGTCCTGAAATATGATATATCCTAAGGAAAGAACCGTGATTAATATGTAAACTCCTGCAATCGTCTTTGTGGTGAAGCACATTACCAAGATAGAAAAAAGCATTTTGGATACGATGTCCCCCAACTGAAAATAGGTAGTCATGCCTCCAAACGCCGTGGCCAGCTTTGTTTTGTCAAGATTGTTAAAAATCAACGCTCCCATTTTGGGATCGACACAGCCAGTCCATAAGCTTGCTATAAATAGGGCTGTCAAAACAATATAGATATTTTGCACCATAATTCCTGAAAACAGAATGATGATAAATACCAGTATAATTTTGATTGCATCAGTCAGTTTCATCTTTTTAAATGCAAAGATCGTTAACGTGCTCCCCGCTATCCTCCCAGCCGTTTCCAATATTGCCACATGAGCAATGGTGATTTCAGCACTAATCACACAAAAAGCAGGATTCTCAGCCATATGTAATACCACAATCGACGTAATCACCGCAAGCCCCGCATTTAATATGGGAATTACCGCCAAAGTTTCCTTGATTCCAGGTATCTTCCAGAGGAGTCTGACTGCATCTGCTAATTCTTTCTTTAGTTTACGGAAAAGTTGGTTCATCGATTGCTTTTCCTTTGGTGCCTGTCTCCCCTCGTTTTGACAATACTTCTGCATTTCCGTCTTTGAACAAACCACAATCATCATGCTTACCGCAAAGGTAAGGGCATTGATCATTGCCAGACGGCGAAATGACACATAACAGATTAGTACGCCTCCAACTGCCTGAAAAAGAACGTTCAGGCTCATCATAAGAGACTGCCGGAAAGCCATAACCTCTTCCCGCACTTCATTCCTAACGATTTGATTACTGATCGGATAATATAGACTATTCTCGTATTGCCCGGCTAAATCAGAAATAAGATTAGCAAAGCTGACCACCGCTACAATCAAAAGGCTTGGGTTAAATCCGATTATGATAGCGACAAACAGATATGCAGCTATTCTGACAACCAATGTTTTAATTATAGCCGCCACACGTTTTTGATTTTGATCCGCGAAATATCCAAGCAGAAATGAAAATAGAATTGGGATAATCTCAGATGCATTAATGATCGCAATGGCAAAATTACTTTGCTCAATTTGAAGAACATAATTCAGCAGCGCCAAATAATAAAGTATATCTCCAAAATTTGAGATTAAATCCGCCACTAAAATTTTTATATATAATCGATTCTTCAGCGTTTCCTTCATTGAATTCCCCCACTCTTAATGCCAACACAGAGCCCGATTTCCCGCAAAGTATCACTCCGACTGTATCCCATATCATATCATAAATTCAAATTCAAAAGAAGCCCTGTCTGTTTCAAAGAAAAAAAGAGTACACAATACCTTAAATTTTAAAATAGAAAATGGATATAACTGCGGATTTATGATATTATTTTGTAAAGAAATATTCAGAACTGAAAGGAACTATTATGTCGAAGATAGCTGTTTACTTTCCAGGTACAGGATACCACTGTGATAAACCCCTTTTATATTATAGCAGAAGTATCGCCTGTGAACTGGGATATAAGAATTATAGAAATATTAACTACACATATAACAGCGGTAATATCCGCGGTAACGACGAAAAAATGAAAGAAACATATGAAGTACTGTTTTCACAGACCGAAGCCGAACTCGCTGATATTGTCTGGTCTGATTATGATGATATTCTCTTTATTTCAAAAAGTATTGGTACAATCATTGCAACATCGTTTGCGGAGAAATATGGATTAAAACATGCACGACATGTTCTGTATACGCCTTTAGCACAAACTTACCTTTTTGCACCAAATCATGCAATCGGTTTTATCGGGACATCTGACCCATGTAGCAATACAGATGAGATTATCCAGCTCTCAAATGCAAATCATATTCCGCTAACTGTATATGATGGATGCAATCATTCCCTCGAATGTAATGATACATTGAAAAATATTGAGAATTTAAAGGATGTCATGCAAAGGACAATGGATTTTTGCAAGCAATATTCCAATAAGCACGACTGTATCTACTAGCAAAACAGCTACTACACTTTTTACCAATCCGTATACAAACAATATGGAGAATAACTCTACTGACAGTACAATAAAACATAAATAGTTTGACAGATATTCTGTTATAAGCTCTCCGTAAAGATGTTTCATTAACAATCTCACATAAATAACTGGTCTTAACAAAACGCGAATAATAATGCAAGCTAACGGATATATAAAAATGAATTTTTTGTCTACAACCGAAGTTGCTATTCCATTATCCCACTGAACAGGAATTACGGACGGCAATTTCGTATATGATAATATTCCAATTAATAAACATAGTAATGTAATGATTGTCCATGTAATGAAGCTGCCCCATATATACAAGAAGCTGACTGAATCCAGTTTGAAAACAGGCTTATTATCGCCCCAATAGGTTTCCAAATCTATTACATATCTTTCAACCTGCAATTCATCAAAGCTGACATTTCCAGCTTCAAGCATTCTTTCGCACATAGATTTTGCTCTATTTAGTCCCTCTATTTGTGTTTGGATTGTTGTAGTTTGCCTTTCTATAATTTCTATCAAAGACACTTTATCGGATATGATACTGCGAATATCTTCTATGGAAATTTCCAATGTACGTAAATAAGCAATTTTTTTAATGATTTCAATGTCTCTTTCAGAATAATCTCTATATCCGTTTTTATCATTTCGGGCCGGTTCTATAAGCTTTTCCTTTTCATAAAAACGTATGTTGGAACGTGTTAATCCTGTCTGCTCCTCAACTTCCTTTATCGTCATCACGCTTACCTCCTTATCCCGGAAACCTATTTAATCTACTTTATGTGCATCACACTGCATAATAAACAATTTCTGCAAAAAGAGATATCAGTCCTGCAATAATGTCATGTCCTTCTGATACATAATTATTATTTCTCTTAAAATATAAGGTATCAATAAGGTTTACAGTCAAGTTCTTTTTGCATGGCGGATTATACAGAAGTGCACGCGGATAATTTTGAGTTAATTAATACCAATAATACTTCAACATAATGGGGTTGTCTCCCGACAACCCCATCTACGCTATCCTATTGTGTTTTCACTCAACATAAAGCAGGCATAAACTTAGCAAACAGATATAGCCCCTCTGAACCTGCAGTGACTTCATTCGGTGTCCCGCCTGCAAGATGGTTATTGTTCCGGCCTCATACAAAATGATGCTGTCTGCATTTACACATTTCCCACAGCCTTTCATCACCTCATGCGTTTCCAACTGGGTTTCATGGATATGATTCCCAATACTGCAATCAGAAGCAATCCGCACCATATCCATGACGCAACCAGCAACATTGAAACAGTGGTCAGAACAATCTGTGCATCATTCACGCCTACAAACTTCTACAACTGAAACTCCTCGAAAAGACTCTTCTGGTATGCCTTATCCAGTGCCGCTTTTACAATATCATCCGTACGCCCGGCTTCACTCAGTCTGATATTCAGCAGATTAACTCTATCCTGTCCATTATCATAACCCTCAGCATAGCCTTCCTCACGAACCATCTTATCTACTTCCCATGATTTCATATAATTAATGCCAACCTCCTTCTTTCGCTTTACTCTTTCCACAAGCTGCTGAATGGACTCAATGTCTTGATTGGTCACATTATTATTCGTTGTCTTTTCTATGTATTTTAGCATATCTGAAAGTTTCTGACTAGGGTTTCCTTCTTTTCCCTTCGTATACAGAAAAATCTTTCTGGCTCCATCGTCATANGGNACTGNCTAGATCTTCNNNACANCTATTTTTNATNGTATACACCATTCGGTCTTTTCCAAAAGGATCATATGGAAGGATAACTATAATGACCACATTNGGAAGTTTTCCATAGTCNNTNCCAGAAGACAAAAANTGTGTGTCGATGAGNCCGTGATAATAACNCATNCGTTTTGGCAGACTTTCCTTTTCGTANGTGTTGTTCGGNTCTATGTCGTAAATATCTGGAACTACCTCTGCATCCGCAACAGCAACATCCAATTCATCGGAAATATCCTCAATATACGCATCTAATCTGATGCCATGCTGATCGGTATCTATTCCCAGTATATTTTTCTGGGGAATAATTCTTACCTTTCGGATATNNTTANCCAAAATGGTGCTTAGAAGTATTCTNGCAAATTCCTCTCCTTCCTCCTTCTGGGCTAACATCTCCTNAAAGAGAAAGTTGTCAATCAGGTTAAGTTCTTCCAATTTCCGGAATCGTCTGATTCCGGTTACTTCTTTGTCCTTACTCATGAGCAAAACTCCTTTCGCGAAATATTTAANTGCATTGTTACTGAAATCAGTCGATAGCCTTGAAACTANGAAATCGTTTCCNTNTNACGATNAGAAANGTAAAAGAATTTNAAATATGTCATAGACAGAATATAGCATGTNCANCANTATTTGTCATGTAAAATATCTGTCCGTAAANAGCANCGCTTAAAAACTGCACAATACAAAATATAGTATGCAATAACTAAAATCAAAAAAGAGAATACATTATTTTGTATTCTCTAATTGTTATCACTATCCAAATAGCAAAAAATTTTTACATCTAAATTNGCTTAAATAAATCTCTGTTATTTTTCCTCCGACTTCTCTCCTAGTTGNTTAAAACNTCCAAAAGNTTGGANTTTANATTTTCATCGGNAAACGTAATCGNCTCAAAATCANGGAATGCCTTTTCCCTCATTCCTATGCGCTTCTCAATAAAAGGATATACGATCATACTATCTCTGTTTATGAAGCGATAGTAACTGATTTGCATATTTTGTTCAATCCTTGTCAGTATTTTTTCGTAAGTAGCTGTGCTCTTATAATATTCCACGATAAGCGGCAGCAAATAAAGAAATACGGACTTGTGTTGTTCTATTTTTTCTTCCAACCCTTTTTCAATGTTATTAATATCAATATCGCATCGTGATAGGATTGTCATTTCTCTTGCATTCTGCTTCTTATTCTTCACACCACAGAGTTTCTTAATAAAATTGCTCTGTCGAAGCTTCCCNGCGTTTTGCTTTTTGTTTTCCAANNCACATCCCGAAAATTCCTCCGAAACCTCATAAATATGCATATAGACAGACTTATCCGTTCTTGCCCAGACAATTTTCTTCCCGGNNGTAATTCTTGGTACAAANTCAAAATTCCAGCCCCATTGCAAGGTTGCATACGCATCGTTTATTTTAAAAAGTGAAAGTACTTTTCTCCTGCCGTCTTCATATTCTGATGCCCAAATATAGTCACCGATTTGGTGCATCTGTAGTTTTTCTTCAATAAGCGGTGTAAGATTTTCTCTTATCAACAACTTCCAACCCTCTGCCGAAAGGCTTAACGATTTGGGCTGAAATTCTGGTCTTGTATTATTCACGAGAAATTTTTGATACTTTTCTAACAATGTCATATACTCTATTATCATTCCTTTCTGCTTTAGGTAACACTTAAACTCCCAATTTGCTATTACATCCAATCTTAAATCGCTTCTCCCCTTTTAACATTCTTTTAACAACTAAAAGGGATGTACGCAGAAGTTCTTTTATCCTATTTCCTGANCTCCTATGTACCAATAATCACAAGAGTCCGCTCCCTGCGCCACAGTGTGATGGCGGATGCGCTTTGCATGGATGGCCTCGGCCGTTNTGATATCACTGGCACAGAGCAGGNGCATAATGTCCATATACCCGTGGGTTTTGGCGAAGTCCGCAATAGGACAACCCACCAGTGTCATGGAAAAGCCATGATCGTGACCCTCCGGATTGACTTGGATTCCCCATGTGTTGTTCCAATCCTTGCCCTTGTGGGCGTTGATTTTCCGGGCCATTTTTTCCATCAGGCGGTGAAGGCGTTTTATGATCCACGGCTTATCCAAACGATTTATATTTATAAACCGGCTCCATGTCGCGCAGAAGCTTGACCGTTTTATCCTCTCCATACCTGCACACCAGCANTGGGCGAATTTGGCNAATCAGCTTGGCATATCGTTTCTCGTTTTTTCCATACTATTATGACCTCCTTAANGTTAGTNGTNNCTAACCTTTTTTTGAGTTTATCACCCGCTGCAAAATATGTCAAGAATATCTGCATGACTTTACCCACTCTGCATCCATGAAAAAGCACCATTTCAATACTGTTATCCAGCGATTCCTCCACCATTGCATCCTTGTGCTCCCGCATGGCATATATAGATTTTATCAAGTTCACTACCGTTCCATAGTCAATGCTTTCCCTAGTGTCCGAAATTAAAGAGAGCCATGTTCTTGTCGTTTCTATCCGATTGACGGGATTAAACAGGTCATCCTTAGACATGTGCGTTTTCAGCCAGAAAAAAGTCCTCANCTGTCAGCCCGTTCATCAGATCCTATTCAGAATACAGGAATTCCCTGAAAAACTCAAAGAATTCATGAGTAGTCATCTGACTGCGNCCGGCAAGTCTTCCTTCTGTTGGTTCAAATCGGTAATGGTTGAAACNGCACANTAGAAATTTTCATATTCTTATGGTATTATGCATCTAACAATTAGGATTTAAAAGGATAAAATTATGCAAAACACAGAAATTGAAAAAGCAATACCATGGAATCCCTGGCACGGATGTAAAAAGGTAAGTCCAGGCTGTAAAAATTGTTTTGTCTATAAGATGGATCAAAGATATGGCAGGAACACTACAATCATTACAAAAGGCAAAACTACTTATGAACTAAAGGATAAAGACTGTCCCCCAAACTCATTGGTCAAGTTGTGCTTTTCTTCTGATTTCTTNATTGAAGAAGCGGATGNNTGGCGGGNTGGNTGCTGGGATTTNATNAGAAGAAGAAAAGANTGTATCTTCGTTACGACNACNAAAAGNCCNGAAAGNATCAAAGACTGTGTTCCNNCAGATTGGGNNNATGGATGGGAACANNTANANATNAGTATTTCNATTGAAAATCAGGAAATGGCAGATATCCGGCTAAAACACTTTTTAGAAGTGCCTGTAAAACATCGGGAAGTATTTTGTTCCCCGCTGATCGGTTCGATTTCTTTAGGGAAATACTTGGACACAGGACTGATAAAATGTGTTAATGTCGGCGGAGAAATGGCTCCTAAAGCAGATGTCAGACCTATTGAGTATGAATGGATTAAAAATCTGTACTCAGAAGCCAAAGAAAGAAATATTGAATTCTATTTTCATCAGTGCGGATCGATGTTCCTAAAAGATGGAGTCAATATTGGCAAATGGAACTTAAAGGAACAGATTAAGCGTGCGGAAGAAATACAACGTGAACTTGAAAGAATATAAACCTTCCAATTTTGTAAGGATATTTCAGTGTCGCTGACAGCGATAAATCAAGGGAGTCGGAGGCAAAAATGATCAGGGAAATGACACAAACCGATTATGAAGAAATATTTAATTTATGGAAAAGTACAGATGGAATGGGATTACGAAGTCTTGATGACTCACAGCAAGGTATTTCTGCTTTTCTAAAAAGAAATCCAGCAACTAATTTTGTTGCTATTGATAATGGCAAAGTAGTAGGCACGATTCTATGCGGACATGACGGCCGCAGGGGATATATTTATCATACAGTTGTTAAAAAGCGTTACCGAAATCAAGGAATTGCAACTAAACTGATAGAAGCTGCTGTTTCCGCCCTGCAGCAGGAAGGAATCACACGGGTTTGTTTAAATGTTATGGAAACAAATGAATATGGTAAGTCCTTTTGGTTAAAGAGAGGGTGGGAGAAAAAAGACTTTTTAGGTTTTTACAGTAAGTCTATCACTGACAAAGAAAATATACCGTTATTTGATATAAAATAGCGCATAGATATTCTATGAGGTACAGTATATGATCAGAAAAGCAACTTTTGATGATATTGAATTAATCGAAGATACCTATAATGAACATTTCAAACATGAAATGAAACATGGAGCGTTTACAATTATCAGAAAAGATATATACCCTACCAGAAAGGATGCAGAAAAAGCCGTTGATGTTGGAACCTTATATGTGTATGAAGAAAACAACAGTATTGCAGGAAGTATGATTGTGGATAAGGTACAGCCGGCAGAATCCAATCCAAACTCTGTAATCAGATTATGTTCAAAGGATTTTCCAAACAGTACCCACATCCCCATGGGCATTCCGATGTATTTCATGTTCTGACCTCCTCCGATTTATTTCTACTGATTTTTTCTGCAATAACAGCGATTACCGTAATAGCAATAATCACTGCACCGTAAATTGGACCCACCCCATCATGGGGAGATGCTTTTTATTTTCCATGGATGCCGCCTTTCCTGCACCGGAAAGCCGCCATGCCTTCTACGGTCTTCACTTCCGCTTTCCTGTACATGGCTTTCAGCCGCTTTTTCAGGCTGTCTGCCGTTTCATAAGGCGGCGTAAAGAATCCCTTTGGCGTATATATTTTTTCAATAAACCAGTCCGTCCGCCGGTTCTCCCCTTTCACATAAAAGCAGCCGCAGAAAATCCCGCCCGGCTTCAGGACACGGAAAATCTCACGGTATGCCGCTTCCTTGTCAGGGAAAGCATGAAAACCGTTTAGTGACAGTACCAGATCAAAACTCTCATCTTCAAAGGGCAGTTTCCCAACAT
>JAAVAA010000034.1 GCA_014804285.1 Lachnospiraceae bacterium | reverse complement strand
TCCCAGTTGGGTTTTGCGTCATTCGATAACCCAGCTCATAATAAAACAAATCCTTAAGGAACCAATTCGCGCACGCTTTATCAAGCGTGGTGACGTAGGATTTGTTTTATTATGAGCGGCCGTTTCACATACACATACCCAATCTAAACGTTAATTTATCGAATCATGGTTCCGCAATCCTGCTGACTCCCACATAAATATTTGAGATACTGTACCATGTCGGGAAATCCACTATTCCATTCTGCGGAAGGTTAAAAATTCCCTGGAAGGTTCTTACTGCCTGTGCAGTTGCCGGTCCGAAAATACCGTCCGCCGATATCTTCGGTATTGCCGGATAATTCTGCGCAATCCGGTTTAGTTGCTGCTGCATCTGGCGTACCTTTTCCCCTGACGAACCGATGGTCAGATTATAGCCCGGCCAGGAAGATGGAACTCCTGCAATACTTTCTGCCGTATTAATATACATATCCGAACCATAATAGTAGCGGATAATCTCAATTGCAGAATATCCTTCATCACCCAAATACTTGGATCCCCACTGGCTAAGGCCGTTACAGGTCACCCTCTGTCCGTCACAATAAGAGGTAAAAATGGGCTGTCTGACTCCCGGTCTTGAAAGATAGTTGTTAAATATACTATCCACCAATCTGCCGATGTTGGTATAGATATTTCTTCCTTGGATCCACTTCTGGTCATAGGCAGTGGATGATGTAATGGTAAAGCTAAATCCCCTGTTCCTATACCACTCTGTATAAACTCGGTTTAATGTAAAAGACATGATCGCAAGTACATTGGCATAAATTGAAGCTTCCGGCCATGTAGCATAAATTTCCGAGGAAGCTACATTCTTGATATAATCCCTGTATTTTACATAATAATTGGAGGCAGTGCTATCATCCGGAACACCGTCATGCACAATCACATATTCCGGTATCACCACCCTGCTCAGCACAATCTCGCCGCTCTCATCCACCGGTTTTATCTCATCCTCAGGAATCTTTGGCGGATACTCTCCGTACAGTGTATGATCCGGAATAACGATCACTTCTTCCTCCTGCGAGGGAGCTGTCTCTAAGGGAGTCATCTGTATGGGCTGTAATGCCGTCACATCCGGCAGAATTTCCGTCCCCGATACCATGACTGATTCATAGCCCGGTGCATCCACCTGGATATTATATTCAGAATANGGCTGATTNNCNTGNTCNGGCTCCATNCTGTANTCAAGAGGCGGNGCCGGAAGCTCAATGACTGCTGTCTGTCCCGAAGAATCTGTTCTTAACTGCTCCACAGNCACCCCCGGAACTCCGGTATAAGAAATGGTCACAGTTGCATCCGGAACAGGAATCANACCCAGCGAGGAGGTCACATTAATCTGAAGCTGTCCCAAACTCTGCGTGCCTGTCTGCGCATTGTTAGAATTATTTTCAGGCATAAAAATACCTCTGCACATATACTTAACATATAATATGCAGAGGTATCCCTCTAAGTGCTATTTCTTATTTAGTAAGAAGCATCATAATATCNTTGCTTCTTGCTACAAANTTACTCATCGCCTCCGGATCCAGCGGTGCATGCTGCAAAAGCGCCAAATCATAAAGCTGTTCACAGATCATGCTCACATTCTGTCCCTCCGTGTTCTCCATAATATACTGAACAAGCGGATGATTTGAATTTAAGATCAGGGTCTCCCCTTCCTTACCAAAGCCGCCCATGTCCATTCCCGGCATAGAATACATTTTCATCATATCCTGCATTCTTCTGCTTTCTTCCGACAATGTGACCATAGACGCGATTTTCTTATTTTTGAGTTTTTCCACCTTAATGGTAATCTTATCCTTTTTCAGGACCTTCTTCATCACCTTGCTGATGGCTTCCGATGCTTCCTCTAATTCCTTTTCTGCCTTTTTACTGGTCTTGGCCTTAAAGGAATCAGTCAGATCCGCGTCAATTCTCTGGAATTTAATACCTTCATTCTTGGCTTCCAGTTGAGAAATGAAAGGCTGGTCAATGTTATGAGTAAGGATCACCGCATCCATCTTAGCTGCCTTAAACATACTGATGTACTGACCCTGCTGCTGCTCATCCGTTACATAATAAATAACCTTTTCTTTCTTCTCCTCTTCCGCTTCATCATCTGCGATATCATCGCCTGCGATATTATCGCCTGTTCTCTCATCCATATCACCGCTGACAACATTGCCGTCCGCATCCACTACTTCCGGCTTATCATCGCNTTCTTCGTCTTTCTGCGNTTCTTCCGATACNTCATCCGGATCCGTCTTNTTGACTTCCAGACATTCGGGAAGAGTTAAATATTTACCNTCCAGATTCTTGAACANAATGTAATCTGTCATCTTCTCGCAGAACTTNTCATCCTTCAGGCAGCCGAACTTGATAAAGGGACTNATGTCATCCCAGTATTTATCATATTCTTCTTTCTCNGTCTTGCACATGCCGGAAAGCTTATCCGCCACCTTCTTTGTAATNTAATCGGAAATNTTCTTAACAAATCCGTCATTCTGCAAAGCGCTNCTTGACACGTTAAGAGGAAGATCCGGNCAATCNATNACACCCTTAAGCAGCATCAGAAACTCCGGAATCACTTCCTTGATATTATCAGCAATAAATACCTGATTATTGTAAAGCTTGATCACACCCTCGATNGACTCGTATTCCATATTGATCTTAGGGAAATACAAAATCCCCTTTAAGTTAAAAGGATAATCCATGTTAAGATGAATCCAGAACAAAGGCTCTTTATAATCCTGAAATACCTTGCGGTAAAACTCCAGATATTCCTCCTTGGTACAGTCATTGGGATGTTTCATCCAAAGCGGCATTGTCTCATTTAAAAGTTCAGGACGTTTTGNGATCTTGTAGCGAAGCTTATCTTCTTCCTTTTCCGGNTTAAGTTCCTCAACTANNGTATCAGAATCCAGCTTCTCCTCCGCATCAATNATCTGNGTTTCCTTAGTATTATCTTTGGAAAGATAAATTTCCGTAGGCATAAAGGAACAATACTTCTTGATCACTTCCTTTGCCTTATATTCATTACAAAACTCCAGCACATCCTCATTGACAAACAAGGTGATCGTTGTACCGACTTCCGGCTTATCGCCTTCCTTCATATCAAATTCAGTTCCGCCGTCGCATTCCCAGTGCACTGCTTTTGCTCCTTCCTGCCAGGAAAGACTGTCGATATGCACCTCATCAGCAACCATGAATGCCGAATAAAAGCCCAATCCGAAATGACCGATGATCTGATCGTCATTTGCCTTGTCTTTGTATTTTTCAATAAAATCCGTCGCTCCGGAAAAAGCAATCTGATTGATATATTCCTCCACCTCATCCGCTGTCATACCGATACCGTTATCGATAAACTTCAGCGTTTTTTCTTCCGGATTGACAATCACCTGAATTTTTCCCTTATAATCTTCCGGCAGCTGATATTCACCCATCATGTCCAGCTTTTTCAGCTTGGTAATCGCATCACATCCATTGGAGATCAGCTCTCTGAAAAAGATATCATGATCAGAATACANCCATTTCTTGATAATCGGAAATATGTTTTCACTGTTGATTGATAAGTTTCCGTGTTTCTCTGCCACGATAAATCACTCCTTTTTCTATCTTTTATTCATTTCTTCTTTGTACGATCTTATCCTAAAAAACAGTGTAGTTCCCTTTCCATTAAAAGTCAAGCAAAAATTAGCACTCATTTNANATGAGTGCTAATAATTNGTTCAAANCCTTGAATTTACNGGCTTTTCGTAATTCTAAAATTTTTATTAACTAAAATACTGATTGTAAATATCAAAAAAATTACTNGTTTTGACCTCTTCATTTTCAACAAAGGTGACTTCTTCCCACAAAGGCTCATTTAAGGTTCTGGTAAGCGAAGTGATAAAGGCATCATACTCTTGTCCGAATACTTCCTCACGCCTCTTTTCCACAATTTTCACCTTATTGACATCTGTCTCTTCCCTGTTAAAAGTGTTGATACACTTGATAATATTGTATCCCTGCTGTGTTTCCACAATCTCGCTGACCTCACCGGTCTCCAAATTAAAGGCTGCCTCCTCAAAAGCAGGATCCATCTCCCCCTTACCAAAGGATATGCTCCCTCTATCGCCTTCACTGTACTGAAGGACTAATTCTTCAAAATCACTGTCCTCCTGCCTTGCCGTTTCAAGAATTTCTTCCATCTGGCGCAGAACATCCTGCCTTGCATTTTCGGAATACTCAATCCTTTTACCTGTGCCGTCCCTGATATAAGTTTTGAGCAGAACATACTGAACTGTAATATTTCTTGCCTCATCATCACTGATCTCCGGGTTGATATCCTTGATTATATATTCATATACTTTATTTGCAAGTGCAAATTCTGCATATAATTTATTGATTGTTTCTTCATTCACCTGAAGAACTTCCCGCTCCGTCTCATTCAGAGAAAGAAAATATTCTTTCGCCGCTTCCTGCACTTTCTTAATCTCATTTTCGTCCAATGTCACGCCGTGCTTTTCGGCAAGCAGATTCATGGTTTTGATCTGTGCAAGCTGTGCAAGCACCGTTTCTTTTATATTTTCTTCCAGTGTCACGCCATCTAAATCTGTTTTCCAGATTTCTTTACCGAAAACGCTCTCATACTGATCCTGCGTATTGGTCAAATAAACCATAATCTCCGGCAGCATACAGGACATAGTTTCTATGCGGAACACTTCATCCTTTTTAAATCCCGTATACAGTACCAGCTTGGTATCTGCGTCACTCTTTTGACAGCCTCCCGCTGGCAGCAGAAATACAAGGCAAAAAAACATAACAATTGTTCTTTTAAGCCTGTTCATGGTCAAATCCCCTTAAGAATGCTTCTCGCAACACTGATGCCGTTTGCAGATGCCTGCTGTAATCCCCTTGTCACCCCGGCGCCGTCGCCGATTGCCCGAAGTCCCTTGATACTGGTCTCAAAATCCTTGTCTACAATAACGCGATTGGAATAAAACTTCACTTCCACCCCGTAAAGCAGCGTTTCGTCCGCCGCAATCCCCGGCGTAATCTTATCCAGCGCCAGAAGCATCTCCTCAATGTCCACCATAATTCTGTGCGGGAACACCAGCGAAAGATCTCCCGGCACCGCATCCTTGAGTGTCGGCATCAAATTGTTACGGCACAGCCTTTCTTCCGTGGTTCTGCGCCCTCTTCTGAAATCTCCAAAAGTCTGCACAAGGATNTTACCNCCACAGAGCATATTGGACAGCTGCGCAATATGCTTACCGTACTCAATCGGTGTTTTGAAGGGTTTGGTAAAATTCTTGCTCACCAGAATTGCAAAGTTGGTATTACTCGTCTTATACTCTTTGGATTTGTAAGCATGACCGTTTACCACTGCCAGTCCGCCCTCATAGTATTCTGTTGCCACCTCTCCGGAAGGATTGGTACAGAAAGTTCTCACCTTATCATCAAAAGTAGGCGTATGATAGATCAGTTTTGCCTCATACAGATTTTCATTTAANGTCTGCATGATCTCATCCCGAACCTCNACCCGGACACCGATATCTACCGTCCCCGGTCTCGTCTCAATTCCNATNTCNTTACACTTNTCNTTAAACCAGTCAGCNCCCTCTCTNCCTACTGCCGAAACGATCTCANCCGCNTAGTAAGTCTCGCCTTTATTTGTCTTTATTCCTTTTGCTCTNCCATCCTCTACCAGAATCTCATCCACCATCGTATTAAACAACAGTGTTACTCCCTGCTCTTCCAGATGATGTTGAAGCTTTTCGTAAATCTTGTAACCTTCCTCCGTTCCCAGATGGCGGATTGGACATTCCACCAGTTTCAGGTTTGCCACAATGGCTTTCCTGCGGATCTCACGTATCTCCGCCTGCTTGTCCACACCATAAACAGCCGTATCTGCACCAAATTTCAGATAAATATCATCGGATTCCTTGATCAGCTTTTCGGTTTCATCATATCCGAGAATGGAAGGAAGATTTCCGCCCACATCCGGAGACAGGGAAAGCTTTCCATCAGAAAAAGCACCTGCTCCAGCAAAGCCGGTGGTGATAGAACAGGGCTGACAACCTACGCACTGCTTCGTGATGCGCTTCGGGCACTGTCTCTTTTCGATGGAACGCCCCTTTTCCACTATCAGAACTTTCAAATCTTTCTTTTTATCCATTAATTCGTAGGCACAAAAAATCCCGCCGGGACCAGCGCCTATAATAATTACATCAAATTGATTTGGCATTTTATCCCTCTTTTCTGTTTTACTCTATTCTTAGGATACCATAACTTCAATACTGCTTCCAGCATTTGTTTAGTCTATGCGTATCTGGTTTTCAATTTCCCGCCATTTATACTTCAATGAGCGACCCATTTTTGTCAAACCAATTGTCTCCATTGGTCAATAGATAATCCTCGCCTGTCAAAATAGCATTACAATAATCCTTGACGGATTTTAATTTTCGCTTAAAAGCCACGCCCCCACCCAAAAGACGGGTATCATGGATATCCGATCCCGCTGTCATAGGAAGATGATTCTCTCTGGCATATGCCCGGGCACGGACATCAAATTCAGGGTTATTATGGCTCTGACTCAAATGACAGGAATGCGTTGCATTGACGGTTTCCACTCCATCCACATACTCCGGAAAAAGCCGGATTTCGGAAATATATCCTGCCTCCCGAAAAGGATGGGCATGAATCACAAGTCCGCCCTCCCCATGGATCATTTCATATTGTTCCTTTATAGTTGCCGTCTTAATCTGCGGATGCGCAATCAGCCAATCCGGATCCACACCATAAATCAGAAATTCCGTTGCATTATAATTTGACTCATATCCAAAAAATACAGAGAAATCATTTTCATCTCCCCAGTTTTTGGCATCCTCGTAACCTTTACTAAAAGCTTTGACCCACTGCTCCCAGGGCAGAGAGGAATCGATACAGTTATTTCCGTACCAGCTGTGATCTGTAATGATAACTCCCGCATAGCCTGCTGCCTTTGCTGCCTCCGCCATCTCTCTTCCTGCCGCGCGCGCGCATTTGCTTGCCTGGCTGGTATGCATATGTGTTTCATACAAATATGGATAATCGTCTCTATTGATCATGGTCTTACTACTCCTTCTTGCAAATTTTCTATTCCCCTATTCTACCTTCTGCAAACGGTCATTACAAGTTTTTCTTCTCTCTAAAGCGTTAATGCCGCTAGCTCCTCTAAACATTGAAATAATATGCTGACTGCCAATCATTATGCAAAATATTATATTATGAAACTCCCAATTCATTTAATTGTGTTGATCTGCTGAAAATTCTCCGCCAACAACCTGAACCTCAAATTGCGGAAAATATTCATCATCAATCTCAAATTTTGTCACATAACCCTTATGGTCATCATTGTATTTCACGTTCCATTGCGCTGCTATCTCAGTTGCATATTTTTCATTCGAACTCTTTTTCCTGTTCGTTGCAAGTACTGTTTTATATTGCTTTTTCTTACGGAATCGTATCATTTTGATGCGTTCTCATTCCTCATTTATATGGTTTCAATGCTGGTGTGCTCAAATTGTACCCATATTCAGGGACAAACTTTAATACAATATTAGCGGATACTTCTCAGCGGAAAAAGTACAAGATAGGGTGTCTATTCTCTCCATATTTTCTCACCAACCACTATATCTTGTGCTTTTATACTTCAAAAACGAACACCCCTTACAGCCTGTATTCTATCGCAAAAAGAATACTTTGTAAACATCGAGTAGGAGGGAGTGATTAGTTCCCGTCCTCTCACAGCACCGTACAAACCGTTCGGTATACGGCGCTTTCAATAGTTGACGTGCACTGACTGATAGGCTTCGGCTAAATCATAAAAGCCACTGTTTATCAGTCTTTCTTTTGTCATTGTCATATTTATGGCAACAGTATGCGTTGTGAACCAATAGCCTCGTCGGCTGTTTCCTGTCTGCAACGCCAAATCTTTTGGTACTCCCAACTTTATCAGGTTGCGCACCTTTGTTTTTGGCTTCTTCCATTGCTTCCATATACACATCCGAATCCTGTGATAAAGCCATCCGTTGATGTCGTCTATGTTGTTCTTCATGCTTGCTATTCCATAGTAGTTCAACCATCCTCTCGCATACACCTTGATATTACAAAGGCTTGGCTTGATGCTCTGCACAGACCTGTGGGAAGACAGGTCTTTCAGTTTTGACTTGAACTTTTTCCATGACTTTGGGTGAACCCTGATATAAATACCATTCCCGTTCCTTCCCAGCGCAAAGCCAAGAAACTTAAAATTTCGGATTGCAAACACGCTGACTGTAAGGCTTTTCTCTCGGTTCACTGTCAGTTTCAGTTTCTCCTCAAGATATTCCGTACTGCTTTTCAACAGTCTCTCTGATGCCCGTTTACTCCTTGCACTTCCCGGCCTGCTGGCATTTCTCGCACATGGGATGTTTTGACAGGTATCCATCCCGAATCCTCCTCCATGCGCGGCCATACCTGCGCTTGCTCTCCGGGTCGCGCTCATACCTGTTATAATGCGACGTGATAATTTTCTGGTGTTCCTCACAGCACCTCCCGTCCGTAAGGCAAGGGCATCCCGGATAGGAACATGGACGCTTGGGTCTGTATGGCATGGCGGCCTCCTCCTTTCATGGCATAAAAAAAGCCCCGCATTTCTGCGAAGCCCCGTTTTTGATTTCTCTGTTATTGTAATACTACCAGATTTCTATAGTGTCTTTCTGTGTCTTTTAGTGTCCTCTTTCAAAATATCCCCACATTTCTGTGTGGGCCACAGTATTTTATCTTTGTGGCTATTGTAATACTATCAGATTTCCATAGTGTCTTTCTATGTCTTTTAGTGTCCTCTTTCAAGAATTTGTATGAACCGAATGCCAAACTCATGTATCGGCAAATTACCAGAATAATCTTAAATAGACCAAGCAACAAAAGTTATATATCTTTAATAAACATTTAACTTTTTTGTCGAGTTAAGCTAGTATATAATGCTTATTACAACTAGATATTATTGAAAGAAGGTACATAACAAAATGATTTATTTTAGAATAGAGGATATAGCAAGTGGCACAGGAATGCAAAGAAATTATAAAATTGAAGTAGAAGATCTCCCTGTAATGAATAAACAAAACGTAGAATATTATATTGCCGAAGAAATAAGAAAAGAAGTCAATGGTTCAAAAGATAGAAATTTACTGAGCTATTCTAGATTTTTAGGGGTTTGTCTTTTAAAATATAATGAATATGTCGATAATGAATTACACATCTGCTATGAAAACAGTATGTTCTATGAAAATACAATTCGCTATATTACCCCTAGACATTTCAAACGTAAGAATTATTCATTAGAAACAGGATTATCTCCTTATAGGCTTTTTAATGGAAACGGTGAAATAAAATTAGTTAATTTTGTACTTGATATTGCAAATAATAAATTACTTAATGATTATTTATTGAAATTCACAAATACAGGCTTAAAACAGTACGCATCACCAGAAAAAGATTATGAAGTTATTATGATGCAAACAAACAGCGACTTAAAAATCGAAAGGTATATCGATTCAATATATCTATTGTACGCATTGCAAATAAAATATAAATTTCTGCATAATCGAATAATAGTAGATAAAGTTATAAATGATATATACCAATTAGATGCCTTTCGATTTGAAGGATGTGAGCAAGAAAGACAAGCTATAATTTTACTAGTCACATATTTATTCTCTGAAACATTAAAAGAAGAAATTGTTTTTGAAGAAATGTTCAAATATTCAGAAAAAAGAGAGCATTTTTTTGGATACTATAATTCACTATTGCAACTTCACGGAATAATGTACGATGACTTTGAAGACGCATATCATTTAAGCGATTATAATGACAATGTAGTTTCTGACATCTTTTGGAAATATTGTATGATTTACGGGAAAAATTTAAGGCAACACAGAAGAGGGGATGAATACTGAGCAAATAATACTGTTATAACTAATTGCTAACCATCAAGACGCATATCACACAGGTATGCGCCCTTTATTTTATCACCCAGCCGGAATAAAAGCCTCACACTTTGCCAGTTCCCGTGGAGTTTATGAAGATACCGCAGGTCATAGTCCATTTTCACGGCCACCTGCAAATTCCGGTCAAATGGGACAACCGCTCCACCGAAGTGGAACGGCCATTCCATTTTGAACGGTACGAAGTACCGCTTCTGTTAAGGATTAATCAGTTTCTCTCATATTTATGCCATTCATTTCCAGGCGATAGGTATGATGCTTATCAGTGATCCTAGTCAGGCAGGCATCAGCATAAGTGTTATCTGAGAACATATCGAACCATGAGCTCACCGGGAACTGTGAGACGACCACAGTAGACTTTCAGCCATCTCTGCTGTCAAGGACCTCAAAGAGATCACGGCATTTATCCAAGTCAAGATCCATAAGACCAAAATCGTCTATCACAAGAAGGTCCAGACGGGTAAGCCTGTTCAGATAATCCAGATTTGTGGATTTAATCCGGGCCTGTTCCATTTCACTCATAAGAGTATTGGCTTTGATATACCTGACATGCCTAGACTGACGCATGGCTGTGATGCAGATCGCATTGATCAGGTAAGTTTTCCCGCTTGCCGAAGAACCGGTCACAATGAGATTTTTACCTTCATCGATCCAGTGGCAGGTGCTCAGGCGCTCTATGGTCTGGGTATCCAGCCGGCGTTCCGGGCGATAGATCGTTTCATCCAGATCTGCTGTAGGATACCGCAGATGGGCTTCTTTCATCAGACGGTTAAACCGCTTATCGGCTCTTGCCTGCCATTCAGCGTCTATAAGCTGAGAGATTCGTTCCATGAACGTGTTCAGGTCTGCATTTGGATCTTTCAATTGTGCTTCAAGGGCTCTGGCCATTTCAGGAACACGAAAGCTTTTCAAACGGGTCAGCAGGATCTGTTCTTCCGCCGATAATGCTGTCTCAACTTTGATACTCATTTATAGGCCTCCTTTCCCCGGATATTTGAATGGGAAGGAAGTTTTCCAGAGGCACCTGCTGTGCCGACGGCATGTTCCCTTTTCATCATGCCCAGAACCTTTTTGAAGTAAGAATACTTACAGGCATTGGCAGCAACACATTTATCAGCTGCTTCCCTGATCAGGTTATGCGGAACATCCTTACAGGAGTGCAGTACACCTGCACAGCTGTTGTAGGCCTGTTCCTCATGTTTTGGACTGCGGAGGATCCGGTCGATCAGCATAACCATAGAATCGCCATATACGGAGGCCCAGCGGCGGAAATAAGCCCCATCGTGCGCATTGACCTCTTTGTAATACAGATGCTCCTGCGGCATGTGGCTGCTGTCGGTAACATACAGCGGAAAATCCCGGTAGGATCTTGGGTGCTTACAAATCAGGCGGTTATATTCATCGCAGATACGGATTTCTGTCATGGTCGCTTTGAGAATTGCAGGTTTTCCCATATAAGTATACAATACTGAGTAGTAGTGGGCATCATACTCAAGATGATAATTATCAGGAACTTTAAGGAAGTACTTGTAATCACAAAGCGTGTAGTTTTCGCCTGGAAGCTGGTTCATACGCGGTTTGTCATACTTCTCGAATCCGGTGCTGCGTGATTCACGGATATCGGATCTTTTCTGGAAGGGTCGCCGGTTGATGTCTGCTACTATTCTTTTTGCCGCAGCATTCAAGGCCTCAAGTGAAGTATAAGTTTCTTTCCTGAGTTCTTCAATCAGGTGGGTTTCCAGGAAACGGACATGATTTTCAACGGTCGGTTTTCCTTTGGGCTTGCGTGGCGGCGGTGGAAGAATGATCGTATCGTAGAAGCTCTCCAGATCGGAGAAAGCCGACTAGAGCACGAGTTCATCCTTTGTATGCTTCGTGACAGCAGTTTTAAGGTTATCCGGGACAAGATATTTAGGAACAGCGCCATAAAATGACAACGCATGCACAGTTCCTGCAATAAACTGTGGAAGCTTTTCATCCAGAAAGATCTCGGCATAAATAAGGCTGCTGAAACCAAGCGTTGTTGTGAAGATATGGACCTTTTGCAGTTCACCGGTGGATGTATCAAGCAAAAGTTCAGGTTGGTCCCCAACCCAGTCGATATACATCTTTTCACCTGGAATCCGTTCGACTGGCATGGATGCCCGGTCAGTACCATAAGTTTCTTTCACAAAGTCGCCGTACAGCTTATAAAACTGGGACGGCTGGTATCCACCAGGATTTAGTTTCTTATAATCGATCCAGAGATAACTCAGGTCCGCATGCTTTCCCATCTGTATCATCTGTGCATGGATCTTTTCAAAATCCGGCAGAGGGATGCTTTTATGACGAAGATTGTCGTGTGGATAGATCAAATCGACAACCTTCCCGGGGGACATCTGCTTCAAATCCTCCAGTGATAATCCTGAGTCTTTAAAGCGGTTCATGATAAGCGATATCCCGCTTCTCCCAATACGGTACCGCTTTTGAACTGTGTCATAGCTTTCCTGATTAACTCTCAGTTCTATGACACCAATGATAGTAGGTAATCGTGCATAATCTGCTCCTTTCTTTACACTGTGATAAATAATAATAGTTACATCACAATAATAAAGGAAAGGGTGTACCGATGGAGCAGAAAATACGTACCGCTAATCTGGAATAATCATACCGCTAATTTCGGAATGGGTGTACCGTTCGACCGGAATTTGCACGGCCACCTTTTCCCGAGAGAAAAAACATAGATACCGAAGCTCCAACAGCATCTGATTTTCAGAGTGTCCTTCAATTTCTTTTAGTGTCCTCTTTTTTTTTAACAAATTGAAAATAGCCTGATCGTATGTTACACTAAGTGCATTCAACTGTAAGGAGGATTTGCTAATGAGTACAAAAAAGTATATCCCAACACCTAATCCGGCAAATTGTGCATATTATGATGCCAATTCAGAAGAATGTCAGAACTGTAAAAATAAATCTGTTGATATTACCACCACCATTATTCTTCAAGAATGTGCCGCTTTTTATGATGTGTTCAAAGGGTTGGAAAAAAGACTGGAAAAAAGTGGTATTGTAGAAACACCTCCTGAACATAAGAATCCGACTTTATTGGAAGTTCCCTATATTGTCAACGGAGCTTTTGCTTGTGAATTAGCTCTGAAATATTTACTGGTAGAAAATCAAATTAGTTTCTGCATTTCTGCCCAAGGTCATGATTTAGAATATCTTTTTGGTTTGTTACCGCCACCACTAAAGCAGTCCTTAAAAGACAAGTTAAAAAATGCGGCAAATATAGATGAAACTGAGCTAAGAAAAAATATACATCTTCATGCGGAAAGTTTTAACCAGTGGAGATACATGTTTCAATACATAGATGATAATATGTATTACAACAAATTTTTTGGTGTGTTTGTAAATCTACTATGCTCATACGTCTTTTCACCGTAAAATTCTGATTATAAAAGAGGCACATACTTCTGTAATTGTGTATGTGCCTCTTTGTTTACTCTACAGCTGGAATATACGCCTCACACTGCGCTAAAGCTTTCCCGTGGAGCTTATGAAGATACCGCAGGTCATTGTCCATTTCCACAGCCACCTTCTCCCAAGAGAAAAAGCATAGATACCTAAGCTCCAACAGCGTCTGGTATTCCGGGTTCTCTATAGATTTAATCACCCCTACAATCTCCCGTTTCAAATCCACCAGCGCATCTATATCCGCATTGATCTCATATTCCAGAGCAAAGATTTTCACAATAATACTCTCCATGGGCTGGATATCCCTGCTGCCGCTGGGTGGCGTATTGGATATAGTGGCAGTCGTCTTCGTTGCCAATGCACGCAGGCTTCCTACCTGCTCTAACTTGCTGTTGATGCGCTGGTCTATCCGGTATGCCTGACTTAAATATTCTTTTGCCGTCATAATAGTTAATATATATCCGTAGCAAAATATTAAGTCGTAAAACAAAATGCTAGGCAAATTAATATCAATCATTTGGAATATTCTTCTTATTGTTAAGCATCATCTCTTCAATAACACTCCGTTCATCTTCAAACACCCTATTAGCTTCATCGCGCTTTGCTTCTGCAGCTCTTACTTTATCTGCAATTTCTTTTTCTTTTTCCGGTTGAAGCCTTGGTATAGGAATAGTGGCGACAAAATCTGGCGTGATATGGTCAACCACAGAAGCGTATATCCCCTTTTCCAATAAGATTTTCCCAATTTTATCAGTTGAAAGATACGCATACACATAATAGGGATCAATCAAATTCTCATCACAAATAACACGAATCACATGTTCCGAAACCATAGTCCCCGCCATACTATCAGTAACCATAACAACTCTTCCTGTTGAGCCTGAACGAGTAATCAAAATCCAATCCTTTTCAACAAAATGTTTAGCTGCTGGTTTATAATCTTTCGGTTGATATTGCAGATCAAAAGGTCGAATTTGGAGGATTTGAGTTCCCGAATAAAATGGAACACTTTCAGCACTAGGCTCCACATAATTTCGTTTATGCCGCCCCGGATAGAAAATACCATGCTCAACAACTAAATCACCTAATCTTACGATTTCTGTGACTTCCTCACCAATAGACTCTTCTAACTCTTTTGCCAAATTATTTTTATTAGGATCCCAATACCACGCATCAATTCTTCGTGTTGCATCTGCTATTATCTGTGTTGAATTAACAATAAAACAACTTGGAACATGTTCACCGTCCAGCTCTGCAACAGTGCCCGACAATAAAAAGTGCTTCCATTGTTCATATATTTGAGGCAAATCATTCCAAATAACTTCTTTACCATCTTCGTCCAAAAGATTCATTCCTGAGGCATCTTTTTTATAAAGAGGATTTCCTCTCCTATCATGTCCTACCGCTTCTGATACTGCCATAAAAATAGAATAATCTTCTGGAATTTTATTAACTTTCTTCAAAAACACCAATGAAGTTTTGGTCCCTGTATGCGGCTGAAAAGCTTCTCTCGGCAAATCAACAATTGCAGTAATTTGAACTTTAGAGAGCAGCCATTTTCTAAATTCTACACTTTCGTCTTGCGCCCCTGACAAATTTTGCTTAGGCAAAACAATCACCATACGGCCACCATCTTGAGTATCCGTTGCATCCTTCAAATAAAAAATATCTCTTTCCACAAATAGTTTATCAGGATCTTGCCCATCTACAAGTGTATTTGTCGGCATACCCTCAGCAAGCTTATGCCCTAATTCATACTTCTCTAGAACATAATCCCTATTATCGTCAATTTTAGTTCCAAAAGGAGGATTTGTCGTTATAACATCTACCGATCCCGGCTTAATTCTCTTTCTAAAATTAGGATGTAAGTTGTCATATGGCTCTAATGAATCAAAATTATAAATATTACTCTTTCCATCTCCTACAATTGCCATATATGATTTGGAAATTCTATATAATAATGGGTCAATATCACAACCATATATATATTTATCCGCATAATCCTTTAGCATAGAATTCAACTTATCTTTAGAAAATCCTCTATTTTTATATAATTCCTCTATTTGTTTTCTTAATTTTTCAATAGCAATTGACAAAAAACCACCCGAACCGCAAGCAGTATCCAAGATCAATTCGTTATTTTTATATGATGGTTCAATCACATCCATTGCGAATCGAACAATTTCACGTGGAGTAAAAAATTGTCCACTTTCACCTTTTAATGTTGAAGGTAATAATATTTCATAAGCATCTCCTAATGCATCTGTATTCGTATCTTCATGCATAAGAGCTATACTCTGCAATTCACTAACTATATAGGCAATCCATTCATCATCATATTCCAATTGCTCACCCTTAAACATAGTTCCAAAATCAGGGTCTTTCAACAATTTCTCATAAAGTCCCTCTATTCTTTTTCTAATTTTCTTCTTTCCCTCATCTGATGTCAACTCTACTGGTGTTGCTCTAAATTGGCATAATTCATCTGGACTCAACTCATCCATAATTTTGCAGAAAAGTAGCTTAATAACTTCAATTGCAATATTTTCTTCCCTTTTAATAGGACCATTACCATATAACTTATAATACATACGGCTAAAAAGCAATTTCAAAGCTTTAGCTGGTTTTAGATCCTGCTTTCTATACTTTCCAATTGTATCTTGTGTCTCTCCATATCGTGGCAAAGTAGGAATTGTCATAAATTTTTTGGGATCTGTTGCCAAATCCCTATAGTGATAAAAAGGCCCTTCACTATTCTTATCAAATCCAGCAAACCAAACACAATATGGAGCAGTAGTGGCTGTCACATACGAAAATGCTTGCAAATCATATTTCTTTTTAGGAGTTTCAATTTCAATAATAATATAAGCATTCTCCTGTTTGTGTATATCACTATCATACACAACAATATCTACCTCTTCCGCATTACGTTTAGCTCCCCGCTGAAGTATCACTTCAATATCGATATGAGACTTTGGATACCCTAAATCATCAATAAGAATATGCTCAAACAATTGACGATAGGCCTCTTCTGGATTGTTCTTAACTTCTTTCCCTGTCGCATAATCATAAAACTTATTCTCAGCCATTATTTTCCCT
>JAAVAA010000033.1:20424-26638 GCA_014804285.1 Lachnospiraceae bacterium | reverse complement strand
TGGAAGAACATTGGAAACAAACTTCATCAAAAAGTGAATTATCAAAATGGTCAGAAAAAAATAAATCAACAAAAGGTTTTAAATTTTATTGGTTCAAAATCGAAAAGGAGGGTATTGAGCAAGGCGAAGCAGAACATTGTGAAAACCAGTTGGCTGAACAGCTTGTACGAGAAATAAAAAAAATAAAGGAAATCAACCATGAAGAATTGATTGAAGGAGGACATGTAGGAAATGGGTCATATGTTGACAGAGAATATTGTGTTAACGAGGTTAATGTGGGTGTTCCAATAGATGAAAGGATAAAAGAATATTTAAAAAATTTAGAATTCTTGGATACAGAAAAAGGAAGATTCTTAATTAAATGTTGTAGAATTGGTCATGTTGGGGAATATCATCACAATCAATGTCATAGAAAATGGAGAGAAGTCGAAATAGTGGAGTATTCAAACGATAATAAAGAAAGTGATAGTAGTTCTTTTTAATATTAATATGAAGAAACAATGAGATTACTTAGAGAAGGGTAAATGTTTTATGCAATATTAGCAGGGAAAGTGAACTTTCAAGTGTGTTGTAAACATGAATGAAGGGATTTTTATGAAGGACATAAAACAGGTATTAAAGGTATATCAGAAGGTGTGATTGAAAAGACCGGAAATATATTGGTATTCCCCAAAGAATATATGTAGGATATTCTGCATAGAATAAACCAGAATATCCTTGGTGGATTAACACATTCATAATTATAGGCTGGACAAAAGAAGAGGTTTTGTGAGGTAATAACTTCGAGTTATTCTATTCACAAAAAGAGGGATAGAATTGGATAATAAAGATACTCAAAAACGAATTGAAAAAATATTTCCGGATTATTTTCAGAGATTTGAATTACCTGATGGTGCAAGGGAAGAATCTATAAAAGTATACAGGGCATGTAGAAGTGGAAAATGTGATAAAGACTCATTTTTACCTTCTTTTGAAGAAAGAGGTTTTGTATTAAATCCTTTAGCCGATTTAACGGATCCAGGACAATTTTCTTTATCGACATACGAGAAACCCACGGATGTGAAAAGATTCGCAGGTGTTATGTCTGATATGAAAGTGCCTTATCAAATAGCAATTGGAAAGACTAATCCTAGACATGGATTGGTGCAAAGAACGAGGGAGAGAACAAAGAAAAGAACTTCCCACGTTGACTGGTGGCTTTATAAAGATGCATCACCATATGATGAGTTTGAAATGATAGATAATTTTGAAGAACATCTTCAGAATTATCTTCGAGAAAGAGATGAAAAGAAATGAAAGAGTTTATTAAATTGGATAAATATGGACAACTTTATATTGATAGAGTTCTCTTTGAGTCATATTTTCCAATTATTTTCACTTGCGTAAATGACAATAATGAAATTTTTATATGTGTATGCTGTCAGAATAATGAGAAAGGATGCAAGTGGCTGATTGGAAAAACCAGCGGTATAAGTATTGTTAGAATGCTGCGAGATGAGATAACGATCCGGCAATTATTATTAGAATATTCAACAGGAAAGATTTCTGTTGATTATGTGGAAAATGAATATGTAGTAGCCTATAATAATTCAGATTGGAATGGAAATAGTTCATATTTACCTAAAGAGGATTCATTTATCTATGCAGAAGATGGAGAGTTTGAAGATGAGATTATTTACTTTTCATCAGCGGATTATGTTGTGCTATGATGCGGATCACTATAGGAGCATTGCAGAAATGTTAGGAACAATAAGTAAAGGAATTGAACCAATGGCAGAGGCTCTGACTGCATTTGCGTCTGCGATTAGTAATATTACAATCCCAAGTGAAGTAATTAGTACATTAGAGGTGTTCGGAGAATTTTGCATCAACCTTACGATAAATACAGAAAAATATGTGAATCAAGAAAAATATAAATCGATATTTAATAGTGCTTTTAGTGCATTGCCGGAAGACTTAAGCATTGAAGTAGAATCAGATGATTACAAATATGCAGACGCAGCGTAGGGGAAAGAAAATGGGTGATTTTCATAGTTCGTTGGTTTTACAAAAAATGGTATTTGATAGATTTGAGTTCGATAGAAAGGGTTTTAAGAACAATAACGAATTGAAATTTGGATTACAGGTTCAAATAGGATTAAGTGAAGACGGCATATATAAAGTAACACTTGTTTTGAACGGAACAAAACAAGATGAGTATAATGTTATCATTAGTTTATCTGGTTTCTTCGGGGTTGAGGATCAAAAAGAATTAGAAGATAGTATGGTTCAAGATTTAATAAGTAAGAATGCTGTGGCAATTTTGATGCCTTATCTCAGAAGTGAGCTCACATTGTTAACTGCGCAACCAGATACTGATAGTGTGGTGCTCCCGCCATTTAATATTAATAAGATGCTTGAAAAATAGAATTTGTGTTCAAATAATTAGTTGATTCCGTGTTGTTCTAGAAAGACACCGTTCCTTTCGGGGAGCGGTGCTTTTTCGTAAAGTATAAGCACTGAATAACAGGGTGGATTTTATCCACCTTCGAAAGATTGTATAATGATTGCTAGAAAACACGAGGATATTGCGCTGCCTTCAGTGCTAGAGGTTAGTGTTTTACTTTATCCTCAAGGAGCGATCATCATGAATGCAAATGTTGTAAGAAAACCTGAGCAGAACACTATTTGATTCCATAACAAATTCTGAAGACGAAATGATTTTACATACAGGCATAAAAAAGTATCATGCTTGTACTTTTAAGAGCGTATATTATGGCATCACTCTGCTTTGAACCACAGCTTGTCGTAAGTGATTTGGCAGTCAATTTGAATAGAGCGTTTAGGACATTAATTGATTATGATGAAGGAGCTGGAATTTATAAATTAGAATATTTGCCCAAAACGGATAGATGAGATCTGTTCGAACGAATATGTGTATTGGTACAATTTAGATGAGATTTCTCATGTATATATCCGTCTAGGAATCAGGATTGGAAACTTATAGTAACTGCGGAACAGGTGTTAGTGTGTGATTTTGCGTGCAATGTTTATGGTTTTGCGGTGCTTCCCGTATGCTATTTAAAATATATTTGAGAAGGAAATGGTGATTTTGAGAGACAGCTTAATTGCTTTCGGAATGGAACCATTGAGTTGAACGAATATATGGAAGCATTAAGGAAATATTGATTGAGAATTAATGATGTAGTTAAAGATGTTTATACGATAAAAAACAATCATAATGATTCATATAAGAAAGGAAAATTATCCAGCGTGCCAACTACAATACGCCACTATTGTAAAACGGACGATACCAGTGTTATGATTACAAAGCTTTTGGACGATGCATGGAACTTATACAGTTTGGGAACAGATTTAGTTTCTGCTATATTTGACCTTTTCTTTTCCAAGTTTCTCCCTAACTTGGCTAAGAAAAGAAGATTTTTCGGAACCGCCTGAAGAAATCAATGAGGCAATTATAATGTAAAACAAGGTAAATTTTAAGAGAAAGTGGTATGAGTAGAAGCTGCAAAAAAGTTCCTTGCTGTAAAGATTACACCAAGAGCTATCTAAACAAGTTAATAGAGAATATGACGATTATATAAATTAGAATGTAGTAATGAATGATTGATTTTATTGCGTAATAATTGCGTATAAACACATTGACGATTGTGTAATTAGTGTGTATAATGATCCTATGAGGAAGAACACTAATGAAACAAAGAGATCTGATCAAGAAACTTGAAGATGCAGGTTTTACCTTTGAGAGACATGGTGGTAATCATGACATATATAGAAGAGGTAATAATATAGAGAAGGTTCCAAGACATAAGGAAGTAAACGAAAGTTTAGCAAGAGTGATACTGAAAAAATGGAAATTGTTGTAAGGAGTGAATTATATGAAACAGGTCTATCCAACTTTTATATTTAATACAAATGATGGTTCTGAACACCCTTTTTTAGTATGTGTTCCTGATATGGAAATATTTACAGAAGGTGATACTTTTGCAGATGCTATAGAAATGGCAAGGGATGCTATTGGATTAGCCGGAATTTCAATGGAAGACAATAAAGAAAAGCTTCCTGTGCCATCAGATCAAATAGCAGCAATTGAAAAAGTAAGGCAGGACATAGAAGATATTGATTTTTCAAAAGGTATTTTGACTTATGTAGATGTTGACTTTACAGAATATAGGAAAAAAGTTGATACAAAGACTGTCAGAAGAAATGTGGCCCTTCCAAGTTGGCTGAATTATGAAGCAGAACATGCTGGAATAAATGTTTCAAGGGTATTACAGGAAGCACTGATGAATGTTTTAAATGTAAGAAGAAATATATAGTGCGTGTTTGGCAGACAACAGAAAATTAACCATAAAAAGAGAGTGAGCATATGTTGTGACTGTGCCATCTCTTTTTTTGATAATGAGCTGCTTGTACGATTGATGATTTCTATGATTCCGGACTAAGGTTAAATCTTGATAAGGCAGCAATGGTGCAAGAAGCTAAAACAGAAGTACTTTTGACAACTTACAAAACAAAGAAGACTATAAGNGAAAGTGATATGAGTAGAAGCTATAAAAGAGTTCCTTGCTGTAAGGATCACACTAGGGGAATGAAAAAATGCGCAAATAGACATGTGCGTAGAAATTATATGACAGTTCCTTCCGGAATGGCATATAAAAAGTTGTTTTGCTCTTGGAATATTTGCGATTACAAATTTTTAGAATCCTTTTCTTCATACAAGAAAGCGGTTTCTAAATATAATCATAGAAAGTATTCAGATAAAGAATTATTCAGGAAGTGGTATAAAGATTACAAAATGAAATGAATATTTTATGAGTATTTTGCACGGGCTGTGGCAGGAGCAATACCTGAGATGCGGGAAGTGTCTATGCAATTGGGAGCATTGATGAAAAAGGAATGATTCCCTTTATTCCAGCATAAAAACGGGAACAACAATGGAACATTGATCATAACATAAGGACGGCTCGCAAAGCGTGTTATCCGTTATTTGTGAATCTATTAGCAGAAACTCGAATTAAAAATGCGTGTATCCGCAAACTAATCTGGGAGGGNTTTATGGTCATTAACAGAGATCACCCACCNACTTGCTATCCCAAAAGGAAATATGCTATACTTATCCATGTGATAAAGCGTTCAATACTTAAGCACAATTTAANCACATCGATTTGGGAGATCGTTCATGGATAACAAACTATANCTGGTGATNCCCTGNTATAATGAGCAGGAGGTTTTGCCGGAAACAGCCGGGAGACTGAAGGANAAGCTNCAGTCCCTGATAGAGAAAGAAAAGATTGCAGNGGGAAGCCGTATCGTGTTCGTNAATGACGGTTCCGGGGACAGNACNTGGGAGATCATTAAGNAGCTTCATGAGGCGGATTCNATTTACAGCGGTATCAATNTGAGCCGGAACAGAGGTCATCAGAATGCGNTNCTTGCCGGGCTGATGACAGTGAAGGATCATGCGGATNTGGTGATNTCCATGGATGCGGATCTGCAGGATGATGTGAATGCCATCGATGAGATGATCGATAAATATCTGGANGGAACGGATATNGTTTATGGAGTCCGGAGCAGCCGGNNNAAGGATACCTTCTTTAAAAAGGCAACGGCGGAAGGCTTTTACAANNTGATGAATGCAATGGGAGCCAATACGGTTTTTAANCATGCGGATTACCGGCTGATGAGCAGACGGGCGCTTGACGGGCTTGCGGAGTTNGGNGAGGTNAATCTTTTNCTGNGGGGAATCGTNCCGATGATCGGCTACTCTTGGGATGTGGTTTATTANGANAGAGGGGAGCGGTTTGCGGGGGAGAGTAAATATCCTNTTGGCAAAATGGTTTCTTTTGCNGTGGAAGGNNTNACTTCNCTGAGCACGAANCCNCTNCGNNTGATCACGGGACTGGGATTTTTTATCTTTTTGGTCAGCATTGGTATGTTGATTTACAGTCTGATCAGGCATTTTATGGGAGCGACAATTGTGGGNTGGACCACNTTAATGGTTTCGGTCTGGGCAATCGGCGGATTGATTCTTTTATCATTAGGAGTGGTAGGAGAATATATCGGGAAGATTTATCTGGAGACTAAGATGCGTCCGCGATACCTTATTGAGCAGTTTTTNCATGAAGATGCTTGACAGAATGGCGTTTTGCAGATATACTTTAGAAGTTCGTGTAAGAAAGACAGCACTTATAGGAAGTGGTGTCTTTTCTGT
>JAAVAA010000033.1:0-20418 GCA_014804285.1 Lachnospiraceae bacterium | reverse complement strand
GNAAGGCATAAGCCAAGCTGGAATGCATGCATTCCCATTTGGCACCGCCCGCGAACGTGAGAAACTCGCAAAGCGTGTTTCTCATCGTTTTAAAGAAAGGATAGTAGATTTATGAATTATAGTGATACACAGATGAATGCAAATATTTTGAGAGCCGTAGAAGAGATGGGGTTCGAGGTCATGACGCCTATTCAGGAGCAGGCAATTCCTGTTCTGCTTGAAGGTAGGGATGTGATCGGTCAGGCGCAGACGGGAACCGGCAAGACAGCAGCCTTTGCCATCCCGATGATTGAGCGGATCAATCCTCAGATTCGTAAGCCCCAGGGAATTATTCTTTGCCCTACCAGAGAGCTGGCTATGCAGGCAGCGGAGGAGATCCGAAAACTGGCACGCTACATGCATGGAATTAAGGTTCTGCCTGTGTACGGGGGACAGGATATCGGACGACAGATTCGGGCTTTGTCTCAGGGAGTCCAGATTATTGTAGGTACGCCGGGAAGGGTCATGGATCATTTGCGCCGTCATACCATTAAGACCGGAGAGATTAAGATGATCGTACTGGATGAGGCGGACGAGATGCTGAATATGGGCTTTCGTGAGGATATTGAGACGGTTTTGAAGGATATGCCCGAGGAACATCAGATGGCGCTTTTTTCAGCCACCATGCCGCAGGCAATTCTTGACATTACGGGAACCTATCAGAAGGATGCGGTTTTTGTGAAGGTGACACCCAAGGAGGTAACGGTAGCGGCAATCAAGCAGGCGTATTACCGGGTTGCCAAAAAGGATAAGATGGACGCAATCTGCAGGCTTTTGGATTATTACCAGCCGGTGAGAAGCCTGATATTCTGCAACACCAAGCGGATGGTAGATGAGATGGTCGGTATGCTAAAGGATCGTGGTTATGAAGCGGAAGGTCTTCATGGGGATCTTTCTCAGAACCAGCGGGATACGGTGATGAATTTATTTCGGAATGGCAGATGCGGAATCCTGGTGGCAACCGATGTGGCAGCGAGAGGAATTGATGTAAGCGGAGTAGACGCAGTATTTAATTTTGATATTCCGGAGGATATTGAATATTATGTGCACAGGATTGGTCGTACCGGAAGAGCCGGAAAGGCGGGAAGATCCTTTACATTAATTTCGGGAAGAGAAATTTTTAAGATTCGTGATATTGAGAGAATCTGTCATACAACCATCCGGGAGAGGAAGCTTCCCACAGCCAAGGATGTTGTCCGGGTGAAGTCCGGCAAGCTTTTTGAACAGGCAATGGAAGTGATGGAAAGCAGAGAGCTTGACAGCTTTAAGCGCAGTATCAGTAATGCGGTGGAAGAGCATGATTTTTCGGTTTTGGATCTGGCGGCAGCTTTTATGCAAATGAGTATGGGGGATGAGCCCAAGGAGATTCAGGAGGAGAAGCCTTTCTTTGAAAGAAGCAGGTCGGACAGAGACCGGCGAGGCAGCGAAAAAAGAGGCAATAGAAGAGATGACAGAAGAGCCGACAGAAACTGGAAGGGTTTTGAGGGAAGAGACCGGAATCGAAAAAGCATTGAAGGAAAAGAGCATGGCGGATTTGGAGGAAAAAAATCGGATATGCGTGGAAAAAAACGGAGCAATTTTGGAAAAAGCGGTGAAAGCGTTGAAAAAGCAGTAAAATCGCGGAAAAATCATTTGTCAGAGAAACGTTAGTATGTTAGTATTAGAAGGTAGTGCGTGAGAATTAGGCAGAGGGTTAAAAATGGCGGAAAAGGAAATTAGAAGAAAAAGAGCAAGCGCAGCGGCAAGGGCACGCAGGCGTAGACATAGAAAAAGAGTTGTGATGGCGGAGCGGATTTTTTTGGTGCTGCTGGTAGTAGGGATCCTGGCAGGCGGAGCGGCAGTTATCTGGAATCGGATGCCTGAAATCAAAGTGACAAGGCGATTAAATGCCGCAGACGAATATAAGGAGGCACAAGCCTACGATGAGGCTATTGCTTCTTGTGAAGAGGCTCTTAAGATTGATTCCATGTCTGTGGAGGCGTATCGTTCTATGGCAGGAATCTATCTGACCAAGGAAGATCGTGAATCGGCGGAGCAGGTGCTTTATCAGGGCTGGGAGACCACTCAGGATGAAAGCCTTTTGCAGGAGTATTGTGTTTATCTTCTCAATGATGCGGTTGCGGATATTAATGAAGGGCAATGCGACTATGATACCTGGAGCAAAGTCATTCTGGCTGTGGAAACAGATATTGACAATCCGGACGGGTACAAGCTGTTAGATGCTTGCTATGGAAGACTGTTTATGGGAGAAGAGAGAGGGCTGTTTTGTGAAGCGGAAGGCGGATGTGAATTTGACGACTATCTGGAGCATATGAACCGGATGATGGCGCTTTATGACAGCACCGGGAAAGAAGAACTGAAAGCAGAAATCATTAAATTCGCGCAGCCGAAGTTCTCGTCATTATCGTTGGATATCGGACACTTAACAGATTACCAGGCGCTTTTGGAACGGGTATCCTCACTGGGAAGCGAAGAGAACCTTTCACAGCTTTTGGCATGTGTAACAAAAGCTGTGTGGGTACAGGATACCTTTGCCGGGGCATTTGATATTTTTACCTCCGGGGATTTTGCACCGATTAAAGATTTTATGCAGTCGGAGGATTATATAACCATTCGTGATCAGTTCATGGATGGAACAATGGAGTACTGGCGCGGTAAAACCTATATTCCGGTAAGCCGGGAAAAGATAACCCTTATGCAGGTAGATGACGCATGGTGCTTTGAATTTGCCGATTTTGATGAATATCCGGAAACGGAAGGCGTGGTCAAGGTATGGGCAGTACAGCAGGTGGATGCGGGAATACAGCGGTTATGTATATCCTACGAGCCGGCCTCCGAGAACGGAGAATACTATCCGCATACAACCTATGAGTTTGTATACTTGTACAGTAATGTAAAGATCCGCGGTGAGTATGTTCCGCAGATGAATTATCGGTTTGAGACAAGAATTGCTACGGAAGAGGGAACCATTTCAGAGCTGATCGGAGACTGGGGTGGAGAACATGAGTGGAATATGGAATACTAAGTAGCAGCCTCCGCTAATTTGCGGAGGCTGTCATAAGCTGTGCAGTATGGAGCCTGTAGTAGGCTCCTTTTTTGGCGATTAATTCTGCCGCGGTTCCTTCTTCCACAATGCCGCCCTGGTCGATCACAAAGATACGGTCAGCCTTTTGAATGGTAGAAAGGCGGTGCGCGATCACGAAGGAGGTACGCCCTTTTAACAGGGCATCGATACCCTCTTGGACAAGAAGCTCAGTCCGGGTGTCAATGCTGGAGGTTGCCTCATCCAGAATCAGAATATTGGGTTTGGAGACCATGGTTCTGGCAAAAGCAAGGAGTTGTTTCTGGCCCACGGACAAACCGCCGCCCCGCTCCGAGAGAACGGTGTCATATCCCTTTTCCAATTTACAGATAAAGTCATGGGCATGAACAGCCTTGGCTGCTTCAACAATCTCTTCATCGGTGGCATCCAGTTTTCCGTAACGGATATTGTCCCGAATGGTTCCCGTAAACAGGAAGTTATCCTGTGTCATAATTCCCATCTGGCTTCGCAGGCTTTCGATGGATACATCCTTTACATCATAGCCGTCAATACGGATGGTTCCTTCCTGAATGTCATAAAACCGGCTGATCAGGTTGACAATGGTTGTTTTGCCGGCGCCGGTAGGTCCTACCAGAGCGATGGTTTCGCCCGGAGCGATATCGAAGCTCACGTCATTCAGTACTTTTGTCATATCGTCATAAGAAAATCCCACATGTTCAAAACATACATTTCCCTTGATAGGGGGAATATTAATGACTTTGTCCCCGTCTGTGATGGCAGCTTCGGTATCCAGAATTTCAAAGATTCGTTCTGCCGCCGCAATGTTGGTAATGATCTGATTGTAAAAGTTGCTCAGGTTCATGATAGGGTTCCAGAACATGCCAATGTAGCTTCCAAAGGCAATGAANGTACCNACCGAAACATTNCCGANNCCAAGCACTTTAATTCCTACAAAATATAGNGCTGCAATNCCTACGCTCCANCTTAAATCNATNCAGGAGCCCATGGCATCGTTTANNCGGACNGCNNGGGTAAAGGACTGACGGTGAGCNAGAAGAAGCTCNTCNAAGGTNTCGCTGGTTTCTTCTTCTGCATGGAAGCTCTGNATNATCCGCATTCCGGAAATGTCTTCATGGATGAAGGCATTCAGGTTNGAGGATTTTTTGCGGAAATCCTGCCATTTNTTGTGAGAGTATACCTGNATGAGCCATATGCAGNCAAACATGAATGGAAGACTGCANAAGGAGGCACCGGCAAGAGCCGGATTTTTGACAAACATGATCGCTGCAACGGCTGCCACGGTTGCAAAATCGGGAAGCAAAGTGGTAACAAAGTTGTTCAGAACCTCCTTTAAGGAATTNATATCGCCGATAATGCGGGCGAGTATCTTTCCCGTAGGNCTGCTGTCAAAAAANTGNAGATCCAGCGTCTGNATGTGGGTATAAAGCTCCTGACGTATNGNTACGAGGATACTGTTACACACCTTTGCCATAATGTACATGCGGAGCTTGATGCCGNCGATCATCAGCAGNTTTAAAACAATGGCAAAAAGCACCAGACGAAGCAGTCCGGGCATGTTCCCGGCAGCAATATAGCGGTCAACTGCCGCTTCAATGAGCAGGGGATTTACCAGAGAAACCATAACGCAGAATGCCATGATCAGNAGGACAAAAATGATTTCTTTTTTATAGGTAAGCAGGTAGGAGAGAAGNCGCAGCAGNGTCTGGGTTTTACTGCGNTGCGCTAACTGCTCATCCTCCTTGTAAGAGTTGATACTCATATGGTTNTTNCCTCCTTAANAGTTGATACTTNTNTGGNTATTCCNTCTTATAGGAATTAAAATTTATGCGANTATTTCTAATGTCNTTTACTATACATCAGGNTCTCCGTACTGAGCAACATAGGTCTGATAGTACAGACCTTTTTGNGCAAGTAAGGATGCGTGGCTGCCCCGTTCCATAATTNTGCCGTCTTCCAGAATAATGATCTCATCNGCATGACAGACTGCNCTGATTCGGTGGCCGATAATGATCTTTGTGATTCCTTCAAGCTGANGCAGTGTTTCATGNATAGACTGTTCGGTTTCCATATCCAGTGCGGAGGTGGAATCATCCAGAACAAGGATAGGAGTTTTNTTNGCCAGTGCCCGGGCAATGGTNATGCGCTGCTTNTGACCGCCGGAAAGACCGACTCCCCGNTCGCCGATGACNGTGTCATATTGCTTATCCATNTTTTCAATAAAGCNCTTNGCNTGTGCCCGTTTCGATGCTTCCATGACNGCAGGGAGCGTCAGAATGTGTTTTTGTCCCAGTGATACGTTTTCAAAGATGGTATCCGAAAACAGGAATACATCCTGCATAACAAGGGAAACAGANCCNCGAAGCTGTGCNANTGACAGCTTTTTTACATCTACATCATCCAGCAGGATNGTNCCGTCCGTGGCGTCATAAAGNCGCTGGAGCAGATAGATCAGGGAGCTTTTGCCTGCGCCGGTAGCCCCCATAATGCCGATGGTCTTTCCCGNTTCCACGGTAAAGGAGATATCATGCAGAATTTCATGCAGGTCTGCCTTGTGAAAGGATACNTGNGAAAANGTGATTTTCCCGTTTACCTGAGGAAGAATAACNGGATTTTCCGGTTCCGTGATGGTGGGCTTTTCCTCATAAATCTTTTTGATCCGGCGATTGGATGCAAGNGCGGAAGAGAAGCTGTTTGTCAGCCAGCCCAGCATTTCCATAGGCCATACNATNTTCATGGAATATTCNATAAATGCGCTTAAATCTCCCAGTGTCATTTCCCNGCGGTAAACCAGGTGCCCGCCAATCAAAAGCACCATNACCGGAAGAAGTCTGGTGATCAGGGAAAGGTAAGGATGNTACCGTACAAATAGTTTCGACTGCTTCATATTCANATCGTAATAGCGCTTGTTGTGGGAAAGAAATTTGGAGATTTCGTGTTTTTCCCGTGCAAAGGCTTTTACGGTGCGTACNCCNGCAAGATTTTCTTCCGCNACNGTGTTGAGAGAAGCATTCTCTTCACTGATTTCTTCGTAGACGATATCCAGCTTTCGCTCCATATAAATNGCAATGGNGGCGGCTGCNATCATGCAGANGGTAGGNAGAATAGCCAGCTTCCAGTTCAGNCTGTACATGCAGAACAGGGCGATGGAGGTATGAATACAAACTTCGATCAGAAGCATGCTCACAAAGGTAAGTCCATCCCAGATACGGTCTACATCGTCCTTAATACGGGACATCAGTTCNCCGGTTCCGGTGCGGTCGAAAAAGTCNGCNCTCAGGGACTGAACATGAAGAAAAAGACTTTTTCTCAGCTCGGCNGNAATTTTGGAGCCGGTAANGTCAAAGGTGTATTCNTTGCAATATTGAAANATACAGCGTCCGATGCCCACACACAGGATGCCGGTCAAAAGAAGCGNTAACCGGTCAAGCTGNCCGTTCAAAATAACATCGTCCACGATATGCTTTGTCAGCTGCGGAGAGAGCATATCCAGAGAGACACTGATTACAATGGACAGGACTGCAAACGCAAATGCNAATTTATGTTCCCAGATGTAAGTTGATATTTTTTTCATAATTTNCCCCTAAATGTATGTAAAAGAATTAATGAACCATCACGGATNCAGAAGTTTTTTATAACATAAAAACAGCCNCGGAAATTACCGTGGCTGCGTGAAAACAGGCTGATGATTTCAAAATCCGAAAAGGCTNACATGCGCCCAAAGGNAGGCCGATCAGATATNTGAAANAGGCAGGAAGGTAATTTCGCTGTNAANTAGATCTTGTGATCTGCAAAATGGTTATTAAACTGATTATTCTGTCTTCTATCTTTGCNGTTAGTCATTAAAATTACCTCCTTTCTCAAATTGCCGGTGAATAGTTACAAGCTCAATGNCGTAGCTATAAGATTACGCCCGTCGGAAAGGTTTGTCAACTGTTTTTTTGTGTTGACCAAATTTATCATAAGCGATACAATTTTGATAATTATAATTCCCATCCGGGAGGAACAGACGGCANCATGATTTCAATATTAACAAAACTTTTTATTAAAAATGCAGATGATACATCAAATCCGTCTGTNCGGCAGGCTTATGGGATGCTTTGCGGNGGAACGGGNATCGGACTGAATGTATTCTTATTTTTAATTAAGTTTTTGGCTGGACAGNTTTCNGGCTCCATTGCCATTACAGCGGATGCTTTTAATAACCTTTCGGANGCTGGCTCATCGGTNATCACGNTGGTTGGATTNAAGATGGCGGGNCAGAAGCCGGATAANGATCATCCCTTTGGACATGGAAGGATCGAATACATAGCNGGAATGCTGGTATCNGTGATCATATTGATGATGGGGGCAGAGCTTTTTAAGTCNTCCGTTCAAAAGATTCTTCACCCGGTATCGATTAATGCCAGCAGGCTTGTTATTGCAATTCTGGTGGTTTCCATAGGGGTAAAGCTGTACATGTTTTTTTATAACCGCAGGATCGGAAAAAGGATTGACAGTGCGGCTATGTTGGCAACGGCGAGAGACAGCATCAGTGACAGTGTTTCAACGATCATGGTTCTTTTGACNACGCTGCTTGCNCTGTGGACAGAGATNNNNATTGACGGCTGGTGCGGTATTTTGGTGGCATTGTTTGTCCTGTGGACNGGATATGAGGCAATGAAGGATACGGCAAGTCCCCTTCTGGGGCAGCCGCCGGAACCGGAGTTTGTGGCAAAGGTCGAAGAGATTATTATGCAGTACAAAGAGCAGGGNGTNTTNGGGCTTCATGATNTNGTNGTACATAATTACGGACCGGGAAGAGTGATGCTCTCCGTTCATGTGGAGGTGCCTTCTTCCGGAGATATTTTAGAACTCCATGATATGATCGATCTGATTGAACACCGGCTTGCGGAGGAGCTTGTCTGCAGTGCTGTGATTCATATGGATCCGGTTTGTGTGAGCGATGAAGAGACCAATAAGGTTAAGGAAAAGGTNGCGCAGATCGTAGGAGGGATGGAAGGAGAAGTGAAATTTCACGACTTTCGTATGGTGCACCGTCCCACACACACGAAGCTGATTTTTGACGTTGTGGTGCCTTATGATTATGTTATGACGGATAACGAGGTGGTTTCTTATATACGGGAAAAGGTCAGGGAGCTTGATGAGAATTATTTTGTAGTGATTGATGTAGATAAGGAGTGCCGGTGAACTTAGACAGGAATACAAAAAGAAAATGTTTATGGTTGGGAATAGGATTTGGTGTTTTTTTCAGCTTTTTCTTTTCGNTGGGNAAAAGTATACATGAGGAATGGTGGATTTTTGCCCAAGGGATNCAGNTNTNTTTTAAATTTGGACTATTCTTTTTACTTGCAGGGGTCATATCTGTACCGCTTTTTGTATTCTTTTATTTTCTTAGCGCCTGTATTATGGAGAGGGCAGAAAGGAAATGGCCTGGCAGAACGCCTCGATTTTTTCAAGTATATATAATTATGCTGCTGCCTTACCTGATTTGTTTTATGGCATATTTTCCGGGGTGTATGAGCTATGATTCATGGTACATAACCTTGCAGGCTTTGGGGATNATCGGATTTGACAGTCATCATCCCTTTTTGCATACTCTGATTTGGAGCATATTTGCTCATATGGATGAATGGCTGGGAATAAAGCAGATTGGTATTATTCTTTATACGGCTTCGCAGATGATGGTTATGACGGCAATTTANGCCTATTCTTCAATTCAGCTTGGTAAGAGACTGGAAGGCTNGGGAAGATGGATTGTTTTTTTGTATTATGCAGTAAATCCGTTATTTCATATTTTTACGATTATATTGACAAAGGATGTTTACTTTTCGGGTTGTTTTTTACTGCTTAGTATTACCTTGATTGATTATCTTGAAAAGGAATTGGGCGGGAAAGATGATAAAGTATGTCAAAGAAAGATTATGATTCTGGCACTGNTGTGCTGCCTGCTCAGAAATAATATGATTTATGTGATCATAATTTTCGGAGTTATATTATTTTTTGTATTTGGCAAAANNATTATACAATGCAGNGGTATTTTCTTGGCGGCAGGTCTTTTNTTTATTGTTTCCGAAATTATTTATCCGAGTATTGGAGTAGCCAAAGGAAGNGTTAAAGAGATGCTTTCTGTTCCTTTAAGTCAAATTGCGGCAGTATATAATGATGAAACAAAAGGCCTGAATGAATCTGATAGAGAGCTNATCCGAAAGTACATGCCCGATGTAGAAAGCTANAACAGGTTCTTTGCAGACCCGGTTAAAGGGAGNTTTAATGATCAGGCATTTAAGGAGAAGCGGGGTGAATTCCTGCGCTTGTGGAGAGATTTGTTTGCGGAATATCCGGCCGAATATACAAAAGCGTTTTTGTCACTGAATCTGCCGTACTGGTACCCACCTATGGAATCTGTAAGGGAATATATTGAAACAGATAATTATAGTCAGGATTATCCGGTNGAAAGACTTAATTTGCTGCCTGTTATTTATCAATATTATGAAAAAGTTTCCGAAAACCAGGCGGCATGGATGCATTGGCCTTTATTAAGGCAGTTTTGTTCGATAGGANTACCAATATGGATATTATTATTTTTTCTGTGTTGGTTTGCGGCAAATAAAAGAAAAGCAATGGTTCTGGCTGTTATGCCGAGTATATTGCTCTGGATGACTTATCTCCTTGGCCCGGTCAGTTCATTCCGTTATATAGAGCCATTGTTGTTAACGTATCCCGTCTGGTTTGTATTAGGATTGGAAAGGAAAATCTGACATGAAAAAAATAAGAGCAGGCTGCTGCACGGTATGGATCAGCTATATTGTGCTTATTCTTGTGTGCTTTGTCCTGAGCAGTATATTCATCAAAAATCATTCCTTTGGTACATGGATTGGTGTTGGAATATTTTCGACGGTTATCATGTTTGCATCTTATAAGGGAATAGGAAAGGAAGATTTTTTTGATCGTATTTATTATTATTGCCTGATTGCTTTTTTATTTGTAGTCGGTATNTTTCAGATTGCCAAAATCAATGAATTGCGTTTTACTCCCAGCTTTGATCTGGATGCAATTTATGGCGGAGCAATACAGTGGGTGGAAACAGGAAATTTTTCCGNTTACTATGATTATTTTGATTGGTTNCCTAATAATCTTGGCGGACTTTGTTTTTTTTATCTTGTTTTTAAAATCGGAAGCTTTTTTGGAACGGATTATTTTGCTATGGCGGCCGGGATTAATGAGATGATATTATTGTCAACTTTTACGCTCACCAGCTTGACGGTCAAAAAGCTGTGGGGGAGTAAATGCGGGATATTGGCTTTGCTTTTGCTGGTATGCATGCCGTCNTTTATGTTTATGACAGATGCTTTTTATACAGATTCTTTATCTGTTCTTTTTCCCATAGGATTGCTCTATTTGGCATTAAANATAGAGGAAAGNAACGGCCGGCGTTTGGTGAAACTGTGTATCCTGTCCGGAGTTGTAGCAACGGTTGGGAGNCTGATTAAGCCGACCGTGCTGATCATGGCTGTNGCAGTCGNTTTCTCCTTTTTATTAAGAAAAAGATGGAAAAAACTGGGATTATATGCTGCAGCGGTGGGAGTTTTNTATCTGATACTNACCTTNGCATTTCGAGGTTATCTGTATGGAAATTANTTAAATCCGGAACTTGCAAAAGTTAAAAATACGCCGTCTTATCATTGGGTTATGATGGGATTAGAAGGAGACGGAGGNTATAATCCGCAGGATTATGAGTTTACCCGTTCNTTTCAGAATCCGGAAGTAAGAGATGAAGCTCTCAAAAATGAGATTGTAAATCGCGTTTCTCAAAAAGGCATGACAGGAATGATTGCGTTGTATACTNCAAAGCTGTTTCGCTGTTTTGGAGACGGGACTTTAGGCATTTCGGATTTTCTGGATGATAATCCTCATAAAGATTCTTTGCTGCATGATTATTTATTGTATGGAGGGCGAAGATACNCAGTATATCAAGCAGCGTGTAATATNGTTTTTTATACAATTCTGTTGTTTATGTTTGTGTACCTGTTGATAGGAGTTGGCGTAAGTAGAAAGGGAAAAGANTCCGCCTTACACCAAAATCTTGAGCTTGCNCCGGCTTTGGGAATAAGCGGCATCATTGTGTTTCTGATGCATTGGGAAACAAGTCCCAGATATATTACAAATTATGTTCCGGTTATGATCGGACTGGCAGCAGGAGGAATCGGATATCTTGAGAACAGATTGATGGAGAAGGGTATTGATAAAAAGATGAAAGTGATAATGAATAAATACTCAACGGAAATTAAAATATTTGTTACGGCAATCGGCTTTAGGATTGCTTTGTACTTCATCTCAGTATGTGTGATGGCTATTATGGGAGATTATTCGGGTGGAATTTCATTTTCTGATTTTTTAGAAGCGTGGAAGCGCTGGGATTCTGCACACTATTTGAATATTGCTGAGAACGGATATGCAGGCGCGATTGAAAACGGTGAGCATATTTTTTTGGTTTTCTATCCGTTATATCCATGGTTTATCAGAGCGCTTTCCATAGTAATAAAAGATTTTCGGCTGTGCGGAATAGTGATATCCGTTATATCGTATGGAATTGGCAGCGTATTTTTGTATAAGATAGCCAAAAGCGAATTGGGAGAAAAGGCGGCGGAAAATACATTAATTCTGATCAGCATTTTTCCGTTTGCGTTTTTCTTTGGCTCAATAGCCACAGAATCGCTGTTTTTGGCAATTATATCGGCATTTTTTTATTACCTTAGAAAGCATGACTGGCCGATGGTGTCTTTTCTGGGTTTTTTAGCATGTCTGACGAAGGTGCAGGGACTGCTATTGGCTTTTGCGGTTTTAGTGGAATTGTTTTATTTTAAACGGGGAATAAAGCTTATCAGAGAAAAAAAGTGGAAATCCTTTTTCAAAAGNATTATTTATCCGGGNTGTATNGCNGCGNTGATGNTGTTTGGNTTTGGAATNTATCTNNTTATAAATTANNNTGTNGAGGGNGATCCNTTCCGNTTCATGTATTANCAGCGNAATCATTGGGGAAATGGATTGTGCTTTCTGTGGGAAACCATTGGNTATGTGAAGGANAATGCACTGAGAAATTGGGATACGTCAATTGGGATGAGTTTGTGGGTGCCNGAATTGCTGTTGTTTGTNGTTTATGTTCTTGCGATTGTATATGGGTTTATAAGAAAATTAAGACCTATGTACATGGTGTATTTGATTACCTTTTTCTTATTAACATATTCTTCNACCTGGCTGATCAGCGGAGGGCGATATACATTGAGCGCGTTGCCGCTTTTTATGCTGGCAGGAGATTGGACAGCAAGGCATGAAAAATGGAAACTCCCAAGTGTNCTTATTTCGGCGATGTTCATGATTGTTTATATGATCGGCTATTACAGCTGGAAACAAATTATGTAACTGGTATTCTCTTATTTATTAGTTGCAAGCTGATGGAAAAACAGGTATAATTTCCCTTGGCAAGATTCGTAAATAACAGGAAACAACTATCAATAGAATGAAAAGGAAAAAGGAGAAGCAAAATGAAAAAACCTACCGTATTAATGATCTTAGACGGCTACGGATTGAATGAAAAGAAGGAACATAATGCCGTAGCGGAAGCAAAGACTCCTGTCATGGACAAACTGATGGCGGAATGCCCCTTCGTAAAAGGAAATGCAAGCGGCATGGCAGTGGGACTTCCTGACGGACAGATGGGAAACTCCGAAGTGGGACATCTTAACATGGGAGCCGGACGTATTGTATATCAGGAGCTTACCAGAATAACTAAAGAGATTCAGGACGGAACTTTTTTTGAAAATCCGGCGCTGCTTAAAGCGGTGGAGAACTGCAAAAAGAACGATTCTTCACTGCATATGTACGGACTGCTTTCCGATGGCGGCGTTCACAGTCACAATACACACCTTTATGGTCTTCTCGAACTGGCAAAAAGAAACGGACTTTCCAAAGTATATGTGCACTGCTTTTTAGATGGCCGTGATACACCTCCTGCAAGCGGCAAGGGATATGCNGAGGANCTGGAAGCAGAGATGAAGAAGATCGGTGTAGGTGAGATTGCATCCGTGACCGGACGTTATTATGCAATGGACAGAGATAATAACTATGACAGAGTGAAGCTTGCATATGATGCTCTGACCAAGGGAGAGGGACTGACTGCCGAGAGCGGTCCTGCCGGAATTCAGGCATCTTATGACAGAGATGAGACAGACGAATTTGTGAAGCCTACCGTGGTTGTTAAGGATGGCAAGCCGGTTGCGACAATTAAGGATGGTGATTCCATTATCTTCTTTAATTTCAGACCGGATCGGGCAAGAGAAATCACCAGAAGCTTCTGTGATGATGACTTTAAAGGTTTTGACAGAGGACAGCGTTTGGATATTACTTATGTATGCTTCTCAGATTATGATCCTACCATTCCGAATAAGGATGTGGCGTTCCACAAGATTTCTGTTACGAACACCTTCGGCGAGTGGCTGGCAGCAAACAATATGAAGCAGGCAAGGATCGCAGAGACAGAAAAGTATGCGCATGTAACCTTTTTCTTTAACGGCGGGGTGGAGGAGCCTAACGAGGGAGAGGACAGAATTCTTGTAAACTCTCCTAAGGATGTGGCAACCTATGATCTGAAGCCGGAAATGAGCGCTTATGGCGTTTGCGATAAGCTGGTGGAGGCAATTAAGTCCGATAAGTATGATGTGATCATCATCAACTTTGCAAATCCGGATATGGTTGGACATACCGGTGTAGAAGCTGCGGCAATCAAGGCTGTTGAAGCAGTGGACGAATGTGTTGGAAAGGCAGTGGAAGCAATCAAAGAAGTGGATGGACAGATGTTTATCTGCGCGGATCACGGAAATGCGGAGCAGCTTGTGGATTACGAGACCGGTGCACCGTTTACCGCACACACTACCAATCCGGTTCCTTTCATTATCGTGAATGCGGATCCTTCCTACACACTCAGAGAAGGCGGATGCCTTGCAGATATCGTTCCGACCATGATTGAGATGATGGGAATGGAGCAGCCGGAAGAAATGACCGGGAAGTCGCTGATTATCAAAAAATAAAATATTAGATTATTTTGGGCGTCCATTACGATATGGGCGCCCATTTTAACGTTTATTAACCTTTTATTAATGTATTCCCCTATGGCTTGCTATACCGAGAAAACAATGCTACCATAACTGTATTAATACTAATAGTACACTGCATACAGAAGCACAATTGTGTACTTCGGAAAGGAGTCGAATGATACCCATAGATTACAGAGACGCAAGACCGATCTATGAACAGGTAGTTGAGAGATTTCGGATATTGATTCTGCGCGGCGTTATCAAGGCAGATGATAAGATGCCTTCCGTGCGGAATCTGGCGGTGGATCTTTCCATTAATCCCAACACCATCCAGCGGGCGTATGCAGAGCTGGAACGGCAGGGATATATTTACACGGTCAAGGGAAAAGGCAATTTTGTTTCCGACAGAGAACTGCTTTTGCNGAAATATAAGGAAGAAATTTTTGCCAGCCTTGCAGAGATCTGTAAAACTGCCGCTGGGATCGGCATTACGGAAGATGAACTGATAAAGTGCATCAAAGAGGGAGGAGCTTATGATTGAGATCAGAAATGTAACCAAGTGTTATGACCGGATAAAGGCTGCGGATAATATCAGCGTGACGATTAAAGAAAACACGGTGTTCGGACTGATTGGAACCAATGGAGCCGGGAAGAGTACGGTTCTTCGAATGGCGGCAGGAGTGCTGAGACCTGATGAAGGGGAGATAACCGTAGACGGTCTTCCGGTATTTGACAATATGGAAGCCAAGAAAAATATATACTTTATAGCGGATGAACCTTACTTTTTTGCAAATTCTAATGCGGCGGATATGCAGAAGTATCTGTGCAGCATTTATCCGGAATTTGCAGTGGATGATTTTTATAACTATCTGGTCAATTTCGGGCTGGATAAAAAGAGAAAAATAAATACCTATTCCAAGGGAATGCGAAAGCAGCTTGCCTTGATTTGTGGTGTGTGCAGCGGAGCAAAGTATCTGTTATGCGACGAGACCTTTGACGGTCTGGATCCGGTGATGCGTCAGGGGGTAAAAAGTATTTTTGCAAGNGAGATGGAGCGAAGAGGACTGACACCGGTGGTTGCTTCTCACAATTTAAGGGAACTTGAGGATATCTGTGACTTTGTGGGGCTTTTGCATAAGGGAGGTATCCTGCTGTCCAAGGATTTGGAGGATATGAAGTGCAATATCCAGAANATNCAATGNGTATTCAAGACTACCAGTGATGAGGAACGCATTGTTTCTACCATGGACATTATGAAGAATGAAAAGAGAGGCTCTTTAAATATTATGACNATCAGAGGAAACCGGGCAGAAGTTATCGCTTCATTTGCTACGGTAAACACCGTGTTTTTTGAGGCACTGCCTCTTTCTCTGGAAGAGATATTTATCAGCGAAACGGAGGTGGTAGGCTATGACATCAAAAAGCTTATTCTTGGTTAGTATGAAAGAAAACAGTAAAAGACGTTTGTGGGTATGGGTGATTTCTGTCCTTGGATTCATGCTGTTTCTGCCTCTTTGCGTTGCNCTNCGCATCAGTCAGATNCATCAGCAGGCGGAATGGATGATTCTAAGCTATGGAGCCGAAGCAGCGGAAAAAATTATTCATGAAAATCTGTTGAGTTCGGTAAAAGATATGTTGGGGCTTTCGGTGATCCCTTTTATCCTTACGGTAATTTTGGCAGTAGTAAGCGCTGTGCAAGGGTTTTCGTGGCTTTATAACAGAAAGAAGATTGATTTTTATATGGGAATGCCGGTGAAACGTTCGAAACGGCTGCTGATTATTTGGCTGAACGGAATTTTAATATATCTGGTTCCCTATATCCTGGGACAGGTGATCGGGATGGTGATTGCAGCGGGCAATCAAGGACTGGATGCAGGAGTCGTAAAAGTGATTTTTCAAGCGTTGTTTGTGAATCTTCTTTTATACTTATGCGTTTACCATATGGCCATGCTGGCGGTGATGCTGACGGGAAATATCGTGATTACCGGTATGGGATTTCTGGTATTTTGCCTGTACGAATGGCTGGTGCTCAGAGTGGATTATACCTACAAATCCAGGTTTTTCCGTTACTTTAGATCCTATTCAAANCGGGATGCAATGCGCTTTTCACCTTTCAAAATGTACTTGGAGATTGCAGAAAATCAGGCGGCTATGACAGGTCNCNTGACAACAATCCTGTTGATGGTTTTGTTTGCGGTTTTGGTGGGAGGACTTGCTTGTCTTGCTTATTTNAAGCGTCCGGCGGAAGGGGCAGGAAAGGCAATGGTATTTGGTTTTACAAAGCCGATCATCAAGATTCTGCTGGTGGTTCCCATGGCTCTTGTAGTTGGAGATATGATTGCAAATGATGTAAATTATGCTCCGGAGAGGGGATTGCATGGAGGCGGGTATGTACTCTTTACTCTGGCGCTGGCAACGATTCTGGGCTGTGCAGTGATTCAGGTGTTGTATGAATTTGATATCAAAGGCGCGCTTCATCAGAAAAGGCATATTCTCATAAGCGGAGTTCTTGTAGCTTTCTTTTTCCTTATTTATAGATATGATTTGCTGCACTATGACAGTTATGTTCCTGATGCGGCGGACGTGGAGAGCTTTGCTTTTTATCCTTATCAATATGACCATGCTGATTACCTCGATCTTTGGTTTGAACCGGGGCAGGAAGGCAACGAACGGATTTATGCGGATCGGTATATGCATTTGACAAACGCTGAGGATATTTGTGCATTGGCAGAGTACTCTATGAAAAAGTATAATAAGGAGATGGCGGAGTATGAGAACGGCGGATACAATGCGGATGTGACTATGGATTCAAATGCATATTGGAGTGTGGCGGACGTTACTTACCGGCTAAAAAATGGGAGGGAGACAAAGCGCAGACTCTGGATTGATGTAAATGATGAAAATATTGCCGGGTATCTGGACCGTATTATTGGTTCGGATGAATTTAAACAAGGTTATCTGATGGCAGCATCGGGAAAGCTTTCTCAGGTCATTGAACAAAATGAAGAATATGAGATTAATGCATATTATGGTAATGAAGTATATCGGCAGAAGCTGACACAGGCAGAAATTCTGGAATTGCTGGAATGTTATCAGNCAGATATGGAATTTTATAANTTTACCAATGTAAAAGAAAGCACGCCTGTAGNCATCATTATGATTACATTTACAAAGGAAGTGTCCNGTGGGATTTATGGAAGAGGCACTGCTTCCACGGAGATGGGAATTAATATCTANCCTTTNTTTGAGAACAGTATTGCTTGTCTNAAAAAGTTTGGTTTTTATATGGAGNGGAAGGTGAATATTGAAGATATTGACCGGATCTATATTACGAATTACAATTGGGAAGCATACAATGAGCTTCAAGANAACGGNGAGATTGGCATAAATGATATGCCGGTAGCCGTAAAGGATTACGGAGATGATGAGATTGATACTAAGATATATGCCAACTATACAAAGCGGGCTGACATTGAGCAGATTGCCGATTATATTTATGCGGAAGGTATGCTGAACGGAAGATGGGATAATGGAGCTTNCTATGATTCGGACTATGAGGTTGTGGTATATTTCAAAGCGGAAAGTGACATGAACAGAAANCATGGAAGCACAGCATATTATCGGTTTAAAGAGGGGGAGATCCCTGATTTTGTAAAGAAGGATACAACTTTTTTGATGGAGACAAATAATTAAGTGGAAATCNTAATCCGGATAGGGTAAAATAGAGCTGATACTTGAAACGAATCAAGTGTCAGTTCTTTTTNTATGCNCATAAGGCAATCGNGGAAGAGGNCAGGCACTTGACGGTATAGAAGNACAAAATAAATAGGGTGGAGGCAGTTNCAATGACAGTAAGGCAGGAAGGAAACAGACTTGTGATCGGAAATGGAGCAAGTCAGGTATGGATTGAAACATGGGGAAAAAACTCCGTCAGAGTCAGAATGACCTGTGAACCGAAGATGGACGAAAATGACTGGGCGCTGACAGAGAAGGTGGAAGAGTGCATTCCCGAAATTACAGTGAAAGAATTNGATATTACAGACCCTTGGTATCGCGGCGAAGAGTGGTCCAAGTATCACATGACGGGAAAGGAATATACATTGATAAACGGAAAGCTTACCGTGAAGATCAATCCCGAGGGCTGGATCAGNTTTTATAATCAGAANGGNGAACTGCTCACCGCNGAATACTGGCGTAACCGCGACCGGATCTGCCGCTATGCGGTTCCTATCGGAGTGGCAGGAAGAGAGATGAAACCCATTACAGGAACCTCTGATTTCGCGCTGACCGCAAGATTTGAGGCGTTTGATGATGAACGTATCTATGGTATGGGTCAGTATCAGGAGAAGAACTTAAACAAAAAGGGCGCTGTTCTGGAATTGGAGCACAGAAACAGTCAGGCAAGCGTNCCGTTTATGGTATCCAGCAGAGGNTANGGATTCTTTTGGAATAATCCGGCAGTAGGAACCGTAATATTTGGNGCNAANAAGACCGAGTGGCANGCCAGATCNACCCGCAAGATGGATTACTTTATTACCGCCGGCGATACTCCNGCGGAGATNATGGAACAGTACAGNGCGGCAACAGGAAGAACTCCCATGATGCCGGAGTANGGTATGGGNTACTGGCAGTGTAAGCTNCGTTACCGGACACAGGAAGAGNTACTTGAGGTNGCAAGAGAGCANAAGAGAAGAGGTCTTCCNATGGATGCCATTGTGGTAGACTTTTTCCANTGGACTATGCAGGGAGAGTTTAAATTTGAACCCAGAGACTGGCCGGATCCGGATGCAATGGTAAAGGAATTAAAGGAGCTGGGAATTGAGACCGTAGTTTCTGTATGGCCTACGGTGGATGAGCGATGCGAAAATTACAGAGAAATGTCCGAAAAGGGATATCTGGTGCGGAATGACCGTGGAAATGCAAATCATATGACATGGATGGGGAATACCACGTTTTATGATGCGACCCATCCGGGAGCAAGAGATTTTGTGTGGCAGAAATGCAAGGAAAACTATTACAAAAAGGGAATCCGTATTTTNTGGCTGGATGAAGCGGAGCCGGAATANGGANCTTANGAGTTTGATAACTATCGCTATTATGCAGGACCGGCGCTGCAGTGTACCAATATTTATCCGGTTATGTATGCAAAGGGTTTTTATGAAGGACTGAAGGCAGAGGGGGAAAAGGAAATCATGAGCTTGGTGCGCTGTGCATGGGCAGGAAGCCAGAAATATGGCGTTCTCACATGGTCCGGTGATATCAGTTCTACCTTCCGTGCCATGAGAGAACAGCTTCAGGCAGGATTGAATATGGGAATGGCGGGAATTCCATGGTGGACTTCCGATATTGGCGGATTCATCGGCGGCGATATCTCAGATCCGGCTTTTAAGGAGCTTCTGGTACGTTGGTTTGCGTGGGGAGCTTTTTGTCCTGTATTCCGAATGCACGGAGAACGGTCTCCATGGTTCGAGAGAGAGCAGGAGTTTATTAACGGCGTAAGGCAGCTTACTTCCGGACAAGCTAATGAAGTGTGGAGTTTCGGGGAAGAGAATTATGAGATCCTGAAGAAGTACCTGCTGATCCGCGAAAAGCTTCGTCCCTATGTGCGGGAATGTATGGAAGCGGCAAGCAGAACCGGTGAACCGGTGATGAGACCCTTGTTCTTTGATTTCCCGGAGGATAAAAAGGCATGGGATACAGAGGATGCCTACATGTTTGGAAAGGATGTGCTGGTTGCCCCTGTGATGGAAGCGGGTATTGCTGATCGGAAAGTATATCTGCCGGAAGGCGCAGACTGGACGGAGGTGTTCACCGGAAAGAAATGGGAAGGCGGACAGACGGTTGATGCTTATGCACCTATTGATGTAATTCCGGTGTTTACAAGAAGCGAGAGAGTTAGGGAACTGTTCGTATAAATGAAAATAATTATATTGTATTTGTCTAAATTGCACAAATGATTGATAAGCAAATTTTTGAAAAATCAGTCAATCAATATATTTTTAATTTTTGCATTTAAAAAGCATATTTTATTTAAAATAAGCAAAAAGCAGGTAATATAATTTTAAAAAACAGATTTAACAAGTGATGTTTTAGACGTGGGTCAGTGGAAAAAAGTATATTTTCTCCGCTGGCCTTTCTTTTTGAGCAAAATAGTTTTAAAAATATTGGTCACAAATCTTCCAGAAAATGCATAAAAGTATTGTAAGACTAAAGAAAAACAGAAAT
>JAAVAA010000032.1 GCA_014804285.1 Lachnospiraceae bacterium | reverse complement strand
CTCTAATTCACTGTCTGGCTATTTGCTAAGAGGCGGAACATTCGACCTTAGTGAAGTTACCAGTTGGGTTTTGCGTCATTTGATAACCCAGCTCCGATGAAAAGAAATCCTTGAGGAAACAATTTGCGAACGCTTTATCGAGCGTGTTGACGAGAGGCTTTCTTTTCATCGGAGCGGATGTCTCGCATATGCATACCCAAGCTAAACGTTAATATTCCTTTCTGCCCGATGCACTACCAAGCTATCTTTGGAACCATCAGTCTCTCCAGCTCTTCCCTTGAACCATAAAACACATTCCTGTCAATATATTTCTCACTTCCCTGATATCCCTCCAAAACGGCCCTGTCCGTATACTGCCAAAAGGTCCATTCGATAGAAACCGGCGGATAATAAACATTTCTGATCCATAATGGATATTCTTCAAATTCACCTTTGATAAAATCACTATATGCTTTATAGGTAGTGTAAATAATTGGTTTCACATGATAATGCTCTTCCAAAAGATCAAGCATCACCGCAAGCTGAGCCTGCACCTCCTTTTTATCCGGCGGGTTCTTCTCTTTATCTCCATAATATTCCACATCAATGACCGGCGCCTGCTTTCCCTGTAAGTTTCCTACTGTATTAATAAAATGCTCCGCCTGAGGCTTTCCCTCACTGTCAAAACTGAAAAAATGATACACTCCCAGCATGATAGAAGTCTGTCCGGCTTCATTCCAATTTCTTTCAAAGCACTGGTCTATATAGCTGCTTCCTTCCGTTGCCTTGATAAATGCAAAATCTATTCCCTGCTCCTCAATTTTCTTCCAGTCGATGTCTCCCTGATAATGGGATACATCAATCCCGTCAAGCTCATACTTTGCAGCAAAAGAAGGTGTTATTCTAATATATTTCTTCAAGATCAATATGCCTGGTAATACAAATGCCCAAAACAAAACTGCAAAAATGATAATAATTGTTTTCTTTTTCAATAGCCTATTTTTCTCCCTGACAGCTTATGAATGAAAATTTCATTTTCATCCGAGTTTTCCATATGGGTCATTATAACAAAACATCTTTTCCTTTACAATCCGCTGATCTTACAAAGAGAAGCAAAGTATTCCCCATTCCCCATAAGTGTTTCAAAATTCCCCATTTCTACCACCCTGCCGCTCTTCATCACAATAATCTCATCAAAACGTCTTAACACCTTTTCATCCAGCCTATGGGTTACCACCAGTCTGGTAATCCCCTGAATATCCAAAATTGAATTAGTGACACAATCTGAAGTTTCCGCATCCAATGCCGAGGTAGCCTCATCCGCCAAAAGGACGGCCACTTCCCTAAGCAGGCTTCTAGCTATCGCAATCCTCTGTTTTTCACCTCCGGACAGATGCGCGCCATTCTCACCACATGCATAATCTTCACCCTTCTCCTTAATCAACAAAGACAAACCGGCTCTTTCTATAGCGGAATCAAGACGTTGTTCATCAAATTCTTTAAACATACATATATTCCGCCTGATCGTATCATCAAAAATAAATACATTCTGCTGAATCACTGACATGGCATCAAAAATACTGTCAGGATCAATGCTGCTCATTTCTTTTCCGCCCAAAGTGATGCTTCCTCTGTATTTAGGATAACTTCCCATCACCAAATTCAGTAAAGTAGATTTTCCTGAACCGGATCCGCCTACAATGGCATAACTCTTACCAACCTCAAAATTCAGGTTGATATCTTTCAACACCTCTTTGTCCTCTTCATAAGAGAAGCCGACATGCTGAAGTACGATTCCTTCTCCGCCCTCTTTAAATCCGTCAAAAGGATCAAATTGCTTTTGCCCATCTTCTTCCTTCCCATAGGATGCCATTTTTTCAATCAATCCTATGGCTGCCTTCCGGTTTGCCAAAAGCTTTGGCAATGTATTGATGGGGTTTAAGATATAATTCATCATCTGCACAAAAGCAACTACCACACCTGCGGTAATCTGTCCCCGGATACATAAATAAGCCCCATAGGCAAACACTCCAATCTGTGTAATAAAGCCTGCTGTACCGGAAATAATACCGATCAATTCATCTGCCTGCCTTCTGCTGCATTTGATTTCCTCCAGCTGGGTATTCTTTTTCCGGTACAATGCCGCTGTTTCCTGTTGTGCCTGAAAGCTTTTGATAATGCCAAATCCATTAAACAGATCTTTGACCATTGCCATAAAGGATGCATTCTTTTCGCTGACCATTTTTTCCATTTTTTCTACCCTTCCCCCTACTGCCATAGCAGCCAGAACAGGCAGAACACAAAGCAAAAGCACTACCAGAGTCATAGACCAGCTGTACCAGAGCATTAAAACAAAAGCCGCAGGAGCCATCAGCATCCCATCTAAGATATCAAACTGCCCTAGCAGATAATTGTTTTCAATGGAAGTTACATCATTGGTCAATGCCGAGATATAATTACTGGTACTTTCCTTCCCAAAGTCACTGATTCCTTTTCTGGTGATATCTTCATATGCTTTATTGCGATAAGATTCCACTGCCCGTTTCATAAACCGGAACTTAAATTCTCTTTTAGCAAGCCAGCAGGCTGCCATTACCCCCATAAAAACAAGTGCAAAGAATACCAATTCCAGCAGTCCTTTCATTGTGCCGTCTATAGATACATCCAACAGCTTCTCTAACAGTACTGCCGGATAGATATTTATCAATGCACCAATAGCTGTGGTAAGCATTGCAAGACCGTACATGATCTTGTTATTTTTATAAAAAATTCTCCTATATTCTCTAGCTTCCATATCACACGCTCCTATTCTTTTCATTTTATGTGGAAAAAAGGGTACAAAAAGGGAGCCTCGCCCAAAACAAGGCTCCGCATAGCCAATCATTTTGTATTTTCAAATACTAAACATGATGAATTACCATATGTCCAAAGGATACATCTCCTTTCACATATAGCACATTTTCACCATCAGGGTCACCATATCCTGATTCTTCTGCTCCGCCAAAAGAATTGTCTATGTTTGTGATCACCTTCCAGCCGGATGGTACATAAAGCTCTATGCTTCCAAAAGAACAGTCTACAGCTACATCTGCTCTGTTATCCTTCAGCACTGCATCGTTAAAATACACTTCCAGATTGCCAAAAGAGCATTCCAAGAAAACCCGGCTTATCCCCTGACCGGAAATATACTTTATGGCACCTCCGAAACTGACCTCATAGTGAATATCCTCCCCGCTCAGAATTTCTCCGTTATCCTCTTCGACGTGACAGCCAATTGCTCCGCTATCCTTTCCACCATGCCACACATTATTCCAATGAGAGCCCTTGTGTATTTTCCATTTTTTCCGTTTAGGAAATATAATATTGAGTCCAATCGTACCCAGCAGGGCAACACCCAGTACTGTCCATGGCGTAATTGCCTCTAAATGCAGTAATTCATCATTGACAATGATCAATCCTGCAAGTGAAAACAATATTTCGCCAAAAGATACTGTCAGCATACCCTCTATCAAAATTCCAAATAAGACAATGGAGAAGAACACCGACCAGAACCCCAGTCCTTCCAAATATCCCAACTGTCCTAATAATAAAGCCAATGCCCCCAGCAGGAATAACAGCCCCCAGAAAACCTTTTTTAACTTCCTTCTTCCCATATCTTTCTACTTCTCCTTCCACTTTCCTATATTCCAGCTTTTAATGTTCTGTTATTTTCCACCAGCCTGTCCTTCTGCATAGAGCCGCCAAGTTTTCGCTCATGAAGCCTCTCTACTAGGGCTTTATAATATGCTCTGCTCACCAACACCCTCTTATTACTTCCTGTAAACTCTACTACACTGGAAGCTGTCAGATTTCTGGTGATAGAATAAATATATTCCATATTCACAATTGAAGATTTGGAAATTCTCATAAAGCTGCCCGGCAATAATTCTTCCAACTCATAGAGCTTATATGTACAGGCAAAAATCCTGTCTGCCGTGTGTGCTCGGATTTCGCGCCCCTCCGTCTCAAAAAAATAAATTTCTTCCATAGGAATATAATAATCCGTTCCCCCGTCACTAAGCGCAAGACACCGTTTTCCGTTATTTTGCTTCGATATATAATTTTGCAGGCCGACGATTTCTTCATTCAGATGGCTGCACCGGATAATAACTTCTTCCTCTTCCAGCCCTTCCTCAATTTCTATCTTTACCCTCATACCGTTCCTCCAGTTGTCTCTTGCTGTCTTACGATAAGTATAGCAAAAACCCAAAAGCTGTAAATAGCTTTTGGGTAAGAGGTAAGAATCGATGTACAACAGGTTAAACAAACCGACTGTCACAGCATCCCTGTCGGATAACTATTTTCGTATTTGTCCGTCTCCCGTTATGGCATACTTATATGAGGTAAGTTCCCTAAGCCCCATAGGGCCTCTGGCATGAATCTTCTGGGTACTGATGCCGATTTCCGCCCCGAACCCAAATTCAAATCCATCCGTAAATCTGGTGGAAGCATTTACATAAACACATGCTGCATCCACTTCCCTTAAGAATTTCTCTGCATTTTCCGCATTCTCAGTTATAATTGCCTCAGAATGCTTCGTATTATATCTGTTAATATGCATAATCGCTTCATCCACAGAGGAAACCGTCTTCATGGAGATGATATAGTCAAGGTATTCTGTTCCGTAATCCTCATCCGAAGCCGGTACACAATCAATAACATTCTGCACCTTCGCATCACCACGCATCTCCACATGGTATTCTTTCAAAGCTTCGGCAAGCCTCGGCAGAAGCCTGTCACTTACCGCTTCATGGATCACCAGCGATTCACAGGCATTGCATACCCCGATGCGCTGTGTTTTCGCATTGATGATGATAGGAATTGCTTTATCGAAATCCGCATATTCATCGATATAAATATGGCAGTTTCCTGTTCCTGTTTCGATAACCGGTATGGTACTTCCATCCACTACGCTCCTGATCAATCCCGCGCCGCCTCTCGGTATCAGCAGATCCACATACTCCCGCATTCTCATAAATTCCTGCACAACGCTTCTGTCCGTGGATTCAATCAATTGTATGACATCTTCGCAGATTCCCTCTTTTGCAAGAGCTTCCCTGATTACGGTTGTAATGGCAATATTTGAAAAGATTGCATCGCTTCCGCCTTTTAAAATCACCGCATTCCCACTCTTAAAGCATAATCCAAAAGCATCAGCTGTCACATTGGGTCTGGATTCATAAATAATTCCAATCACTCCGATGGGAACACGTCTTTTCTCGATCTGAAGTCCTACAGGTCGTTCTATGGTCTCCAGCACCTCTCCAACAGGATCCGGAAGTTCTGCCACCTGTTTAAGCCCTTCCGCCATTCCTTGAATTCTGTTCTCATCAAGGCGCAAGCGGTCAAGAAGACCGGGATGCATCCCTTTCTCCTCTCCGTGTTTTAAATCTATGGCATTTTGCTCTATAATTCGATGACTATTTTCAATCAATGCATCTGCTACTTTCCGTAGGGCATTATTTTTTACTTCCGTGCACATCCTCTGAAGCTCATACTTTGCCTGTACGGCTTTTTTACCTAATTGTTCTAAATCATACATATTTTCTATTCCTATCTATCGAAATTTTATCGGATCACTCCGCTTTCCGTTATAATGATTCCGGGACGGATATCGTGTTCTTCCATCGGTACTTTTTTGGCAATCTGACATTCAAATGCCAGCGCTGCACCGGAAAGTTCTATGTAATCTATGAGAAAGCGGTCATAGAATCCTTTTCCATATCCCATTCTTCCGCGCTGTCTGTCAAATACAGCTCCCGGTATCAAAATCAGACTCTTTATCTCCTTTGCAAGTCCATGACTGAATAGTTTTTCTTCATCTTGCGCAGGTTCACGTATACCCTGATAGCCCGGTTCCAGTTCTTCCATTGTCTGAATCTCATAAAAACTGATATTCATTCCCAAAACTCTGGGTGCAAACACTCTCTTTGTCTGGTCTGCAAGAAGTTCTTCCACCAATCCGGTGGTTATAACCTCACTCCGGTAGTCCATATAAACAAGCACTGCCTCTGCGCTTTGATACACCGACTCCTGCTTTAACAGTTCCCATATCTTCCTGCTCTTTGCAAGACGTTCACCGTAAGAAAGATTATTCCGCATGCCCAAATACCGGTTTCTGATACTCTGCTTACTGATATGACCTCTCTCCTCCATAGACAGTCCTCCTTATCCTTCGCTTGTCACAATATGTGTCGCAACTGCTTCTGCAATCCGAATACCATCCATTGCTGCCGACGTGATTCCTCCTGCATAACCGGCTCCTTCCCCACAGGGATACAATCCCTTCACAGACGATTGCAGCTTGTCATCTCTCACAATCCGAACCGGCGAGGAGGTTCTGCTTTCCAATCCCTCTACAAGAATCTTTCCGCTGCAGAATCCTTTTATCACCCTTCCGAACTGCTCCATTCCCTCCACAAATGCCTGTGATATCTCTTCCGGCAAAATATCATGAACCGTTGCATATGCCCATTCTCCTTTTACTGTCGGGACAAAATCTTCCGGTATTTCGGGTATATCTATAGCCTTCTCCTGTTCTGACAATTTCTCCGATTCAGATCCTTTTGTCAAAACAGCTCTTCTATAATCCTCATACCTCTCCACTGGAATTTTCCCTTCCGCCAGCTGATATGCTTTCTTCTCCAGCCGTCTTTGAAATTCTATTCCCGCAAGCGGATGATCACTTCCGTAATCCTCAGGTGTCACCGATACAATAATAGCACTGTTCGCATTTTGTCCGTCTCTTCCGCTATAACTCATACCATTAACTGCAAGATATCCTTTTTCCGAAGAAGCATTTACTACATACCCTCCCGGACACATACAAAAAGAGTATACTCCCCTTCCACAGGAAGTCTTAGCTGTCAACTTGTAAGGAGCACTGCCCAAAATGGAATTACTTTTACTTCCGTACTGCGATAGATTAATAAGCTCCTGAGGATGCTCCACACGCATTCCCACTGCAAAGGGTTTTGCCTCTAATACCAGATGCCGCTCATACAACACTTTCATGGTATCTCTTGCACTGTGTCCCGGTGCAAGAATAACATAAGAGGCTTTCAGTTCCTCTCCACCGTTTATAATTACTCCATCTATTTTTCCATCACGAATCTGAAAATCTGTTACCTTTGCCTGAAAACGTATCTCTCCTCCTGCTCTTTCGATCTCATGACGAAGATTCGTAACCACATTCTGCAAAATATCTGTCCCAATATGAGGCTTATGATCATACATAATCTCTTCGGGGGCTCCGGCCTCCACGAATCGCTTAAGTACTTCTCTGCCCCGCCCATACTTATCCTTAACCAGCGTATTTAACTTCCCATCAGAAAATGTTCCCGCTCCTCCTTCTCCAAACTGCACGTTAGACTCAGGGTTTAATATTCCGGTATCCCAGAAATGCTTTACATCCTGAATTCGTTCCGTCACCATTTTCCCACGCTCCAGGAGAATTGGTTTAAATCCCGCTTGCGCCAACATCAGAGCACAAAACAGTCCCGCCGGTCCTGCTCCAATGATCACGGGTCGTTCCAGCCCCTGGTAATTCTCTACCGGGAATCTGTATTTTATTTCCTTCTGCACCACAACCTGCCGTTTGTCGCATCTGCGGTATACAGCCTGTTGATTTTTGACGATAATATCCAATATATAATTAAAATACAATTCCGGCTTTTTTCTTGCATCTACGGAACGTCTCACAATCCTGATCTCCGATATCTGTTCACAACACAATATTGTTTTTACTTTTCGGGTCAGATCCTCTTTCGAATGCCCCACCGGAAGCTGCAGTTGATTAATCCTGAGCATCCTGTTTATGCCTCATTTCTTCCTGTCTCTTCATTTCCGCCATCTTCCATTTTACAGCCAGCTGCACTCATTCCTGCCACATATCCGCTTGACCATGCCCATTGCAAATTATAGCCTCCGCATTTTCCGTCCACATCTACTATCTCTCCCGCAAAATAAAGCCCCGGTACAAGCAGGGATTCCATGCTCAAATCAACTTCACCAATATCCACACCCCCTGCACATACCTGCGCATTATCCAAGGTGTTCACATCATATATATGTATCGGAAATCTCCTGCTCATCTGCATAAGCTGTAAAATCTTTTCGTACCCGGCTTCCTCTGCCGTCATTCCCGGTTTTAATCCGTTTCGCTTGATCAGAACCATATTGATTTTTTTATTTAACGTTCCCGTCAAAAACTCTTCAAGGGTCTTTTTTTTTGATGATTCATAACGAAGCCGCACGAAAAATGCAAATGACTGCTCTGTCTGGTCACGGAAAAAGTCTATAAACACATTTACTGCTTTTTTGTCCTTCAGCGCATACGCTGCCTGCCTGCTGAACTGGAAAACCGGTATCCCGGAAATTCCGTACTCTGTAAATTGAACCTCTCCGCTCTCCTCCGCTTTTACTGTTCCGTCAACCATCAAAGTAAGCTTTGCATTACATCTTACTCCTCCAAGCGCTTTACAAAATTTCTCATCAGATCTAAGCGCTGCCAGCCCTGGTACAAGCGGCGTTACTCTATGTCCAAATTTTCTGGCAATGCCATACCCGCTTTGTCCTGCCGCTTTGAGCCCGGCTCCGCTTCCTGCTGCAAGGATCAATCTGTCAAAAACATAATTCTTTCCGGTCTTATCCGTTATCTCAAATACCGATTTATCCTCCTGCCTGATCACTTTATCAATCTCTGCGCCTGTAATGATCTGTACTTTGTTGTGCGTCAGTTCCATACGCAATATATCAAGCACTGCAGATGCCTGTTCTGAGTAAGGATATAGCCCTTTATTCTTCTCCTTGACCATCAGACCCATACTCTCAAAAAAGGAGACTGTATCCCTTGGAGAAAAACGATCAAATATCTTATGCAGCTTCTCTTTATCTCTGCAATAATATTGATCCATCGAAAAATCTATATTACTCAAATTACATTTACCATTTCCTGTGGCAAGAAGTTTCTTACCAACTCTGTCGTTTTTTTCAAAAAGAACAACCCCCGCTCCCTGTCTTGCTGCAGTAATTGCAGCAGTCATTCCGGAAGCTCCCCCACCGATAACTGCTATTTTCATTTTATTTTTCATTAACAGCCTCCATTTGACCATAACAGTCTTCTTACCCGATTCCTCCTAACTGGAATATGACTCAAGGAAATTATATAATTCCCCTTCATCCTCCACAAACTTCATATTAATGATCTCTTCCTGTAGTTTCTGCGGAAGCTCTTCAACCCGGATATCTGTACTCATGTATATATCCGATAAGCTCTTATTATATACAACTACATAATGATTTTCATTTAAAAGAAAAAAACCTTTTATCTCTTCCACCGGTTCGTAGCTTTTTCTTACTACAATTCTTTTTCCTGAAAAAGAAACCAATTCCATATAGATAAATCCCTTTTCCAAATCTGTGAGGGAAGGATTCTGGTTATAGCTTTCAATCTCTTCTGCGAGCATTTCTCTGTTAAGCCCGATATATTTATCCGGTGCATTTATTTCTGTCTCGTTTACCTGCTTATTCAGTGCATCATATTCTTGCAAAATATATTGCGTATTCGCCGTTACCACCGGTTCCTCGCTCATCGAAACTTCTATTTGATACGGTTCTTTTTCTTCTGGCTCCGGGTTTTCTTCTATCTGAACACTTTCCTTTTGTCCACCCGGATAAAAATATTCCATAAGTGCCATATTGGATGCAAATCCCAAGCTGAACATACTCAGCGGATAAATAAAAAACAGACTGATACGTTTAACAAATTTCATAGTATATACACCTTTACTATTTTCCTATAAACAGTATCAGCCAAAATTCAAAAAACTATACTTCTACATGATATGAAGCAGTTCCGCTGCCTTCCGCAGCCAAAAACCACCTGCTATTTCATCCAATTCTTCCTCCTTAAAAGCCCGGGTAATAATTAAAAGAAATAAATAAACCGCCACTGCTACAACAAGGCAGATCAGCATAGAGATCAAAGATCCCAAAAATGGTTCAAAAACTTTATTAAGAAGCATTGCTATAACACCTGAAATTGCCGCCGCTACAATTGTCACTGCAAAAGTCCGGATCCATTCCTGCCTGTATTGCAGTCTTTGCACAATGATCCAAAAACCAGCGCCAGCCGTAACAAGGTAGAATGCCCCACTTCCAATAATCAACGCTGTGATTCCCATTCCGGAATTCACAAGCAGAATCATTACTCCCACATGCAATACAAAAGCAGATGCTCCAATTCCAACCACATAAGATATCCTTTTACTTTTCAGTAGTATTTCCATAAAAACAGCGGCAAAAACAAATAAAACAACAACAACGCTTCCTGCCTGCGTCCAAACCGCTGTCTGATGATTATCCCCTCCTAAAATAACATTTAGTAGATTTTCAGACAAAACTGCCAATAAAATGGATAAAGGGATAACGATCACGGCGCACTGATGAATTAAGGTTCCCAATTTTTCTCTTGCCGACCGATATTCTTCACGTTCCCATAAAACTACAATCCTGCGAACCGGTAAAAGGCAGACCATACAAACTGCCTCACCTGCAATCCCTGTAAGAGCTAATGTTTTTGCATAATATGCTCCCCATTGTCCAATAAGTTCTCCCGCTTCCTTTCCAAATCGAAATAGAACAATCTCACCGGCTAATGTCACTCCACGGAATAAGAACCAATATAGTGCATAAATTCCTCCTGTTCCCAAAATCATATGTAAAATATAAAGCTTATTGTCCTGATTTTTCTGTGCCTCGCGGCTTAACTGTGTTCTGATATTTCTTTTATAAATAAAATATAAAATCAAAACATGAATAAAGCATAATATCGAAGCAGAGAGAATTCCCAGACAGGCTCCTTTAGCTCCGTAAGCACTGGTAAAATCCTCATCTTTAAGAAGTGCAGATACTTTCGAACCGTAATCTTTATAAAGAGCTGCTCCCGCCAAACCTCCAATAAATGTAAAAAGCACCTGCAGAATCTGAGAATGCATAGCCGGGATACGGGAACCGTTTCCCTGGAAATATCCGCGAAATACTCCAGTCATTACGAAAAAAAAGATGGAGGGTGCCATCATAGCAATGGCCAGACCTGCAATCGGAACCTTTAAAATCTTATCTGCAATGCCTTGAGCCAACCCCCAAATTCCCAATGTGGCAAATGCTCCCAGAATACCAGCAATCAGGACAGCGCCTCCAAATACCTTCTGTGCGCTTTTATACTGCTCTCTCCTGATCCGGTACCTTACTAAAGACGAAACTGCTTCTGACAGACCATAAGAAAACGTACCGGCAAGCACCATAAAAATTTCATTGGCACTTCCAAAACATGCCATCCCTTTGTCACCGATCTGCTTTCCCATCACCAGTCTGAAAATCATCATCCCTATGAAACTGATTCCTGTTGCTATAATAAAACTGTCTTTTCTCGTTGTTCTTTTCATCGAAGAATATTTTCTCTCATTTAATTTCTTCATAAAATCTCCCGAAGTGACTTATATTAATTCTCTCTTGTTATTCCCAATGCAATAAGTACCTGTTCCTGTTTCGACTCCATCACCTTTGCCTGCTCATCTTCCATATGGTCATATCCACATAAATGGAACATACTGTGCGCCACGAGGAATGCAAATTCCCTCTTGATGGAATGTCCATATCTTTTTGACTGTTCTATCACCCTTGGGGCAGAAATTATAATATCGCCCAGCAGTAGTTCCCCGCTTTCCGGATCAAAACAATCTGCTTCATTTTGTTCTGCCGCTCCAAAATCTCCTTCTCTCTCAAATGAAATCATAGGGAAAGAAAGTACATCCGTAGGTGCATCGATCTGTCTATAATCTCTATTAAACTGGTGTATCCCCTCTTCATCCGTGATCAGCAGATTAACCTGCGCCTCGTATGGACAATTCTCTGTCAATAAAACTTGTCCCATGACTGCATCCAGAATTTCTTTTGTATCAAAATCAAATTCCACAGATGTCTCATTTTCAACGTAAGAAGTCATAATATAGTTTTTCCTCCACCAGAATTTCCTTCATCTCCTGCAATTCTCCAAAAGTCAAATCACTTCTGTCTATTACGCCGCTCTCTACTCTTCTCTTAAAAATTCCTCCAATTACTTTCGGATAATCCAACTGAATCTGCGGATCCTTGGAAAACAAATAACTAATGGAAGAAATAATCGTATCCGAAAAAAGCAGTACAATAGTCTCCTTGGATATCATTGGTTCCGTACTATCAACATATTCTTTTAAGACCTCTCTAACTCTTTGAGGAAATCGATTTTCTTCCATAATGAGCTGTAAATTTTCCCAGGTGTTTTCACCTTTTAAAATTCCAATCCTATGGTAATATCCGCATGCCTTCACTACCGCGTCATCCAAATTTAAGCGTTTTGCTATCCGGTCACACATGTAAGCTGTATGTACCGCATGATAATACTCCTCCTTTGAAGCGCTTTTTAATTCAACCAAGAGGGGACATTCCGGATCATTAATATCCATATACAGATCCTGATTCTTGTATACAATAGAAAAACTGAAATATTTTAATATGACAAGTAAAAGAATCAGACATACTAAAAGATTAACCGCCGGGATCAAAAACATCTGCAGCTTTAGCTGTTCATTCACATAAAGCACTTCTTGAACAGACAAACAGACCATTTGAACCATTAAAGATACTATCAGCGGAAGTCCAACTTTAAAGCTAATGTTCACATAAGAAAATACAATAATCCCTACCAGCCCTCCTACAAAATAAACGAAAAAGCTGATATAGCATTCCGAACCTCCATGGAGCATTCCGCTTATCATAAGAAGCACCGTTCCGGCAAAGATACCTATCGTTTGATTAGAAAAAAGCATCAACCCGATAAATATTGCCAAAAACGGCCAGCCGCCCTGGGGCAGCATGGGAAATGTCAGGCTTCCTGCAAGTGAAATCAGATAGAGAACGGTAAATCTCCACATATGATACCGATTATCAAAAAGAAACGTATCATTCTCAACACTTTGTTCCATGGAAAAAATCACTCCGCAAATTCCCGGCAACACAAGAATCACAATACCGGAAATCTCTATAACCGATCTATTGTACAGCCAGCAAGCAAGTCCGGTTCCCGCTCCCGTCAGTAAAAATATGAGAAATTCTTGAACTTTTCTGCTAATATTATCTTTTTTCTTTATACGGCTGTCCGTTTCGTTATTTTTTTCCATATATCGTATTCCTGCCTCTATGCTTTGTATCGTTGTTCTCCTTAGCTTCATAGGATTCATATGCCTTGACAATCTTTTGTACCAAGGGATGTCTTACTACATCTTTGCTGGACATTTTACAAAAAGCAATTCCCTCAATCCCCCGCAGTACCCGAATCGCCACATCCAAACCTGACACAGCCCCTGGCGCAAGATCCTTCTGGGAACCGTCACCGGTAACGATAACCTTAGAACCAAATCCTATTCTGGTCAGGAACATTTTCATCTGAGCCGGAGTTGTATTTTGTGCTTCATCTAAAATAATATACGCGTTGTCAAGCGTCCGCCCTCTCATGTAAGCAAGCGGCGCTACTTCAATGAGCCCCTTTTCCATATTTCTGGTAAAAGATTCAGCACCCATGATCTGATAAAGGGCATCATATAATGGTCTGAGATAAGGATCCACCTTACTCTGCAAATCTCCGGGCAGAAAACCAAGCTTCTCTCCTGCCTCAATTGCCGGTCTGGTAAGAATGATTCTCTCTACCTCCTGATTCTTAAATGCCGTAATTGCCATTGCCATTGCAAGATAGGTTTTTCCTGTTCCGGCAGGTCCAAGTCCAAATACGATCATATTATCACGAATTGCTTCCACATACTGCTTCTGTCCTAATGTTTTCGGTTTTACCGGTTTGCCGGTAATTGTGTGGCAAATCAATTCTTTATCAATTTCAAGCAAAACTTCCTCATTTTCTTCCATACTCATTGTAATTGCATAATCCACATTTTGTTCCTGGATTACATTTCCTCTCTTTGATAATTCTGCCAATTCGTTCAGCACTGCCTTAGCCTTCCTGACACATGACTGACTGCCGCTGATCCTTATTTCCCCGTTACGGTCTACGATAGACACTTGAAGCTGTCTCTCCAACTTTTTGATATGACTGTCAAATTGTCCGAACACATTCTGCTGATCCCCGGCCGGTACCTTAATCACTTCCGAAACTTCTTCCATTTACCGCTCCTGATTTCTTTTCATTATGTTCCTTCAGCTCCCGGTTCTTCCTCCAATAAAATATCCTCAATCTGAATTAATTGGGTTTTCTGACTTACTCCGGTCTTTTCAACCGCCAAAAAATCCGCATCCATTTTCCAGGTGCCAAAAGCTCTCTTTATTGTAACATTTTTTTCTATAATTTGTACCCCTTTTTCCTGTAAAGTTTCTATAAATTTTTGTATTTTACCTTCAAACAGTTCCTTTACCTGTTCTTTGGTATATATTTCTTCTTTTACCTCGTATTCTCTTACCAAATAACTTCCTATATACACTGGAAGATAATAATTCTTAAAAATTTTTAATTGATGCTTTTCTTCGATTACATCATACTTTTCAAACTTTCTTCCAAGAAGAGGCATGCTTATTTTTTTGGTTCCAAGGATTAAAAACGGCTGTTTCTTTTCTTTTCCCGTATACTTCTTCTCTTCATGCTTCTCATCAATATCCTCAGTCAATGAATAGATACACTGAAGCATGATATCCGCATCTGCAACACAATAATCATATCTTTTTACCGTTCCGTCGTCATTATAGATCGGCACACCTCCCTCCACAAGAATATCTCCCTTATGAATCTCTGCTCCGGTCTTCACTAACGGAACACCGCTTCTTGTCACCATACTGACAATCACACCTTCCTTTTGTGCAACAAGATCCATACCTGTATTTTCTTCATTTATCTCTGTTTCTTTCCCTCCCTTATCCATCTTGATCAGATCATTTTCTTTTACCTGAATCAACAGTCTGGTTCCGTCAATTTTTGCTGACGTCCATGTAACAATATCAAAATGCTCCCTGATCGACTCTTCCAGCGTCTCAATATCAATTTCCCCCTTCTTAACCCCGGTTTTGATTCCATTTGCATCTAAAAAATCCTGAAATACATCTGTTGTAACAAAATAGTTTCCATCAATTTCCACTGCCCATATAAATCCTGACATCCATACCCAAAATGCAAGGCTTCCCAATAGTCCCGCCAAAAAGATTCTCCGCCTCCACATCCTGACAGAAAGAAAGGGTAGTCCATAACGTCCTGTTATGACCACCCTGGTTCCCGTTTTTCTTGTAAGACCCTTTAATTTGTAAAAATTCTTAAGACTGATATTCATGGTGTAATAATCACCATAATTAACAATATTCCATAAGAACAAATGATGATTACTGCACAGATTCATAAATCTTTCCGGTGAAAATCCCTGTACCCTGATCGTAAGATATCCCTGCAGATATCGTATTACCTGTAACATGCCGCACCTCACATGGTTCATTTTTTGCGTTTACACAAAATAACAGATTCTCTCAATCCATCCGCTTATCTTCATGTCCTCATTTGTATAATAAACTATGTTCAGTCTTTTTCCGCATATTTCTATTTTGCAGGTCTTACCCTGCAATAGGATTACTTCACTGGTGTATTCAATAATTCCCTTATAATTTTCAATAAAAGCCTCCGTATTGCCTGTAAGTGTCACAATGGATGCCCCAAGCATGGAATCTTTGGGAAGCTTTAAAGACTCCACCACAAGCTCCCTGTTTGATATTGTCTGTCTTGCTTCTCTTTCTTTTCTGGTAGTATTCCAGTCTTCTTTTATTTTGCTTTTTCTTTTCATCATATCATACTATATGAGAAAAGAGCTTTCGCTAGACCAACATCTTAGTCCTATTTGCAAGTCCTATTTATGATAAGGTTCTCCCATGATAATCCGGTAGCTTCTGTATATCTGTTCCAGCAGGATCACCCGCATAAGTTGGTGCGGGAACGTCATATTGGAAAAACTAATTGACCGGTCGGCCGCCTTTGAAACACTTTGATGCAATCCCAGTGAGCCGCCTATTATAAACTGTATATGACTTTTCCCCTGAATGCCAAGCTGATTGATCTCTTTCGCAAAAGAAACCGAATCCGGCTTTTGTCCTTCAATCTCCAGCGCGTAGACACAGGCATCCTCTCTTACATATTTTAATATTCTGGCCGCTTCTTTTTCTTTGATCTGTTCTTCTACCACCAAGCTGGCATGATCCGGAGTCTTTTCATCCTGCACTTCAATGATCTCCAGCCTGCAATATTTAGACAACCGCTTTTCATATTCGGAAACTGCTTTTCTGTAAAAATCTTCTTTTATTTTTCCTACGCAGATAATCGTGATTTTCACGCTGATCCTATGCTCCACTTTCAAATATTTCCGGATAGACTTCCTCGATCAGTCTGTCCAAATATGCCTCGTCAAGATTCATGAACTGTCTGTTGATCATTCGCTTCATATGATCGATCCGTTGAAAATACTTCAGTTCCTCCTGCTGATCCGAAAGTCCCAGTTCCCGATCCATAAAATCCTTATCCATATAAGTAATGCACCATTTTTTTATTTCAACCGTCAGATTGTTTTCTTTATATGCCTTCTTCGAAAGTACCCGGGAATTTTTGAGTGATACAATTCCCATAATAATAAACAACACAAATAATACACCCATTACACCGGTAATCATATATTTTCCGGTAAGTGACATATTCACCTTCACAATATCCAAAAAAAACAGAATAACAATCACAAATCCCAGACTGCCCACTCCTAAAAGAGCATACGCCGAGGTTCTGCTGTCTTCTGCTTTTTCCTCATTATTCATGTACCTATACTGATATACAGGTTTTACTTCCTCTTCATCAAACTCAAAATCCTCATATTGCTCCGCATCCTGAAAATTTTCCTCACGGAACTCTTCCGATTCCTCACCGCTCTCTGCCATAACTTTAACAGCTGCCATAATTTCTTCTTCAGAAATATCCGTCAACGTTTCCCTGGCTGCTTTCTCAACCGGTAATTCATCCACTAAGTCACAGCCGCAATCTGCACAGACAGTAATTCCATCTACATACTCACATTTACATTCCGGACACCATGCCATACCCCGCCCCTCCTTTGTAACCCTTCCATTATTTTACTACGGATCGGTATGAGTTTCCACTAATTTTTGGAAGAACTGTTCCTTTTTGCGGAAATCAGGCAGGAAACTCCTATATTTTTATTCTCTTTCGGCAGCATCCAAATATAATTATCGGGATCTAAGGTGGATACATAAACCGGTCCTCTGCCAATCTTATCCTTATTTTCACTTTGATAAATCCAGGAACCGTGATCTGCCTTAGCATTCCATTCCCGGTACTCACCTTCCGCATAAAAGGTTGTCAGATAAAAATCACCATGAACTAGCCCCTGGGAATAGCTTCCGATCAAATTGGTATTGTATATCTTATTTTCTTTTATGAGAGATGCATCGTAATCACAGTGCTCAGAACCTTCTCCATCCGGAAGGTCTTCCGCCCAGGAACCCGCGTATTGATGATATTGATACGGATCCTCCTTATTGACGGTATTGTGAATATGATAATGAATCCATGTTCCGCCTCCGCTTCTTACTCCGTTTTTCCATTCTCCGTAATAATACTGATTATCTGCATAAACCGCAATTCCTTTTCCCTCAGGCTGACCAGAAGCATTCCGTTCTCCGTAATAATAAAAATCAGTGGTATCTTTAAGCGCCCATGACATTGCTTTAAACCGGTCAAGATTTGCCAGATCATCCAGTGCTTTCTGGTTGCCCTCCGCCCAATAAGTCATCATTTCCTTTAACTGCTCATCCCGATTGTAAGAAACCTTACTATAATCCACTTTATCCGTATTCATGACCTGACGGTACGGTGTTGGCGATGGTTCCATGTCAGTCTGGTCTTCTGTCTTTGGAGTAATACTTACTTTTTCCGGACTTTCTTCTTTATCAGGATCTGCAGCTTCATTCTCTTTTTCAGACAGCTCGTCTGCAGCTTCCTCCACTTTCACCGAAGTATTGGTCACCGGTCGGGACTCATCTGCATAATCCATAATACTCTGCTGCAAATCTTCTGCCCCGGGCTTATTCTCTTTATTTCCGTTTACAATCAATGCGATTGCCAGAATAATGATAATAAGCACTACAGGAATCACGCTGACAAGTATCTTTGCCTTGTCCATCTGATTAAAAAATTTGTCATCCTGAAATTCGAAATCATCATCGTGAAAATTCTTCTTCATCACTATATCCTCTTATAATTCTTTCATCAAACCATTTTGTGGTCTTCTATTATACTTTACAATAGATATTTTAAATTGAAACAAAAGAATTATTAATTTTTTCTTAGAATCACAAAACTTGTGCCGGAACTAAGTTCCGGCACTTAATGTATTTTCATTATCTGTTTTTCAGATATTCATCAATCCCCTTAGCGCCTGCACGACCGGCACCCATTGCCAGAATAACCGTTGCTGCACCGGTAACCGCATCTCCGCCTGCATAAACTCCTTCTTTGCTGGTTTTTCCAAATTCTTCATCCGCTACGATACATTTCCACTTATTGATTTCAAGTCCCTCTGTGGTCGAAGAAATAAGCGGATTGGGTGATGTTCCCAGCGACATGATCACTGTGTCTGCCTCAATCACAAATTCAGAACCCGGAACCTCCACGGGGCGTCTTCTGCCTGATTCATCAGGCTCTCCAAGCTCCATTCTGATGCACTTCATTCCGCTGACCCATCCGTTCTCATCTTGGAGAATTTCTACAGGATTGGTAAGAAGATCAAAAATGATTCCTTCTTCCTTCGCATGGTGTACCTCTTCCACACGGGCAGGAAGCTCCTCTTCACTTCTTCTGTATACAATGTGAACCTCTGCTCCCAAACGCAGTGCAGTTCTTGCCGCATCCATAGCAACGTTACCACCGCCGACTACAGCGACCTTTTTTCCTCTTGTAATCGGTGTGTTGGAGCTACTGTCAAATGCCTTCATCAGATTGCTTCTGGTAAGGTACTCATTAGCTGAGAACACTCCGTTTGCCTGCTCTCCCGGAATTCCCATAAATTTGGGAAGTCCTGCGCCTGAACCGATAAAAACGGCATCAAAGCCTTCTTCACTGATCAATTCATCAATGGTAACAGATTTTCCGATTACAACGTTCGTCTCAATTTTCACACCAAGGGCTTTTACATTTTCAATTTCTTTTGCAACTACCTTGGTTTTGGGAAGACGGAACTCTGGGATTCCATACACCAGAACGCCGCCCGGCTCATGGAGTGCCTCAAAAATGGTCACTTCATACCCCATCTTTGCTAGATCCCCGGCGCAGGTAAGTCCTGCCGGTCCTGAACCGATTACGGCAACCTTTTTACCATTCTTCTCCTTTGCTCCCTGAGGCTTAATATCATTTTCGGCTGCCCAGTCCGCAACAAACCTCTCTAACTTACCAATGGAAATCGGCTCTCCCTTAATGCCTCTGATACATTTGCCCTCACACTGGCTTTCCTGAGGACACACACGTCCGCACACTGCCGGCAGCGCAGACGACTCACTGATTACCTGATAAGCCGCTTCAATATCTCCCTCCTTTACTTTTTCAATAAATCCGGGAATATCAATAGATACCGGGCATCCCTTGATGCACTGCGCATTTTTGCAGTTAATACAACGGACAGCCTCTTCCATCGCTTCTTCCTTATTATANCCAAGGCANACNTCCTCAAAATTTGTNNCCCTTACTTTCGCATCCTGTTCCCTTACCGGAACCTTCTTTAATACGTCCATTCTTCTTTATGCTCCTTTCTCAGTCTGCAATCCGTNATAACNGCACNGCTTAATTGCAGTTTCCACATCCNCCGTGGTGAGTATCNCCTTCCTTTGCCTTCAGNAATGCTCTTCCTTCTTCNGTCTTATATATCTGNTGACGGCGCATTGCCTCNTCNAAGTCAACCTGATGTCCGTCAAANTCCGGNCCATCNACACANGCAAATTTCACCTTNCCNCCAACNGTNACGCGGCANGCNCCGCACATNCCTGTNCCNTCCACCATGATCGGATTTAANCTGACGATNGTNGGAAGCTCCAGCTCTTTTGTCAGCTTGCAGACAAANTTCATCATGATCATAGGNCCGATTGCCACACAAACATCATAATGNTTTCCTTCGTTAACAAGNTCGGTAATGGTCTGTGTNACCATACCGCTTCTNCCATANGAACCNTCATCCGTNGTCACATAAAGNTTTNCTGCAACNGCNTTCATNTCNTCTTCCANNATCAATAAATCNTTNGTTTTNGCTCCNACGATNACATCNGCATCNATNCCATGCTCATGGAGCCATTTAACCTGNGGATATACCGGTGCAGTGCCAACCCCNCCGGCNACAAACAACATTTTTTTCTTTTTGAGNGTTTCCATATCCTCCGCCACAAATTCCGAAGGACANCCCAGAGGNCCTACAAAATCATGGAANGTATCCCCNGCTTTCAAATCTGCCATCATCTGCGTACCNGCCCCCACAATTTGAAAAACNATGGTTACAGTTCCTTTTTCACTNTCATAATCACAAATGGTAAGCGGNATACGNTCTGCNTGCTCATCTGCTCTTACAATTACAAATTGACCGGGTTTACATGATTTTGCTACTCGNTTTGCCTCTACCACCATATAAAAAATATTNGCGGCAAGCTCTTTTGTTTCTAAAATTTTGTACATTGNTNTTTCCTTTCCCTTTACTAAACATAATAATTACTCTGTCAGAGAAATNAATCCCATTTCNCCGTTTTCATCATAAATCAGACGATTCGGAGCACCGGTATAAACCTCCACGGCATACAATCTGTCCGTCTTCGTCCGGTTTCCGATTTCATCTTCAATATATTCATCCAAAACATAATAATATCCCAAGTTTTGAATTTCCACAATAGTGTTATAAGTAAATACATATTTTCCCTGTATTCCTGTCGAATGTCCATTAAGATCCAATAATACCCTGCGGTCAAAAAGCGCCTGTACCACATTTCGTATTGCCTTATCAATCGTTATTTCCGTTTCCAGAGCGAACAAATAACTTCTGCTGACCATCTCGCTGGAAACGCCCTCCTCCGATACTGCAATAAATTTGTAATTAGTTCTTCCAAGAGGCATAAAAATCGGTGCCGTGTATTGCAAGCTGTCTTTCGTCGGCGTCTGACCGTCTGTAGTATAATAAACCGTACAGCCTTCCGGAACCTCCACCTCAATCATGGTCGGCAGATGATAATCCCCGCTTGGAAGTAAAATCTGCGGCGGATCAGGAACCGTAAGATTAATCACAAACCTTCCTCTTGTCAATTCACTCTTTATGCCATAATCATTGACAAAAATAGCAAAAATCTGAAAATCTCCCGCCTCCAGAATTAATGGAGCGGTATAAATATTGCTGCGCTCATCCGGCATACTTCCATCTGTAGTGTAATAAATTGTTCCACTGGTATTGGCACTCATTCTAAGGAGAAGAACTTCTTCATAGGTTCCCGATTCATACCCAAACTCCGGTGCCATAGCCATGTATTGCTGAAAATGATTTTGTATATCCAAATCTCCGCTCGATATGAGAAGTTTATTGATTTTTTCGTACTCCTCCCTCTCATTGTAGATTTCTATAATATTTTCAAATACTCTTTCCTTATCCACATATTCCAAATGTGTCCGATCCACCACTTCAAGCAGAATCGTAAGCGCCCGGTCCTGATCTCCTAATCTGGAGAGATATCCCACTTCAAGAAGCGCTGTATCTGCGTTTCCCGGATCCAGCTTTCTTGCTTCATCCAAAAACGCAACGGCCTGCTCATAGTTCCCTGCCTCCGCAAGCTTTCGTGCCTGCTGTATCTGGTAGGTAGGAGAATATCTGTGATACAACATTACTCCAGCAGTAATGACAATTGTCACCATCACGCAAAAGGTTATAAAAATGATCGGGAATAGTCCCCCTCTGGCGCCATCATGTAGAAATCTGTCTTTCACACTCCCTCTTTTTACACTGCTTTTTGCAGAGGGCATCTCTTGCAAATTACTTTCATCCATTTGAGGCTCTGACGGATTACTTCCTTCAATCTCTTCCGCAACTGTGGATAAGGTTTCCGTTATGCTGTTTTCAATTTCCGGTTCAAAATCAGGAACAATTTGTATTTCCATTCCACAGGCATCACAATACAAATGTCCTTCTTTCAATTCACATCCACACTTGGGACATACCATCGCTTCCTCCTTTCCGCATCTGTCTGATATTCAGATCCGTCTTTTACTTAAAGATCTACAGACTCCATGCAGTTATTGAGAAGCATAGCGATTGTCATGGGNCCCACTCCGCCTGGAACCGGCGTAATGGCACTGCAGACAGACGCCGCAGAATCAAAATCAACATCCCCACAAAGTTTACCGTTCTCATCTCTGTTGATTCCCACATCGATTACTACCGCCCCTTCTTTTATGTAATCGGACGTAATCATTTTGGGTTTTCCAATTGCAACAATTAAAATGTCAGCTCTTTTTGTAACTTCTTTCAGGTTTTGAGTTCTGGAATGGGCAATCGTTACAGTCGCATTTTCACGAAGAAGTAAAATTGCCATAGGCTTTCCCACAATGTTGCTTCTTCCTAAAACAACGCACTCCTTCCCTTCTATTGTGATTCCACTCCTTTTCAGCAATTGTATAATTCCTGCCGGTGTACAGGATACAAATCCTGGCTGNCCAATGCAAAGCGNGCCTACACTNTGCGGATGAAAACCGTCCACATCCTTCTTGGGATCAATTGCCCTGATTACCGTATCTTCATCAATGTGAGANGGCAATGGAAGCTGCACCAATATTCCGTTTATTTCTTCTTTGTGATTTAACTCATCAATCAGCCCAAGAAGCTCCTCCTGTGTTGTTTGTTCCGGAAGCTCATAAGCCTCAGAACCGATTCCGATATATTCACAGCCTTTTTTCTTGTTTCTTACGTAAACACTTGATGCCGGATCTTCCCCCACCTGTATTACTGCAAGTGTAATGTTCACACCTGATTCTCTTTTTCTTGCTGCTTTTTCTTTTAATTCATCTTTTATCTGTCCGGAAATTGTCTTCCCATCAATAATCATTGCCATAGTTACTTTACCCTTTCCAAAACCTATACTAAAACAAACCGGTAATCATTCCGTCTTCGTTTACGTCAATGGAATATGCTGCAGGTTTTTTNGGCAGTCCCGGCATGGTCATAACCGCACCGGTAAGTACCACAACAAAACCGGCCCCTGCGCTGACATACACTTCCCTGACACTGATATCAAAATTCTCAGGTCTTCCTAACAGCGTTGGATCATCTGAAAGAGAATATTGTGTCTTTGCAATACAGACAGGCAGCCTCCCAAATCCAAGTTCCTCCAGCTGCTGAATCTGCTTCGATGCTCCTGACGCATAAACCACTTTATCCGCGCCGTATATTTCTCTTGCCACCGTCTCAATCTTTTCCCTCAGACTACTTTCATCCTCGTATAAAAGCTTAAAATTGCTTCTCTTATTCGCCAGTGTATCCAAAACCTTTTGGGCNAGTTCTATTCCACCCTCTCCGCCCTTTTCCCATACTCTGGCAAGAGCAAACTCACATTCCTTCTCTTTGCAGAATTTCTCTACGAAGGAGATCTCCGCCTCCGTGTCTGTTACAAAGCTGTTTAATGTAACAACGATTGGCACTCCGTACTTATGCAGATTTTCAATGTGCTTTTCCAGATTTACAATTCCTTTTTGGAGTGCAGCCAAATTTTCTTCCGAAAGTTCTTCCTTCTTCATACCTCCATTATATTTCAAAGCACGAATCGTTGCCACCAAAACAACAGCATCCGGTCTTATACCGGCCTTCCGGCATTTGATATCAAAAAACTTCTCTGCGCCTAAGTCCGCTCCGAATCCTGCTTCTGTTACAACATAATCAGCCATTTTCAGTGCCGCCTTTGTAGCCCGTACGGAATTACAACCGTGTGCAATATTGGCAAAAGGTCCTCCATGCACCAATACCGGTGTATGTTCCAATGTCTGGATCAAATTCGGTTTCATGGCATCCTTAAGAAGCGCTGCCATAGCGCCTACCGCATTTAAGTCNGCTGCTCTTACCGGCATNCCCTGATCATTATACGCGACTACTACCNTTCCCAGTCTCTCTTTCAGGTCTTTCATATCGGNTGCAAGACATAAAATTGCCATGATTTCAGATGCCACCGTAATTACAAAATGATCCTCTCTGACTGTTCCGTCTGACTTAGCTCCCAGGCCAACTACCACGTTCCGAAGTACCCGGTCATTCATATCGAGACATCTCTTCCACACGATAGATCTGGTATCAATCTTTAACTCGTTTCCCTGTTGAATATGATTATCCAAAATAGCCGCAAGAAGATTATTCGCACTGGTGATTGCATGAAAATCTCCTGTAAAATGAAGATTTAGTTCTTCCATAGGAACCACCTGCGAATATCCGCCGCCCGCAGCGCCTCCCTTAATCCCGAAACAAGGTCCCAATGAAGGCTCCCGCAAAACAGTTACCGCCTTTTTCTTTAATCTGCCCAGCGCCTGCCCAAGCCCTACACTAACTGTAGTCTTCCCCTCTCCGGCCGGTGTCGGGTTGATAGCAGTCACCAGAATCAGCTTTCCATCCGGCTGATCCGCAAGCTTTGCAAGATACTCATCAGAGAGCTTTGCTTTATATTTTCCATACAGTTCCAGATCATCTTCTGCGATCTGTAAGTTTTCCGCCACCCTGACAATTGGCTCCAGTACTGCCTCCTGGGCAATTTGAATGTCTGTTTTCATTATAATGACTCCTCTATGTACTGCTCAAACTGTTCCATACTCATGAGTACTTTTCTGGGTTTTGTCCCCTCTTCTTCTCCTACCACACCGGCCTCACACAGCTGATCCATAATTCTTGCAGCCCGGTTAAAACCGATTTTAAAAACTCTCTGCAGCATACCGATAGAGGCTTTATCCTTCTCAATAATAAACTTGGCTGCCTCTACAAAATACTGGTCTTTCTCTGTACCATCTCCAGAAGCCCCCGAAGCGCCGCCACTGCCACCATAGGCAGCAATTTTATCTTGAATACCCGGATCATAAATATTTCCCAGAGTCTGATTTTTCAGGAATTCCACTACATCCGAAACCTCTTTATCCGAAACAAAAGCCCCCTGNACTCTGGCAGGCTTGCTGTAGCCCTGAGGGTAAAAAAGCATATCTCCTTTTCCCAAAAGCTTTTCGGCTCCGTTCATATCCAGAATTGTACGGGAATCCACCCCGCTGGAAACGCTGAATGCCACACGGCTTGGCATATTTGCCTTAATCAAACCTGTAATAACATCCACGGAAGGTCTCTGAGTCGCAATAATCAAGTGAATTCCACAGGCACGCGCAAGCTGTGCCAGACGACAAATAGCCTCCTCTACCTCCCCAGGCGCAACCATCATCAAGTCCGCAAGCTCATCTACAATGATCACAATCTGAGGCAGCTTCCCGGGTGCCTCAGGATCTCCCGATTCCTGCATGCCTTCCACTTTCTTGTTATAACCCTTTAAATCTCTGACATTAAAATCAGCAAACTTCTGGTAGCGGTCAGTCATCTCCGCAACNCCCCACTGCAATGCAGCAGATGCCTTCTTCGGATCCGTAACTACCGGAATCAGCAGATGCGGAATTCCATTATAGACACTGAGCTCTACTACCTTCGGGTCAACCATGATCAGTTTTACATCATCCGGATGAGCCTTATACAAAATACTCATAATCAACGTATTAATACAAACCGATTTCCCGGAACCGGTTGCTCCCGCAATCAGCATATGAGGCATTTTTGCAATATCTGCCACCACTACCTTGCCGGCAATATCCTTCCCCACTGCAAAAGCCAGATTAGAAGGAAATTCTTTAAACTCCTTACTTTCCAGAAGATCCCGAAGTGCCACCATGGTATTTTCTTTGTTNGGAACCTCAATTCCTACTGCGGCCTTACCCGGAATCGGTGCTTCNATTCGNATGTCCGTAGCTGCAAGGTTNAGCTTAATATCATCCGAAAGNCCTACGATTTTACTTACCTTTACCCCTTGCTCCGGCTGCATTTCAAACCGGGTAACTGCAGGTCCCTGACTGATATCCGTGATTGTTACNCTTACGCCAAAGGTCTGCAGCGTCTGCTGCAGACGCTGTGCCGTTTCCTTTAATTCCCGTGTGGAATCTCCGCCTTTCGCGGTTCCCTTTATCAATTTATTAATAGGCGGAAAGATATATTTTTTNGGTACCGGAGGTTTCATGGCAACTGCACTTTGTTCCGGTTTCTGCACNGATGNCTTCTCGGAAGCTTNCTCCCTTACCTTTGCCTGATNNAAAACAGGTTTTTCTCTGTATGNANCAGCCGATACCTGATGTGACTGCTGTGACTGCTGTGGTTGTTGTAATGGTTGTTGTAGTGGTTGCTGNAGCTGTTGCTGACTCTCGCTCTCNTATTCATAAGGATACTCNTCCTCCGCCTCTTCCTCTTCAAAATCGCCGGTGATCTCCGAAAGCTCATCTTTGCCGGTATCTTCATAGGCATGATGAATTTTGATCTGATCAAAATGATACGNATCCTCCTCTTCCTGCTCTTTTATTGCATGATCCACCTGTTCNTCAAAATCCGTCAAATTAATCTCATGGATATCATCCCGTCCCTTTTCAATGCTTTCACGCTCTGTTAAGGAAGTATCCAGCATAACNCCTGTAACCTTTTTATCCATNCGGAGAATTTTTTCGTTTTCCANTTCTTCCTGACGGATCTTCTTTTCTTCCTGTCGTCTTTTTCGTTCTTCTTCCATCTCTTCCCGACGGATACGCGCTCTTTCTCTTCGATAGGCAGCGTCCTCTTTTGAACGCTCATATACTTTTTTACCGCCCTTTTTCACGCCGGTCACAAAGGACTTGTCCGTAAGTATCACAATCGAAATAATTGTGGCAACTAAGATNACCAGAATGGAACCCACCATCCCCAGAAAATGATGCAGCAGATACGCCAATGATCCGCCGATCACACCGCCTCCATTATGATTTACACTGCTGTTTTCGTAAATTGNTTTAATCTGATAAGTCTCTGTTTNACCCAGCGTTCCCGCGAAAAATTCACAGATAACNCCAACAAGCAGGGCGAGAACCACTCCTGATACCAGTTTCCGTATTGCAATAACATTCCCGCTATTTACNGTNCCAAAAGCAATCATCACGAAAAGAGCCAGCGGCATNANATATGCCGTAAGCCCAAAAATACCGAACATTATATTGCTGATCGTCTCTCCCATTACTCCGGCTACGCCGAAATTACAAATGAACAGAAACACCGCAACCGCAAATAATACAATTAGAAATACTTCATTTCTGATTGCAATATCCATCGGTTCGCTTTTTCTGGAATTATTGCGGGAAGAACTGCCTGTCCTTTGATAATTTCTGCTGCCTGAACTGTTTCTCTTCTGACCGGAAGAATTGCTTCTATTACTATTACTGTTTTTTGTCTGTGCCATACTAAAACCCCTTCAGTACCCAGACCGGTACTTACATAATCTTATATAGTATAGCATTTTCATCAAATCTTGTCACCATAAACTGTTATTTGNTTTTTTTCTTCTTTGAAATCAGATTATGAAGCTTTTCCATTGCCTGACTGATCCCNCCGGTTTCATTAATAATTCCTTCTGAAACAGCTTCTTCTCCTACCAGAATTGTTCCCACATCCTTTGTCAAGACACCGGTTTCCATCATTAAACCTTCAAATCGCTTCTGACTGATTCTGCAATGACTGCATACAAATCCCGTAATACGGTTCTGTATCTGTCTGAAATAATCAAAAGTCTGAGGAACTCCAATCACCATCCCATTCATCCTCACCGGGTGGATCACCATTGTTCCGGTAGGTACAATATATGAATAATCCGTGCTGACAGCAATCGGGACCCCAATAGAATGACTTCCGCCAAGCACAAGTGACACCGTCGGCTTACTTAAAGAGGCGATCATTTCCGCAATGGCAAGTCCTGCCTCCACATCGCCTCCCATGGTATTAAGCAGAATTAACACACCATCAATATCACTGCTGTCCTCAATGGCTGCCAACTCCGGCAGAATATGCTCATATTTTGTGGTTTTGGAATTTGTTCCAAGATTTTCATGACCTTCCACTTCCCCGATCACAGAAATCAAATGTATCGTATGCGACTTACCATTCTTATCTAAGGTTACCTGCCCTGTCTCCTCAATTTTCTCACTTCTATGCTTTTCTTCCTCAACCTTTTTCCCTGACATTTTTAACCCTCTCTTACACAAATATGGAGGACTGCATTGTTTNGGCAGTCCTCCATAGTATCTTTCATTCTNNATAATTTATACNTCAAAATCATCATTNTCCNAGACNTTAAGATCNAATTCATCGCNNTTNCCCCATGNATCTTCCTTCACGGCNGNTTCTTCGGAAAACTCNTTGAACTTAAAATCCATATCNCTTTTTTCNTGTTTCGGCGGAACCGGCAGNGGATTATCCAGAAGTTCNACCTTTCTTCCATCCTGNGTNANCACATACTGTGTTTCCTTCTGCGNTTCTTCNTTAATTTCCTTCTNTNNTTCCTTCTGCGTTTCTTNCTTNNTTTCCTTCTTTGNTTCCNTTNNTTCTTTCTTCTTTTCTTTCTTTGCTTCCTTTGTTTCNTTTTTNTTTTCCTTCTTTTCTTCCCTCTTTAANGCTTTCTTGTCGGAAATGGTCTCTTCCTCTTCTTCATCCTGCNGATATATTTCATCCTCATACATCATGTTTTGAAGTTTCCTTCTTCGAATCGACTGAATCAAAACACTACATAAAATNCCTGCCACACCGGCAAGAAGCAGCCACAAGATCAATTGNGTGGAAATATCCTGGCACCNTTCCGGAAGTTCCCTGTACTGAGCTATCCACCAACGAAACTGCTCACCTACTGAAATACCAGTCATTCCCGTATACTTCATCAATGTTGCATACATTCCCAACAGANTTCCAACCGTTAAAATACTTGTCTGAGATCCAACCNGCATCACCTGTTGTCTCTCAAGATATATTTCCTTCTGCTTCTGTTCCCATATCTTATCTTTCAAATTATAACGGTTTCTGTTCAAAATATNAATCATAATTGGCAATAAAAGCCATCCCGTATAATTCCAGATACAAACGACTCCCATCCGGAAGCCCAGAAGCATCAAATATAATTCACATAAACTGCTTCGATACCACCCACGCTTTTTGGTCAACCAGAAAAAAACTGCCAAGGCAAGAAAAAGCAGTGAAAACCAAAACATCAGATAATTTTCCGGTGACACGACAAACATGGTTTCCGAAATCACAGGCGAAAGCGCTAAAATTCCCGCTGTCAGGANCTGTGCTATTCCTCCAAACAGGATTCCCATACCCACAATAAGAAATACCATCCATATAATTTGAAGAATCAGATGATAAACCCCAATGGTCTCTGCCCCATTTTCCAGATAAGGCAGGATCTTTGACAAATGATTCGTGTAGGCATATGCCATCCCTGATGTCAGGATNGGTTCTTCTTCCGCTCCGGCCAATGCATGAGCATAATATCCGTATGTATCAACAACCATCTGGCTGTTGAAAAGAAAATATAAAATTCTGGTTATGACGGCTGCCAGTATCCACAAGACTGTCAGTATCCGTTGCTTTTTATTTTCCATCCNTCATCCTTACAGCTACTTTAAATACAACTCAATGCATGTTCTAAATCAGCAATAATGTCGTNAATGTTTTCAATTCCTACAGAAAAACGAATCAAATCNGGTGCAACACCAGCCTCTAGNAGCTGGGCATCCGTCATCTGTCTGTGNGTATGACTCGCCGGGTGCAAAACACAGGTTCTTGCNTCCGCNACATGTGTTACAATCGCTGCCAGCGTCANATGATCCATCAACTTCTCCGCGGCTTCNCTTCCTCCTTTTAANCCAAAGGAAATCACTCCACAGGTTTTTCCGTTCATATATTTCTGTGCCAGCTCATAATATTTATTTCCCGNCAATCCCGGATAATTGACCCANGCTACCTTTTCATGTTTTTGCAGATATTCAGCTGTCATAAGTGCATTTTGGCAATGGCGCTCCACTCGGAGCGGNAGCGTCTCAAGACCCACATTCAAAAGAAAAGCATTTTGCGGTGATTGNACAGATCCCANATCCCGCATTAACTGTACNGTTGCCTTGGTTATGTATGCTTTTTTTCCAAATTTNTCTACATATGTAATTCCATGATAAGACTCATCCGGGCTGCATAATCCCGGAAATTTATCCGCATAATTTTTCCATTCAAAATTNCCGGAATCTACGANNNCGCCGCCTACACTCATAGCNTGACCATCCATATATTTNGTTGTGGAATGCGTCACNATATCCGCTCCCCACTTAAAAGGATTGCAGTTTACNGGNGTTGCAAACGTATTATCAACAATTAACGGTACTTGATGCTCATGTGCCGCTTTGGCAAATTTCTCAATATCGAGAACCACCAGTGCAGGATTCGCTATGGTCTCCGCAAACACACATCTGGTATTTGGCAGAAATGCTTTGCTAATCTCCTCCGCTGAGGCATCCGGATCCACAATGGTACATTCAATTCCCATTTTCTTCATCGTCACTGTAAGAAGATTAAAGGTTCCCCCATATACTGTTGAAGAAAGAACCACATGAGATCCTGCCTCGCAAATATTAAAAACTGCGTAATAATTGGCTGCCTGCCCGGAAGATGTGAGCATAGCCGCCACCCCGCCTTCCAGTTCGCAGATTTTTTGTGCTACACAATCATTGGTAGGATTCTGCAGTCTGGTATAGAAATACCCTTCTTCCTCCAAATCAAACAATCTTCCCATCTGCTGTGAAGTNTCATANTTATANGTTGTGCTCTGATAAATCGGCAATACACGCGGNTCTCCGTTTTNGGGNTTCCAGCCTGACTGCACACATATTGTTTCTTTTGCGTANTCTCTGCTCATATCTANCCTCCGGCTTTACTCATCCCAGTTGTGATAAACCGCCTGCACATCATCGTCTTCATCCAAAAGATCNAATATCTTTTGAAGATTTTTCACCGCTGTCTCATCTGTTAATTCCACATAATTCTGAGGAATCATAGTCACTTCTGCCGATGCCATCGGGATTCCTCCATCCTGAAGTGCCTTAAGCACCCCGTCAAAATCATCCGGCATGGTAAGGATTTCAAAGCTGTCNTCNTCCTCATTAAAATCTTCTGCTCCGGCATCAAGCGCNAGCATCATAAGCTCATCNGCATCCCCTTCATATTCTTCCTTATCAATAATAAGCTGCCCCTTCTGATCAAACATAAAAGAAACACAGCCGGGGGTTCCGATATTTCCGTTTCCTTTGGTAAATGCATTCCGGACATTTGCCGCCGTGCGATTCTGATTATCAGTAAGANCATCTACGATAATTGCAATACCATTCGGTCCATATCCTTCGTAGGTTATGTATTTGTAATTCACGCTGCCCATATCCCCTGCGGCCTTCTTGATTCCNCGATCAATGGTATCATTAGGCATATTGTTGGATTTTGCNTTNGCAATCACCTGTGCCAGCTTGGAATTATTAGCNGGATCCGGTCCACCNTCTTTTACAGCTACNGCNATTTCTCTTCCTAAAATNGTGAANATCTTGCCTTTCGCTGCATCATTTTTTTCTTTCTTGTGCTTAATATTTGCAAATTTTGAATGTCCTGACATAACTATCTCCTTTTATTCCTGTTTATTTGTTTCTTCTTTTTCATCTGTCCGATGGTTCCCTCCGCTTTCCTTTTCCGGCACGGGGAGNCTTGTGACAAGAACACTCTTAATCATTCGGTTCTCAACACTTAGTATCCGAAAACTGTATCCATCCACATCAATCGAAAACTCTTCGTTTTCATCCGGTATTTTTTCCATTTTGNAAATCAGAAATCCATTAAGTGTNTCAAAGGNATCTTCATGAAAAGAAACCTGAAATCTCTCCTCCAATTCTTCTAATGGAGTAATGCCCTCTATGATATACTCNTCNGCATTTTCAGTCTCTTCAATATGCGCCTCNTCCTCATCATATTCATCCATAATTTCCCCTACTATCTCTTCAAGGATATCCTCCATCGCCAGCAGTCCGGAGGTTTGTCCATACTCGTCTACCACNATCACCATCTGCGTTTTTGTGTGCTGCATGGTCTTAAAGAGTACATCAATATGCTTCGTTTCTGGNACAAACTCTGCTTCTCTGACCAGATTACAGATTTCCCCTACCGGAACGGACATATTCTTCTGNTCCCTCTGGGATTCCATTGCATCCCTCAAATGCAAAATACCAATAATATGATCAATATTGTCCTCATAGACCGGAAACCGACTCTTACTNTCACTTANCATATANTCAAGAGCCTCCTCCAGCGTCATACTCCTGTCAATCGCCAGAATATTATTTCTGTGGGTCATGATATCCTGTGCTTCCTTGTCGCCAAACTCGAAAATATTATTGATCATTTCCGCTTCCGTNGCNAGAAGCACCCCCTGCTCNTGTCCCTCATTTACCATCGANATAATTTCNTCCTCCGTAACATCCTCCGGATTACTGTCCCCATGAATACCAAACAGGTGCAACACACCTTTNGATGTGACGGAAACAAGCCCCGTTATGGGGGTAAATAATTTCATAATAAAATATATGGGATTAATNCAGGTATATGCCCATTTATAAGAGTATCGAACCCCCAGACGTTTCGGNATCAGTACNNNAAAGGTNAAAAGTACATACAAAAGAACCGCTCCGGAAAGAATAAATGCCAGTGCCGTAATCAGTGCCGGTGATGCTGCTTCCTTCAAGTATCCANTCTCCAACGCCTTTTTTGCCATCAGGGAAAACATACGCAGAAAGGATACACCCATAACCAGATTAATCAGGGTAACAATTAACTGTACCGTATTTATGTATTGTTCGGGATTTACTGCAATCTTATATAATTTNCCCGCTCTTTTGTCCCCTTCCTGTGCATGCTCCGAAAGCTCCTTGGAATTCAATTCTCTGATTGCTGCCCCAAAACCATAAAAAAGCATATCNATTAGTAGTAATGCAAAGAATATCACGTAACTGGCCGTAGGCCCGCCATCGTCCATGTCTTCATCTCCTTTGTTGCATAAATCNTCAAATTAAACTATAGCATTTCCTGCTGTTATCGTCAAGTTCTGCTCCGGTCTTGTGTATGTACCAAGCTCCAGACTGACCATAAGNCCTCTGTTCACTTCNCTCATAATGTCCTCGTCCAGATGACATACCTTATCCTTCAGCCTCTTTTTATCAATGGTTCGAAGCTGCTCCAAAAGGATCACCGAATCCTTAACCATATCATACCTTCCGGCACTTAATTCAATATGAGTCGGAAGCTTTGCCTTATTCAGCTTTGATGTAATTGCCGCACAGATAATCGTTGGGCTGTGTCTGTTTCCCACATCATTCTGTACAATCAAGACCGGGCGTACACCTCCCTGCTCNGAACCGATCACCGGCCTTAAATCCGCATAATAAATATCTCCTCTTCTCAATCTTTCACACACCCTTCATACCAATAGGATCATATCCAACAGGATTTTATGCATTAAGTATTATAACCGTATTGTCAGAAGGTATTCAGATGCATTTAAAAATCCTGGTAATAATCTCTGGTACACAGAATTTTTCCGCNCTTTGTATAGACCCTGGGGATACGTTTTCCCAGATCGCATACCAATTCATAATTAAATCTTCCGGACAGCTCTCCCAGCATTTCCACTGTGATCATTTCCTGCCCCTCCCTGCCAATCAGCGTTACCTTATCCCCCTGTGCAGCNTCTGGTATATCCGTCACATCAATCATAAACTGATCCATGCATACTCTTCCCAAAACAGGNGCTTTTNGCCCCCGTACCAGCACATANCCCTTTCCTGACAGNCCTCTTGGATATCCGTCTCCGTATCCTNCNGGNATGGTAGCAATACGCATTTNGGAAGGAGNNNTAAAAGTTCCTCCNTAGCTCACCGGTGTACCTGCCTCNATCTCTTTCACATAAACNATCTGGCTGTATAATGACAGCGCCGGAGTAAGTTTGACAATATTCTGCTCCACCTGATCGGANGGCCATAACCCATACAAAATAATACCTGCTCTTACCATGTCCATATTCGCACGTGGAATCTCGATGATTCCTGCGCTGTTAGAGCAATGCCTGATAGGGATTTCTTTTCCTGTTTCTAATCTTATCTTCTTAATAAACTCTTCAAATTCCATTAACTGGTTCTGTGCAAAGCTCTTATCATATTCATCAGCTCGTGCAAAATGAGTAAAGATTCCTTCTATCTCAATTCCCTCTGTTTCAAAGGCTTCCTTCACAAAGGAAATTCCTTCTTCATTTGCTCTGATGCCGATACGGCTCATTCCCGTATCAACCTTAATATGAACTTTTGCAGTTTTTTGCTCTCCCTTTTCTCTGAGTAATCTTACGCTTTGGGAAAGTTCTTTTAAAGTATCCNGGCGAAACACCGTCATTCTGATTTCTTCCCTGATCAATCTCTCATAGCTATAAGGGAATGTATATCCCAGAATCAAAATCGACTTCTGAATACCTGCCTGCCGCAAAATAAAAGCTTCTTCAGCCGTAGCAACCGCAAATCCGGATAAATATTCTATATCCTCCAGCTCTTTCGCAATAGGGACAGCCCCATGACCGTAACCATCGGTCTTTATCACTGCCATAATGGTCGTTTCCGGTGCAATATTTGCTTTCATATGCTCTAAATTGCTTGTTATTGCATCCAGATCTACCTCTGCATAAATTCGCTGATAATCCTCTCTCATTCTTCTTCCGTTCTCCCTTTTGTATCTGCTTTTGCTCCCATAACTTTAGGAAGCTGTTTCACAATATCCATAGCCATCATGCCGTATCTTCCATTTGACCTGCAAGCTTCTTCTCCTGCAAGCCCATGCAAAAAAACTCCAAGACCTGCCGCCTCAAAGCAAGGCATTTTCTGCGCCATCAATCCGCTGATGATTCCCGTAAGCACATCCCCGCTCCCTGCTACGGCCATACCGTCGTTTCCTGATGTATTGATAAGCTGTTCTTTCNTATTTTTCCCTGCTACTATTGTGACTGCATCTTTTGCTACAAGGATACAACCATATTTCTGCAAGACTTCCCGTATCATTCCCATGCGGTCTTTTCGATAACTTGCCATATCAGCTTCCAAAAGCCTTACCAGTTCACCCGGATGAGGCGTCAAAACAATATTTTCTCCGTTTTTGTGTGCCAATAGCTTTGCAAGCTCCTGATCCCTTCCGATCAAATTCAGCGCATCCGCATCAAGAACCATAGGAATCTCACTGTTTTCCAGAAAATATCGAACCATAAAGCAGGCTGCTTCTCCCGTTCCAAGTCCCGGACCTATAGCCACTATGTCGGCCCAATCCAAGGCTTCTCGAAGCTGCTCCGGCTCCGGCATATCACTATAAGAATACAACATTGTCTCCGGCAGTGTACTTTGCAGAATTTCTCTGTTACATTCCGGAGTTATGATCTTCACCATTCCCGCTCCAGCTTTAAAAGCACTACTTCCTGCCAAAATGCAGGCCCCGCACATGTCCCGGCTTCCTGCAATCAAAAGCACCTTACCAAAAGTTCCTTTATTTCCATCCGGTCTTCTCACCGGAAGTTTTCTAATGACATCTTTCCTTTCCAAGCAGGCGGCTTCGGGGTATTGGTTTTCTAATACGACGGTTGGAATACCAATATCACAGACAACAAGCTTTCCGGTATATTCCCTGCCAGGATATAATAGCTCTCCCCTTTTGGCAAAAGCAAACGCAGTTGTCAGATCAGCCCTCACTGCACATCCCATGACCTTTCCGGTATCCGCACAGATTCCGGAAGGGATATCCAAACTACAGATATAAGATCCCCGATTCTTTAAAGCATTTATAGCATGAATCAATTCCGCATATTCTCCTTCCACATCCCGTGAAAGTCCTATGCCAAACAGCGCATCTATTACAATATTATATTCTTCATTTTCCATTTTGCGCAAAATGGAAAACCCTGAATTTAATAAAATATCCTTCTGTAGTGCCGTTTCTTTTGACAGCTTCTCCCATTTGCCAGCGAGCAGAAAGGACACCTTTACGCCCCGTGAAGCCAAAATTCTTCCCACCGCAAGACCATCTCCACCGTTATTTCCCGTTCCAGACACAATCAGTACCCTCTTAATCTCTTTTCTTTCTGCTAAAAGCACCCTCACTGTTTCCAGCGCTGCCCGTTCCATTAATACCAGCGAAGGGATTCCTATTTCTGAAATTGTTTTTTGGTCATACAGCTTCATTTCCGCTGCTGTCACTGCATACTGCATATAAATCTCCCTCTGTAAATATAATCTTGCTAAAATCATTTACATGAAAATGCGCCGCACACCGAATCCGGTCATGAGGCGCAGCCTATTTCTCTCTATATTCCATATCAAACAGTTCAAGCACATCTGCTCCAAATATATCATGCATATAAGAATATAATGCCTGATTCATCTGTTCCTGCTCCTGCTTCCGGATCAGACGCTTTTTTAACTCTATTCGTATCTGGGTTACCCACTGTGTAGTTTCCTCTATTTCCTTTTCGTTTCGCTTGATACGGTCATAACAGATTTCCATTGTATGAAGCATCAATTCTGTATTGACCTTCTCAATTCTCTCCGGAATTTCCCGCATCTCTTCCTTATATCCATCCAGCTTTTCATTACATTCATTGATCAGTCTTGAATTTTCTTCCGCTTTTTTCTGTGCCTTTTCATCATTTGCNATGGAAGCTTCCTGNGCATTCTCNACAATCTCCTTCATCAGCTTCTTNTTAAGCGCTCTGATCTTGTCTACCTCATTCTTTACCTTGCTTTGACGCTTTATCAGCTCATTCAATTCCTTTTCAAGCCTTGTTATGGTCTTATCCGGCTGGGTTTGCGTGAAAAGCTTATGCCACTTATTATCCAAGGTAAGTAATGGTATATTTTTGGCTTTAACCGCCGGCCTGTAAAGTTCTTCTCTTCTGGACATCTCTCTGCCTCCTAACCTATAGTAAACGACATAACAAATTGCACATTCCGCCTCTTGCAAAAGCCATATGCGCAAGCTTTTGCAAGGGCGAAATGGCTATTTCTAATGTCGTTAACTATAACAACCTTGTTCAAACCGATTGATATTATAAGTAAGTTTCATTAAACTGTCAGATAAATGGACATTCTCCACCTGTATCGATTTCGGAACATCCAGATCTACATGTGCAAAATTCCAAATACCCTTAATTCCATTGTCTACAAGCCTCCTGGCAACTGCATCTGCACTGGTCTTCGGAATCGTAAGCACTGCTATATCAATGTTATGCTCCCTGACAAAATTTTCCATTTCTTCCATGGGACGTATCTCCATATCCCGAATTTTTTTGCCATACAAGTTTGGATTGTTGTCAAATATTCCCTGAAAAAGAAATCCCCGTCTCTCAAAATTCATATAATTGGCAAGTGCCTGACCAAGATTACCTGCGCCGATAATAATCAGATTATGGGTTCTGTCCAGCCCCAGTATTTTACCTATTTCTTCGTAAAGGTATTCCACCTTATAGCCATATCCCTGCTGTCCAAAACCGCCAAAATTATTAAAATCCTGACGTATCTGTGATGCCGTCACATCCATGATAGCGCTTAATTCCTGAGAAGATATTCTCTCTATCCCTTCATCCTTAAGCTCTCCTAAATACCTGAAATATCTTGGCAGCCGGCTTATAACTGCCTGTGAGATCTCTTTATTTTCCACCAGGATCTCCTCCTATTGCTGTTTCTAATAATAAATATATAACACTGTTAAAATAATGTCAATTCATTGACATTCCCTTTTATCATCTGTAAACTGATACAGGAACCTATTATTATTGTTTGTATTATTAAATTCTTAAAATCTATATCAGAGGAAAATAGCCATGATTTTATCCTGTCAGAATATATCAAAAGCATTCCATGAACAGTCTGTACTTTCCGGCGTCTCTTTCCACATTGAAGACCAGGAAAAGGCGGCTATTGTCGGTATCAACGGTGCCGGAAAAACTACACTTTTACGCATTATTATCGGAGAGCAGACACCGGATGAGGGAGTTGTCACCTTTGCCAAAGACAAAACCTTCGGATATCTTGCACAAAATCAAAATGTAGACAGCGAAAAAACTATCTATGACGAACTGCTTTCCGTCAAAGCCGATGTCATCGCCATGGAAGAGAAAATCCGTGAAATGGAGCTCTCCATGAAAAACTTATCCGGGCGGGAACTGGATCTTCTTATGGAGTCCTATACCCGGCTTATGCATTCCTTCGAGCTTGCAAACGGATACTCTTACAAAAGTGAAATTGTCGGTGTTCTGAAGGGGCTTGGATTTTCAGAAGCAGAATTTAATAAAAAAATCTCTACTCTTTCCGGCGGTCAAAAAACACGTGTAGCCCTTGGTCGTCTCCTCCTTGTGAATCCCGACCTGATTATTCTGGATGAACCTACCAACCATCTGGACCTAAATTCCATTACATGGCTGGAAACTTATCTGCTGAATTATAAAGGCGCAGTCCTTATTGTTTCCCATGACCGTTATTTTCTGGACCGGATCGCCGGTAAAATTATCGAACTGGATCAGACAAAAGCGACTTCCTTTACCGGCAATTACTCTGACTATGCCGTTAAAAAAGAACAGCTCCGCACAGCTGCTTTAAATGCCTATCTGAAACAACAGCAGGAAATCCATCATCAGGAAGCCGTTATTGAAAAACTTAAATCCTTTAATCGGGAAAAATCCATAAAGCGGGCAGAAAGCCGTGAAAAAATGCTGAATAAAATCGAGGTTTTAGAGAAACCGACACAGGCAAGGACCGATATTCACATGACNCTTATTCCCCGCATCACAAGTGGAAACGATGTCCTCCATATTGACGGCCTTGAGAAATCATTCGGCAGTCANATGCTCTTTTCCGGACTTGAAATGGANATNAAGCGTGGGGANCATGTAGCGATTATCGGCGATAANGGNACNGGNAAAACTACCATCNTGAAAATNATNAACGGNCTNCTTGANGCNGATNCCGGTTCNATCACATTAGGAACAAATGTACATATCGGCTACTATGATCAGGAGCACCATGTNCTNCANCCCGANAAAACCTTATTTGAAGANATATCCGATGCTTATCCTTATTTGAANAANACCGAAATANGAAATACNCTNGCNGCTTTNCTCTTTACCGGCGATGATGTNTTTAAACNNATTGAACANTTAAGCGGCGGCGAGCGNGGNCGNGTNTCCTTNGCNAAGCTGATGCTGTCCGAATCAAATTTTCTGATTCTGGATGAGCCCACCAACCATCTGGATATNGCNTCCAAAGAAATTTTGGAGGATGCATTAAACGCCTATGANGGCACCCTGCTCTANGTNTCNCATGACCGTTATTTTATTAACCGGACTGCCAGCCGGATTCTNGANCTGACAAACANACAGCTNCTAGGTTATTTGGGAAATTACGACTANTATCTGGAAAAAAAGAAAGANCTGGAAAGNGCNTTTATTCAAAACACNGCCNNNANCTCTTNNGTCAAAGGACACTGTTTCCGAAAANAAACAGGACTGGTTAAGCCAAAAAGAATTGCAGGCNANGCANCGCAAAAAAGAAAATGATCTNAAAAAATGNGANTCNGAAATTTCNGCTCTGGAANCNGANCAGNANGAANTNGATNCCNAAATGGCAGATCCTGAAAATNCCACCAATGCAGCAAAACTTCNGGAANTGTCNGCCCGCCGGGAGNANATNGNNNCCCGGCTTGCAGAGCTTTATGAAAAGTGGGAAATTCTGGCAGATGACAGCAGTACAGACTCATGATTGAAAAGTCATGACAGATTCAATCATGAGTCTGTACTGTTANANTATAACATCTGCTCNAAGGTTTCCCGNATNGCCTTAATGAAATCAAGNCTGTTNAAGATNGTNGGATTCTNACAGGTGGAGATCAGAGATAANCTCTTNGTCATCTTACCGTCCTCNACAGTCTTAATGCATGCNTTCTCCAGCTTATCTGCAAATGCGGAAAGCTCCGGAATGTTNTCCAGCTCNCCTCTCTTTCTGAGNGCTCCNGTCCANGCAAAAATAGTCGCAATCGAGTTTGTGGAAGTNTCNTCTCCCTTTAAATGTTTATANTAATGACGTTGTACGGTACCATGTGCCGCCTCGTATTCGTAAACGCCTGCCGGTGATACCAGCACGGAAGTCATCATAGAGAGATCCCCGTAAGCGGTTGCAACCATATCTGACATCACATCACCATCATAATTTTTACATGCCCAGATAAATCCTCCTTCCGAACGGATTACACGGGCTACTGCATCATCGATCAGCGTGTAGAAATACTCAATCCCAAGTTTCTCAAATTTTTCTTTGTATTCTGCGTCATAAATCTCCTGAAAAATATCCTTAAAAGTATGATCATACTTTTTGGAGATGGTGTCTTTGGTGGCAAACCACAGATCCTGCTTTGTGTCAATAGCATACTCAAAGCAAGCCCTGGCAAAGCTGGAAATGGATTTTTCTGTATTATGGATTCCCTGAAGGATTCCTGCCCCGTCAAAATTATGGATCAACTCTCTTACTTCTGTTCCATCCTCTGCTGTATAAACCAGCTCCGCCTTTCCTTTTCCGGGAACCTTGATTTCTGTATTCTTATACACATCCCCATAGGCATGACGGGCAATCGTAATGGGTTTTGTCCAGTTGGAAACATAAGGCACAATTCCCTTCACCAAAATTGGTGCCCTGAAAACAGTTCCGTCCAAAATAGCACGGATAGTTCCATTAGGGCTTTTCCACATCTCCTTCAAGTTATATTCCGTCATTCTTGCCGCATTGGGAGTAATGGTCGCACATTTCACTGCTACACCATATTTCTTTGTTGCCTCCGCACTGTCAACGGTCACCTGATCATCCGTCTCATTTCTGTGCTCCAGACCAAGGTCATAATACTCTGTCTTCAGATCAATAAAAGGAAGAAGAAGCTCGTCCTTAATCATCTGCCAGAGGATTCTGGTCATCTCGTCTCCATCCATCTCCACAAGCGGAGTTGTCATTTTAATTTTTTCCACTTTCTGCACCATCCTTTTTCTTATTTTCCTTCACGTAAATTGAGTTTTTCTCAATTTACGTTTGTTTCTTCTTCACTGTCAAATATATCATACAAACCATTCTTCACTATATTATCATAAGCATTGATCATATGCTGAGTCGCAAGGCGTTCTGCCTCATTCCCATTTCCTTCTTTGATTGCCTCCATGATCTGCCTGTGCTCTTCGTTAGAAGCAATCCCGCGCTCCTTGGTAGAAAGCGTCTTTTTCCGGATACGGATCACATAATGGTGAAAATCCCGCAAAAGATTCTCCAACATTTTGGAATCACATGCCGAATACAAAATATGATGAAAACGATTATCCAGCTCCGCCATCTGTTCCATATGCCCTTTTGATGCATGGAACGCGGCAAGGTATACATTTTCCTCCAATTCCTCCAACTGTTCCGGCGTAATATGCTCTGTTGCCAGTCTGGCGCACATTCCTTCCAGAGAAGACCGGATCATATAAATATCTTTCACATCTTTGGCCGTTATTCCCGTCACATAAGCTCCTTTGTTGGGAACAATCTGCAAAAGTCCCTCAAGCTCAAGCTGGCGAAATGCTTCCCGCACCGGAGTTCTGCTGACTCCCAGTTCTTCACCGATAGCAACCTCTTTCAGTTCCTCATGCTCCTTATATTTTCCGTTTAAAATATCCTCTCTCAGCTTATGGAACACTCTGCCCCGCAGGGAGTATTTATCTGTCACTTCCTGCTTTACATCATAATTATCCATTTTAACTACATAGCCTTCCTTTTCCTGATTTTATCCTATAGTGGTATTTAATTCCTTACATGCCAGAGTGATCTGCTCGATCAATTCCCGATCCGTGATCACCGTAACCCGGCCATCCTCATACTGCCTGTCCACCCATTCCTTAACCTTGGCAACCACAGGGCTTGCCTTTGTCAACTGCTTATCTTCCCCAAGTTTAAAGTATGTATTGATCCAATGAGCAATTCCAGCCAGACCGGAAGTATTGGAAACAGCGCATAAAACCGGTCTGTTCAGAAATTTGTCCGTATCAAAAATATTATAAATCTCTTCATTTTTTAATAATCCATCCGCATGGATCCCTGCTCTGGTCACATTGAAATTCTTGCCCACAAAAGGTGTTCTCTCCGGTATGGAATAGCCGATCTCACGCTCGTAATATTCCGCAAGTTCCGTGATAACGGTAGTATCCATACCATTTAAATCACCCTTTAGCTGAGCATACTCAAACACCATCGCCTCTAAAGGCGTATTTCCGGTTCTCTCACCAATTCCAAACAGAGAAGTGTTTACTCCGGAACAGCCATACAGCCATGCTGTGGTGGAATTTACCACTGCCTTATAAAAATCATTGTGTCCGTGCCATTCAATCAACTCATGGGGCACTCCTGCATGGGTATGAATAGCATAAATGATTCCCTGGACGCTTCTCGGGATAACCGCACCGGGATAATTGACGCCATACCCCATAGTATCACATGCACGTACCTTGATGGGAATCTGATACTCCTTCATCAGTTTCATCAGTTCCAGACAAAAAGGAACCACATAACCGTAAATATCTGCTCTGGTAATATCCTCAAGATGACACCGGACACTGATTCCCTCCTCCAGACAATCTCTCACCACACTTAAATAGTGTTCCATTGCCTGTCGTCTGGTCATCTTCAATTTCAGAAAAATATGATAATCCGAACAGCTTACCAGAATTCCGGTCTCCTTCATACCGATTTCCTTCACCAACTTGAAATCCTCCTTGCTGGCTCGGATCCAGCTGGTGACCTCCGGGAACTGATACCCGCGTTCCATACATTTATAAACCGCATCACGATCCTTTTTACTGTATAAAAAGAATTCACTTGCACGGATCATTCCATTCGGTCCGCCAAGCCGGTGCAGGTAATCATATATTTTAACAATCTGTTCTGTTGTATAGGGTGCCCTGGACTGCTGTCCGTCACGGAACGTTGTATCCGTGATCCAGATTTCCTTCGGCATATTGTGAGGTACGATCCTGTCATTAAAGGGTATCTTCGGGACCTCCGAGTAAGGAAACATATTACGGAACACATTGGGTTTTTGCACATCATCCAATATGTACATATGTTCCTCTATCTCCAATAAGTTGTTTTTCGTATTAAGTGACACCGGTCTGTCTGTAAAAAAATTATTTCCATCAGCCATGACACATTTTCCTCCTTAGAAGTACTTCGCAAAGACCATGTATAATTGTATACAATCCTGGTGGGGATGTCAATTGATTTATATTGAAACCCCTTTTTATTTCTTGGAGCATAAAAACTCCCGGCTTTTATTATAGTCAGCCGGGAGTTTTTCACTTTAAATAAAGCAAGCCGGATTATTCTCCCGACTTTGCTGATTATTTACCGCCCACAATGCATCGGGCTGCCGCATGCATACTTGCAGTACGCTCTCTTTCATTTTGTCTTATTTTAGGTTCGATTGTCTTATTTAATGCGACAACATCACTACGCGTGACAGTACGAACCACCTTTCTATCATGCTTCACAGACGAAGCTTTCCTTGCAAAAGAATGAACCCTCTTTTCTATCGATGACATAACCTCTCCCTCTCTGCAATTCCCGCTGGAATCAGGTAGGTTTCCCGTTTTGACCTGCCCCAAGCGACTTAAACATTGTACTACATCACACGTTTTTCTGCAATACCCAGTTTATGCAGTTTACTCATATTTTGTATAATTTGCATACCCTTTTTGAAAAAATTTCCTTGTATGCGTAAGAATAAAACACTTTTTAACCAACTTCTCCAACATACTCTTTCAAATTTCCATGAAATGACTCAAAAGGATGCCATTTATATATTTTTTCAAATTCAGAATCTTTTGTGCCCAAAAACTCTTCCGGCATACGCCGACAAATCACATTTGGATAATGTATAATGATGAAGCTGTCTGTCTTTGCATCAGCCGAGGACGTAGCATCAATAATTATTTCTCCCATCACCTTATCCAATTTATATAATTCCCGAGTTGTAAATTCACATACCCAAACAAATTTAGGAAATACTGTTATATTGTACAAATCCCTTACTTCACAGTTTTTATCTCTGAACTGCTCATCACGTTTTCTTCGAAAAGTACGCGATGACGCCATAAACAATCGAATGATTAACGGTTCCTTTCTGGTTCCTGAATCACTAATACTTTTATCCATCTTTATGAGCTCTCGAGACAACATATCTGCCTGTAAAAAATCTCTTATACCAAATTTTTGACTCGCTAATATACTTAAACAAATATCATATGCATCTGCCGCTTCCAATATCATTCTTTTATAAAGAGGAACCATCATATACTCTACTTCACATTCATTTAATTTCAATAAAGAAGTATTTTGTTTCGTATCCTGAATCTCTTCTGTACATTTACTGAGCTTATACGGTACCCTATTATCATCCATAATGCAATAAGTGTCTACCGTGTCGGCCGTATCGCAAGTCCATATCACATTTTTACTTTCAGGGTCATACGCACAAGTAAGTTCTTTGCCAAGTCTATCATGTGCAGGTTCTACATAACCAATGCTAATAACTGAATGCTTATTCTCCTCCCCAAGCTTTAATCCCAATGCAACTGGAATTCCTGACTCAACATAATGGTAAAGAATATGTCTGAATTTTATTGTTGTCATTTTCTGAGCAGAGTACAAACGCGGATAAAACCCGGCATCACAAAATATTTTGGAAATCAGTTCGTAGCTTAATCCGGTAGTCGGCATTCTTCGCTCATAACTGTTCTTTTCTGCCAGACTGCTGATTTCGCTCGGTAGCAAATAATGATATTCCGGATACAGTTGGCTATAATAATCCAGCAAATTTAAAATTGTAATTTCAGCACACGAAGTAGTTTCTCCATCCTGCATACTGTAAGGAAAAGCCCATATATGTAACCGTTTTCCATACACCATTACATTATATCTTGCCAAACGAATCTGACATGCTATGTCCTTCGGTAAAAAATAATGCGGATTTAATAAAGTTCGGCTAATTGAACGATCCGAAATAGGTCGAATCACAATTGTTCCCATAAAACATTTTTCCAACTCTTCACACGAACAGTCATAAAAATCATGCTCCAAACTCCCACGAAAAAGACTTAAACGTTTACAAAAACGACTATAGCTAAAATGCTTACTTGAATAATAAAAATAATAACTGTCGCGATACACCCTATCAACATAATGGTTCTCTACAACCACTGTATATTTGCTCAAATGTGAAAGCAGTTTCCACAACACCCTAAATGATGTATTATGGTCTATCAAAAAATCTTTTCCCCGCTCCAGCTCCTGCTCAGATAAATTCAATACCCATGCGAGAAAATACAATTGCTGCTCCTCATTGCATATCTCAAATACCGTATCAGAAATATTCTGTTCATCCTTTTCAAATTCATCAATCAGTTTCTCATTATCTTGTGTATTTATATCACCCATGTGCCGTCTTCCTCATTTCGTAAATCGATACATATTATTGTATTTTTTCAATACATTGCGCTCGCACAATTCATTCAAAATCACGGAAAATGATTCTACTGTAGCGCTACAATTTTCTTCATGGCAAGAATAGCATTTCCATTTACCTTCCTTAATTAAATCCAGATGCCTGCATACATTCTCCGGAACACTAGGCAGGATATCCTGCACCTGAAAATATTCCTGTGATGCATGTGTTGCTTTCCAACTTAACGCTTGATAATATACGCAGCACTCTTCCTTCTTAATGAAAGTTCCGCTACGGTAAATTACCAATAAACAGTTTAATATCGTTGTAAATGCCAATGTATCACCATCAATAAGTATTCCACCAAATTGAATAAAAATTTGATCCAATATATTTTTTTTAACATCTGTAAGAGAAATAGAAAATCGTGACTTAAAGACTGGCGTAGTGAAATGTTCATGTCTATTCAAATACCACAATGCCGTATGCGTTTCACTTAACTCATCTACCATCTGATGCTGTTCCATTATAAGCAGGCAGACGGAAAACCTCGCTGCCTTTTCTTCCATAGCAAACTGACTTTGAAGAAGTTCCTGTAATTCTGAAAATGTTCCTGTTAATCGATATATTGGGTCTTCCATGCTGTTCTCCTTTGTATGCCTATCATATAGGATAAATTTATATATTGTATCCGCCTTGACTACTAAATTATTGTACTAATTATAAGCAAATACGTCATATTTTACCATTTTTCTATACGTTTCAGCAATATACCTATAGTTCCATATACATACACTCGCAATACATATAATTCTACTTTAACAGCCTGTCGATCCTCACCATTCCCCATCCCTGTTTATTCCACGGTTCATTCAGGTCCATTGCTGTATATTGCAGCTTTTGCTTGACCTGTGCATTCGTATAAAAAGGATACTTCTGCAAAAGCAGCGCTGCTGCTCCGGAGACAATAGGCGTTGCCATGGATGTGCCACTCTTTGCCACATAGGCATTACGGTAATATCTTCCCCTCCTTGCAATCCCTGCATTGCAGGAAATAATATCTGTCCCCGGCGCAACTAAATCCGGCTTTTTCATTGCGTAAGGGCTGGGTCCCCTTCCAGAATAGTTTTCACACAAATGATCTCGATTTCCAAAATATCCGCCCTCATGGCAGCCGACCGTAATCACCTGCCTGCTTGCTCCAAGAGGCGATAGACTCATTGGCTCAGGTCCCATATTTCCCGCTGCGCATACAACTACAAGTCCTTCGCCCCATGCCCTTTCCACCAGAGAAATAAGTCTGTTAATCCTCTCTTCTTCCGCTTTTTCTCCCATACCTATGGAAATATTCAAAACACGGATATCCAATTCTGCTTTCCTCTCCAACACCCATTCGATTCCCCGTGCCATATTTTCAATTAAGCCGTCTCCTTTATAATCAAGTACCTTACCCACTATTAATCTGCTGTACGGTGCAATTCCTTTGTAACGGCCATTTGACACTACACCGCTGCCGCAGATACACCCGGCTACATGGGTGCCATGCCCGCTGTCATCATAAAGTTTGCTTTTTCCATTAACAAAATCCTTAAAATCAATAATTCTATGATCAAAATCAGGATGAAAGGCCACTCCCGTATCCAACATGGCAACTGTTATTCCCTCTTTCCCACAGGACTCAACCAATTCATCACTGCATCCAACCTGCCATCTTACCCGAAGCATAAAAAAACTCCCGGCTTTTTAATTATCTTATGCCGGGAGTTTTGAACAGTTCTTTTTATATTTTTTTACTTTTTCCTCTATAGAAGAATAATGCAACCGCCGCAGCCAAAAGCCCTGCCGTCAAGAACCACTTGGGATGGATCGGGTCTCCGGTATCCGGCGTATCATCCTTATTTCCCGATAGCGAGGTAATCACTGCGCTGCCGTTTGTTACATACGCCTGACCATTTAAACCGGAATAATTATAAACTCCAAAAGGTGAGAAATGGCTGGTCACAAACTGAAGGTAATCTCCATCCTCTAATTGCAGTACCCGGTGTTCCACAGCCTCCATCTGTCCATCCTGATCCAAGGTAACGACATGCAGATTATCTACAGAAGTTCCTTCCGGAAGCCGGAACTGAACCGTAGCATATTGTTTTCCTAATCGGGTTATCGGAACTGTTCCGGAAGCATCAAATAATGATATCTCATAAGCCGTTAAATTTGCCGGTTCTCTTCCGCCATAGAGTTCACCATATGCGGCAGTGATCTCTTCTCCTGCCGTCTCAGAATCCGTTATTTTAAGAATATAAGAACCGTCATCGCCAGCCAGCGTAACCATTGCATCTTCACCATCTGAAATCGCACGACTTTTAATCTGCATAGTAACACCGCTTGTATCATTTCTGTTCACTCCAAGCGTATTATCAGCAATCTGACTGCCGGCTTCATTATAAATCACTCCGTTAAATCCATAAGTCCCCGCTTCAAGAATGGTTCCTTCCAACCCTTCTGTCGTGTTCGGTATTACTGCTCTTTTGATATGATCAAATGCATAAGTCCTATATTGGCCGTTGGCAAGCCGTTTTGACCTGTCTCCCATGGTAAGAACCGGCAGCGTGCTTCCCTCAAAAACCACCGTATCCGTACCACCCGAAATGGAATAGGCTCCAAGTCCGATTTCTTCCACGGATGCATGAATCGTCACGTTTGAAAGAGGACAGTCCATAAACGCTCTGTCCTCGATTCGGACAAGTCCTGTTCCTCCGTTTACTGTCGTTAAATTCTTACATCCCATAAATGCGCCTTCACCGATCACCTGCACGGAAGCCGGAATATTCACTGCCGTAATTCCCATATGATCCTGAAATACCATAGGCCCGATCTGCTTTACTCCATCCGGAATATTCACCACACTGTCTGTTCCACCGTAAGCAATTAGAATTCCGTCTCCCACAATCTTATAGGGAGATGCCGCACTTACATCCTGTATCCAGGGTGTCTTATCAAATGCATAGGCATCAATCTTTGTTACGGTAGACGGTATCGTCACCTCACGCAGAGAATCACAATGATAAAACGCACCATAACCAATTTCCGTCACTCCTTCCGGTATCTCCACCGAAGTAAGGCCTGATCTTGCAAATGCAAATTCACCAATTTCCGTGATTCCATCTTCTATATTGTATTCCTTTAGATCCGCATTTTGATAAAAAGCCTGAGCCGCTATTTTGGTATCCCCTACGATGGTGTACTTAGGGAAATCCTTCCCCTTTTGTGCCCTGTCAACCAACACATTTTCCACACCTGTCACTTCTTGAGTACCACTTTCCACCTCTGACATGCCATCTGAATCTAGCTGTGCAAGATCAACTCTTCCGCCTTCTATATACTGCTCCGAAGCCTGATTCCCGCTCAGCACATTGGATTGTCTGTTGTCTATAAATATAACTGCTCTTCCGGATACAATACTGGACTGTCCAAGAAGCGTCAAATTGTTGATTGTCTGCGTTTCCACTCCTATCGTAGGCTCTGGTGTAGGATCATCTCTTGTCTCTTCATCTACCGGATCTGTCTCCTGCGCTTCCGACTCCTGCTCCTCGACCTCGTTTTCATCATCCGAAACATCTTCCGTGGAGATACTATTACCAGAAACATCGCCCGCCTCGATTACCTGAGAGTCCTGTACATCCTCATATTCTATCTCATCCACCTCAGATTTTTGAAGCTCAGCAGCAAAGAGAGCACCATAGGTTCCCGGTGTTGCGTTCAGCTTCACTCTGGGGCAGCCATCAAAAGCACTGTCACTGATCCGCATCATGGAATCCGGTATCTCCACGGTCTGCAGATTCACGCAATCTTCAAATGCCTTACTCCCTATTCCGTGAACCGGAAGTAGGATCTCAACCTCTTTTAAATTCACACAATTCGAAAAAGCATAGGTCGGAATCTCATACATTCCACCTCCTAAAACTACTCTCTCCAAATAAGGATTACCCCAAAAAGCATATCCTTTGATCTCCTTCACTGTTCTCGGAACCGTATAAACTTCCTTTTCATAGGCAGGCATCAACGCATAGATAATCGTTGCCTCATCGTCGTACAAAACTCCATTAGAATAATACAGATAAGTATTCTCCACCGGCACCGAAAGCTCTGCCAACTGGCTGCAACCGGCAAAAACACCGCTACCCAGATCTTTAACTCCGGCTCCGAAGGAAACATTTGTTAATTCTTTGTTGTTGGAAAACGCTGCCGTATCAATCAGGGATACGCTATCTCCCACAGTGATGGTTCTTAAATTATCGCATTCCGCAAAAGCACGATAACCAATCGTTTCCACATCACCATCAATAGTTACTCTGATCAGATTATCATTTCCGGCAAAAGCTTCTTCCCCAATTGTCTTAACCCCATTAGGAACAGACACGACTTCCGCCGTGCCTGTATACTTCAATAATTTAGTTCCCTCCATCTGAAATTCCGATGAAAGCGCGCTTGCCTGCACATCCGCTACAGGCACCTGAGCTACTACGATTGCCGTAAGCAAAAGCAGTACGCTCAGGGACTTTGTTATTCTTCTATTCATATGGCTCCTATGCCGTTCTGGTATTAATAATTACCTTATCACGCTTAAAGAATAAAATCAGAGAAATACATGCCAACCCAATTGCCAAGAACCACTTCGGATGAATCGGATCTCCCGTCTTCGGCGTCGCGTCTATCACCGCATCTGACAAGTTTGCAGTATCTACATAGATCACATAGGGTGAAAAATGGGTTGCTGTAAAATTCACACATGGCACACCGCCTACCGTAGTAAATCTGACGTTCAAATCCTCAAGCTCACCGCCAGATATAGCCGCCACACGGTTATTTCCTGCATACTGAATCAGATCATCCGGCAGAGGAAGCGTCAAATTCACCGAAATTCCCGAAGTATCCGCAATCTTGGTTCTTCCCGTTGAATCATAAAGGCTGATATCCATGGGAAGATATTTGATTCTGCTTAAATCTCCGTATCTTGCCTGCAAAGCTGCCGTTGCTGCATCGGTTGCAGCCTGATCCTCTGTTACCTTAACAATAAAGTTATCCGTAGCACCGCTTACCGTTGCGCCGGCAAGATTAGTATTGGATATTCCCGGTCTGGTTATATCTACAATTGTTCCATTATTGCTGACCGTATTCACCGTATTGGTGCCACCGCCGCTGCTGGAAGCAGGTGTCACACTGCTGCTTCCACTGCCAGTCTTATAGGTTGCTGTGACCGCTACGTTTGCTGCTGGCATGGTAAAGGTTGCAGAAGTGGCATTGGGATTCGAGAATCCTACTCCCGCTGTTGAAGAAGTCCACTTGTCAAACACCTGACCTTCTCCCATATAATAAGCATTTACTGCTACAATCGCACCTGCTTCATACTCTCCGCTTCCGGAACCTCCGGATACAGAAACTGTATATTTCTTTACTTCCGGTGTGGGTTCAGGTGAAGGTGACGCAGATGATGAAGGTGAAGATGAAGGCGAAGGTGAAGCATTGCTTCCTGAACCGTTTCCGCTTCCATTTCCAGAACCATTACCGCTGCCTGACCCGTTTCCACTGCCATTTCCACTTGCAGGATCATAAGTAGCTACTATGTTCATGTCTTTTTCTACAACTGAGAAGTCCGCCGGTACCCAGCCCCGGAAAACATATCCTTCTCTTGTAGGTGATTTCGGCTCAACCGCAGCATGACCATGAAGAACTGTCTGGTCACTCACGACAGTAAGTCCGTCATAATCATAAAATATTACTTTGTGACTTCCAGCCTCTCCAGGTGAAATATATAATGCTACAATGGTTTTATCTTCGTTGATATTATTATAATCCTGTGACCATTTATCAAAGACCATTCCATCAACAACAGGAGGTGTAGGAGGTGTAGCACTCTTTCCAGCCTCAATAAACTGAGGATCCCCAATCTGATTACCATTTCTATCGCAGAATACTACTGTATATTTTGGTGAACCATATATTGCGTAAACAGCAGTATCCCTTTGGATATTCGTATATTGACTCCACCCTGTAAATTTGAGATTCGGATCATTACATGTAGGATCTTCCGGAGGAACTGCATCCTCACCAGCCCGCACTGTCTGCTTATCTACACGCACCATATTAGTCATAGCAGGATAATCCGGCAAATTCCAAAATTCTACCGTAAACTCTTGATACACTTCATCACTGCTGGAATTAATATAAACATAATCCATTGCATAATAATCTGCATTTGATTTTTCAGTACACTGGAAAATAACCTCCTGCTGATCCTTTCCGGGAAGTGTCTGCTTAAAAGCATCCTCCTCAATTGTCATCGGATCACCCTTAAAATAAACTACCAACCGCTTTGCTCCGCCATTTTGGAAAGACCCTTCCAAAATCTTTTTTAATGTACTTGGGAGAATAATACTATTTAGCTGTGTATCCTTAAAGCAACCTTCCGGAACAATATCTACTGTTGTTTTTGACAAATCCACCTGCGCTAAGTTATCACAAGCTGCAAAAGCTTCATCTTTAATTGATGTTACTCCTGCCAATTCATCCGGCCCCACATTATAAGATCCTGTACCGCCCGTTTTTCCTCTGTTTTCCAAACATTCAACGATTTCCAGACCGTTGTTGGTTTTCCGGTACAAAATACCATTACTATATACAAACGGGGATGGTTCAAGACAGTTAACCCCCATAAGGGCATCACAGCCTTTAAACGGCCTCTTTCCAGTATCCTGTAAAAGAGTACCTAAAGTAACGCTTGCCAACTTTGTGCAGTCTTCAAATGCATAATCTTCTATCTCGCTGCTCCCTATAACTTCTGCTATAGTCAAAGAAGTACAATCCTTAAACGTGTACGGTTCAATTTTATCAACGCCATTAATCAGAATTCTCTCTATCTTGTCATCAGGATTTACAATTGGGATTAATGGAATATCATTCCCGTCACTATCTTTCTTTAAATCATAATGACCGCTTTCATCTGCCTTTATTACATTTCCCCTTTCATCATATCGTATCAGGTTGCCATTTGCATCAGTTTTTAATGGATTGCCCTTCTTATCTGCCTGCACAGCCTCCCCATTTTCATCATAAGTATAGCCGGAAAATAACCCTGGCTGTATACTGTCCACACTTGCAGGAATCACAAGCCTTACTGCTGAGTCTACAAGGGCTGTCTCATCCTCTGTAGGGCGAACTGTTGTATCTCCATCATAATATCTTGTCGCATTCGCAACCTTTCTTAAATATTCCTCTTTATTACTGCTTGTGACATATGGAAGACTCTCTACCCACTCTGTTGGATTCTTCTGCAATGTCTCATATCTGGGATAACCTACAAGCTGCGCTTCTCCACTCTTCGTTCCATCATCGTAATTGTACCGTACCTCAAGGTTCGTAGGCCAACCGCTATGACAGGTAATCCAGAATTTTTCTTGTCTGTTATTGTTAATATTGCTGTTGCCATTCATCGCATACTTGAAAGTTTCTGTATCTGTTCCATCATCTTTCAGCATGGCACCTACAAAATAAAGTTTAGGCTCATCACCTGTATAATCATCATCTCCATATAACGGATCTTTACAAGTGGTATCCTGCGTTTTAAACGCATCTGCGCCAATACTTGTTATCGTAGCCGCATCGGTAAAAATAACTGTCTCAAGATTATGACATCCTCTAAAAGCGTTCGATCCAATCGATGTAACAGAAGCAGGAATGGTAACTCTCTTTAAATAACAATTATCATTAAAGCTTCCCTGTCCTATGGAAGAAATATTGTATGGTCCTATTGTTTCAGGAATCGTAATATTTTCAGGCTGATACGACTTTGTTTGCCCATTCTCATCATATGTATTAATCTGAAATTTCACTAATTCATTCTTACTATTTACCTGATAAGTAACCTGCGCACTCTTAATCTCTTCTCCCGTTTCAGGATCAATTTTAGGAGGATTATCAAGCACTGCATCCTTTTCATATTCTATTTTCTCGTACAAATCTTGACCAGCATATTTAAAAGCCACTGAGCCTTCGGAAGCAGACTCATGGATATTGGACTGATCCGCTCCTTCAAAATAAAAACTCTGCCAAACGGTATTCTTAAATTTTTTCCATCCCTCACCTTTCTTATAACATTCAGGATAGCCGCCACCATTACCCGCTATATGAAACTCTCCTATTTTAATCTTTGTATTTCCTGCAGGAATAATAATTTTTTGTAGACTGGTGCAATCTTCAAACATATCTACATCGATATCTTCTTCTTCGTAGTAAAGAGGAAATTGAATCTCTCCCAGCGAAGTGCAACCTTTAAATAGATGATAACCTAATTCCCTCAAGGAAGTATTTCCATCTTTACCGCTTCCGCTAAAATCAACAGATGATAATGTAGCACAACCTTCAAAGCAATTATCACCTAATGCCTGAAGCGCATTGGGCGCAGTAAAAGAAGTCATTGCACGACAATTATAAAATGCATCTTTTCCAATTGCCTTAATTTTTGCAAATTGATCAATAGAGCAAACTGTCATATGCGTACATTCTGCAAAAGCACCATTTCCAATAACCTCAAGTCCATTATTTAATGTAACACTTTGCAAGTTTGTACAATCATAAAATGCATAATCACTGATTCCTCTGATATTTTCACTCATAGTAAGAGATACTATATTTGATTCTCCTGCAAAAACACCATCTTTAGGATTTATGATTGGTCCGTCTAACTTCCATTGACCATTTTCCCCCGTAACTTTCTCTGCACCAATATATGCAACGATAGCATCAATCCTTTCTTTATCTGAACTTCCTCCTGCCGGCTTATATTTCGACAAATCATCATATGGTGCAGTTCCGTCATAATAATAAAGCTGCGTATCTCTAAGATGTCCCCATCCATCATCTCTATCTCTGCTCTCATAATAACATGGTAAATATTGCTCATCCATGATTGGATCCACTCTATGCGGAACATCTACCGTTGTTTCCACGCCCGTATCTGGATCTGTAACGGTTTTTTGGTCAACGTATGCACGATCATTCCAATCAGGCCATGGATCTAAATCCGTCTGCTTAACCACTTTCTTTCCATTTTCACCATCGGGGTCATCTATATCCCTGACCGTAAATAAAAGCTCACCCGTATCTCCATACTCACGTCTCTGAACCAACGCCTTATAATACAGGAAACCATTATCCTTTGATACTAAGCAAAAGTCTCTTGCTGAAACATTATCAGTATACTTTCGATAAGCCTCTAAGCTGTCCGGTATCACAAGACTATTATCCTTAATATAGCCTCCATTATATTGCAAAATAACAGCCACTTTATTCATACCTGACCCACTGGGATCCATATATACAAACTGATAATTACCATCACCGGAAGTATATACTATCTTCTCATTTTCGTCATTAGAACTGCGGGCATGAGGAATATTACTTTCATAAGGAGACGTTGCCTTGGAAAAATAATAACCAGTCTCTGTATTCGGTACTTTGTTGTCAACTACTGCTACTTTTATCGGTTTGGTTGAATTATCTGTCGGATTCGCACTGACATCCTGCACAGGTATCGCTGCCACAGTAATTGCAGAGACCATAAGCAGAGCGCCTACCGTCTTTCTGATCTGTCTTTTTAATTTTCTGTTTTTCTTTTTGGTTGTCTTAGCCATTTGCTATAACACTCCTTTTGCTTACTTAATTCTCTTTGCCACTACCACAAATCTTCCATCTGTCTGTGAGTGGTCACAGGTTGACAGTGTTAAAAGACTGTCTCCATAGTTTGCAGTAACGCCTGTATCGTACAGGCTCATTGCTTCCATTTCCTTCATGTAAGAATTAAATTCTTCTTCTGAATTTGCATTGATAAACTGATAATATTTAAAAACCAGATCATCCTCATTATATACCTGAGATCGGAATACGTACATAACCTGATACTCCGCCTTCTCATAGATGCTGTCAAATTGTATCACGGAATGCTTCTCACCGTAACTTTCCTTAGCATACTTTTGAAGCTGACCGAACATCTGCCCCGATTTCATATGATGCCCGTAAATTATGAGATTCGTGGACTGTGGATAAACACTACAGTCACAATCAAGAAACAGACTGCCGTTCTTATCATATTCCTGGTTAAAATTGTGATCCAGATAATACTCATTGTCCAAAGTCTGCATTACAGGGTAATCTATTATTGTATCGTCAATTTTAAGCCATCCGATTAGCTTTTTATTCTTTTCATATAAAGTTTTATATTCATCCAACACATCCGGCATTCGTACGGAGGTCTTATGGATTGAAAAATTATTAGATGACTGGTTGGTAACCAGCGCATCGCTTCCTTTTAATTCCGCAAGCTGCTCATATTCCATGTTGGTCCGAATACTGAAAAAGTAATAAACTCCAAAATAGCCCAAGCTGGCTGCTGCCACCAGCGATGCAAGCACAACAACAAGTCTTCTTCGCCTCTCCTGCTTTTTCAGTTCTGCAAGAATCTGATTCTGCATATCTTTGTCATATTCGGCAAAATTTGGCGTCCGCCTGGATTTTTTTTCTTTTATATCCTGCTTTTTACTGTTGTCCTTCTTTGCCTCCCCACCGCTATGTACTTTTGTACTTTTATGCAGGCTTCCTGCGGTAGTTCCCTGTTTTTTCAGATTTTCAACCTTTTCATAAATTTCGTCATCGAAATCTGTCCCTACCTGGGTTTCAAACCGATACGCTCCGCTCTGCAGCTTTCCAAACAGTTCATAAAGCTGTCCGGGATCATTCAGATTTGTCTGTGACCTGATGGTATCGATTTTCTTCTGGTCACGCAGCGCCGCCTCATAATCCGCACGGGTGCGGAAGCGTCTCCCGGAAACCGTCAGACTATCTGCCGCCATGGCACACTTCTCCTTTATCGCATATATGTTTTATTTTACTATATCTCGAAATAAATTCAAGTACTTTATCAAGATATTGGGTGAATTTTGATATTTTCACTGCTGGTATTTATAACCAGTTCAAAAAGAGCGCCCATCGGTGCTTGATGAATACTGCTGATTTTTGTCCCTAATCGTCATAAAAATTGTTTTCTTGTAAAGTTTCAGACTTTCAAATCTGAAACTATTGCTTTTTTTTAACTTTTGGATATAATTATGAATAAGAAATTTAGGAGGTACGTCATGACCGAACTTATTAACCGACCTGAATATTTAAATCAACTTATCCAAAACAGAGATGTTGATTTGGTCAAAATTGTTACAGGCATTCGCAGATGCGGGAAATCCTCACTCCTTGATTTGTTTCATCAATACCTGAAGGATAACGGTATCCCAGATTCAAATATTATTCATATGAACTTAGAATCACTGCAATATCGAACTATATCTGATTACATTTCTTTCTATGATTATGTTAGCAGCCTTATACCAGCCAACGGAAAAACATATCTCATTTTTGATGAACTGCAAACCGTAAAGCATTGGGAAAAAGCCATAGAGTCATTCCGGCTTGACTTTGATGCAGACATTTATATTACAGGCTCCAATGCATACCTATTATCTACCGAGTTTTCTACTCTGCTTTCCGGCAGATATGTGGAAATCCGCATGCTCCCCCTGTCGTTTAAAGAATTTTTATCTTTCTACAATTTTGAAGCTGCTATTACAATGGAAGAGAAATTCCAGAAATATCTGCAGTTCGGCGGCATGCCGATCCTCAGAGAATATCAATTCAACGAATCAAGAAGCAATCAGGCTCTGGAAGGCATTTATTCCACAGTCGTTTTACGCGATATTCTCCAGCGCAATCGTCAGGCTGATCAAGGCATTCTCCAAAAGATTATGCTATTCCTTTGTTCCAACATCGGCAGCATCACGTCTCCGAACAGCATCGGAAATGTCTTATCAAGTGAAGGAGAAATTGCAGGTAGAAAAGGTAAGAATATCGCCGGCAAGACCGTCGATAAATATATCTCTATGCTGCGCAGCGCTTTTGTTTTTTATTCAGTAGGTCGATACGATGTAAAAGGAAAACAACTGCTGAAAACACTTGGTAAAAATTATATTATCGATATGGGTTTTCGTAATATGCTTCTTGGGTATCGTGATGCAGACAGGGGACATGTTCTTGAAAACATTGTATTTCTGGAACTGATCCGCCGTGATTATCGTGTTTCTATCGGTAAAGTAGGAGAAACAGAAGTTGATTTTGTGGCAGAAAGGCCAAACGATAAGCTCTATGTTCAAGTAACAGAAAGTATGCAGTCTCCGGAAACTCGTGACCGGGAACTAAGACCGCTGCAAATGATATCTGACAATTACGAAAAAATCATATTGTCAATGGATAGAAACTACATCAATTCTTATGATGGTATCAAATCTCTGAATTTGATTGACTGGCTGTTATCTTAATATCAGAAAAATTATGTATTCTGTAAACACATACAAGCCTGCAACATATGATAAACCATAAATAAAAACTTTTGGAGGCAACATATGAGTGACTTAACAGCTACAGCATGTGGATGCAATACTTCTGTAAATTCAAATAACGGATGCAGTTCCATTATCTGGATTATCATTTTATTGTCCCTTTGCGGCGGATGCGGCAATGGCACCAGCCTTTTCGGCAATAACGGATCTGACTGCGGATGTGAAAGCATCATCTGGATCCTGTTACTTCTTAGCTGCTGCGGCAACGGCAACTCTTTTGGCTGCGGCTGCGGATGCTAATCCCGTAACCTTTTCTTTTCACCATGTCTGAAAAGTAGGCTCTGCAAGGAGCCTACTTTTCTGCATATCGCTTAAACCAAAGACATAAAATATTCCAACCAGCCAAAAAGGAGCAGTTATGGAAACAAATGACCGCAGTAAAGTAGCTGCATTTGATACTCTTTTTTCTTCTAACCATATTCAAATGCTGAAAGTCATGCTGCCCTATATGGATAATCAAACACAAAAATCCCTGGCTGTTTACATCAAATTTCTGGAACTTAATTACACCATTGAATATTACAAAAAAAATCCCTATCCACTCTGCGGATGCATGGAAAAAGAGTCTGCACCGGATATCAAAACACTGTGTACGGAACTGCTTCCATACTGCACAGAACACGAACGCAGACAGATTGAACAGATCCGTGGTTTACTGCAGGGGATGGAAATGTACAAAGAGATGAGTAAGACCATGGAACTGATGAAAGATTTTATGCCGGATGCTGCTTTTTCTGATGACGGTTCGCCGCAATCTGATGGAACCGGCTTTGATATGATGAGTATGTTGATGAACATGCTCACTCCCGAGCAAAAACAAATGTTTGATTTATTTGGAGGTAAAACAGATGCAGAATGATTGGATGAAAGAAGATTCCCTTAAGGACATAGATCCTTATAAGCTTGAATTTCTACAGGCACTGTTTTTTGAGAGCAAAAACCTCAAAAAGGAGCAGATGCTTCCTTTTCTGATGGCAGTGGCCAAACGGGGGCAGGAAAGAAATGTCACTTTTACAGATGATGAGATAAACAGGATTGTTGCTGTGGTTAAAAAACACGCTTCGCCGGAGGAACTTGCAAAAATTGAAAAAGTAATGGCACTCCGCTCTCAAAGGTAAGAGGAGTTGGCCAGCGGCCAACTCCTTCGATCTTTTACTTCATGACAATATTTACGATCCTTCCGGGAACATAAATCTCTTTGATCACATTTCCGGTCAGCTTATCGGCAATTGTTTCTTTCGCCTTCGCAATCACCTGATCCTTGTCTTCATCCCTTGCGATTGCCAGCGTAGCTTTAGTCTTTCCATTGATCTGGATAGCAATCTCAATGGTGGATTCAACGGTCTTTGCCTCTTCATACTCGGGCCATGTAATCTGATAAATGCGTCCTTCATAGCCGATAGATTCCCAGATTTCTTCCGTAATATGAGGAGCCACCGGATTGAGCAGAGTAAGAAGCGTCTTCATCTCACCCTTTGTGACTACATTCTTTTTATAAAATTCATTGATCAGCGCCATCATTGCTGCAATCGCCGTATTGTATTTCAGGTTTTCAAAATCACCGCTGACCTTCTTGATGGTCTGATGTATCTTGATTTCCAGATCCTTAGAATATTCATCCCCGTCTGTCATAATATCCTGTAATTTCCACACTCTTTCAAGGAATCTCCGGCATCCCTTCACACCATCTTCGGACCATGCAGCGCTTAAGTCAAAAGCGCCAATGAACATTTCATAGGTACGAAGTGTATCTGCTCCGTAATCTCTGATGATATCATCCGGATTTACTACATTGCCCCTTGACTTACTCATTTTCTCCCCATTAGAACCTAGGATCATTCCATGAGAAGTTCTCTTAAGATAAGGTTCCGGACAAGGAACTACCTTCTCATCATAAAGGAATCTATGCCAGAAGCGAGAATAAAGCAAATGCAGTGTGGTATGCTCCATTCCGCCGTTGTACCAGTCTACCGGCATCCAGTACTCCAGAGCTTCCTTGCTGGCAAGCTCTTTTTCATTATTAGGATCGGTATACCTTAAGAAATACCAAGAAGATCCTGCCCACTGAGGCATGGTATCTGTCTCACGGTAAGCGGTTCCGCCACAGTTCGGACAGGTGGTCTTTACCCAATCCTGCATATGTGCCAGCGGAGATTCTCCGTTATCGGTAGGCATATAGCTTTCAACCTCCGGAAGCTCCAAAGGCAATTCACTTTCCGGAAGCGCCACATAACCGCACTTCTCACATTTCACAATGGGAATCGGCTCTCCCCAGTAACGCTGTCTGGAAAATACCCAGTCACGAAGCTTAAAGTTTGTCTTTTGATGTCCGATGCCCTTTTCTGTCAAAAACTCTATAATCTTCTTCTGAGCTTCTTCCACGGAAAGTCCGTTTAAGAAATCTGAATTCACCAGTGTTCCGGTGGCAACATCCGTAAATACGGCTTCGTTGACGTCTACAGGACTTCCTGCCACTACCTCGATGATCGGCATATTGAATTTCTTGGCAAACTCCCAGTCTCTCTCATCATGAGCAGGNACTGCCATAATCGCGCCGGTACCATAAGACATCAATACATANTCNGANATCCANACCGGAATTTCTTTGCCNTTGACAGGATTAACTGCCGTCAGNCCGGAAAGCATGACACCGGTCTTCTCCTTNGCNAGNTCTGTACGCTCAAANTCNGATTTNCGNGCTGCCATCTCCCGATAGGCAATTACGTCATCCCAGTTNTTAATATCGGATTTATATTTATCGATAAAAGGATGCTCCGGACTCATAACCATGTACGTCACACCAAACAAAGTATCCGGTCTGGTGGTATAAATCGTCATCTTATCCTCTTTACCCTTCAGCACAAAATCCACTTCCGCACCGGTTGATCTGCCGATCCAGTTCTTCTGGGATACCTTGACACGCTCTACGTAATCTACCGTATCAAGTCCCTGCAGAAGCTTATCTGCATATTCAGTAATTTTCAGCATCCACTGACTCTTTACTTTACGAACCACTTCTGATCCGCACCGCTCGCAAACTCCATTGACCACTTCCTCATTGGCAAGACCTACCTTACAGGAAGTACACCAGTTGATAGGCATTTCCGCCTTATATGCCAGTCCTGCGTTAAACAGCTTGAGGAATATCCACTGCGTCCATTTATAATATTCGGGATCTGTCGTATTGATCTCCCTGTCCCAATCAAAGGAATACCCAAGTGAATGAAGCTGATTTTTAAACCGCTCCACATTGTTGCGGGTAACAATCTTCGGATGAATATGATTCTTGATTGCATAATTCTCCGTAGGAAGACCAAAAGCATCAAATCCCATGGGATAAAGCACATTATATCCCTGCATTCTTCTTTTTCTTGCAACAATATCAAGGGCTGTATATGGTCTTGGATGACCCACATGTAATCCCTGTCCCGATGGATAAGGGAACTCAACTAACGCATAATATTTGGGCTTAGAATAGTCCTGTGAGGTCTGGAATGCCTTTTCATCATCCCATATTTTCTGCCATTTATTCTCCACTTCTCTGTGATTGTATGGTACTGCCATTTTTATCCTTCCTTTCATTCCGCCAAAGCGGATCCGATCACAATTCTTACATCATAACAGACTAGCCATAATTGTACCTATATTACGGTAAAATGTCAAGAAACCCGTACCATTTCACTGCTAAATTGTTATCTGGATTTCTTATTTAATTACTCTGACTTCATGAAGCCCGTAGCCTTCCATATACTCCAAAGTAATCTCATCTCCCGGTTGATATCGGATAATCGATATTAGTGATGTATCCGACAGATCCACATCAAAAATATCCTCCTGGTTTTCCAAGCAAATATAATAATGAGTATTTCCATCCAGCACAATGGGGGTTATGCTCTCAATCTTGCCGCTTACGCTCTTCCCGTCCTCCGGCAGTGTGCTGACGATTCCGTTGGTATTTAAAAGCTCTGTATAGTTTTTCTCACATTCCTGAACCGTATCGCCAATGGCTACCCACTGATACTTCTGGACATTGACCATGGCATACTTTTTGACAAGTCCTGCCCCGTCTTTAAGTGCCATAAAATAAGTGGGCTCATCTGCTATATTCAAGAGCAGCGGGAAGGTTGCCCGGTATCCCAGATTCTGTACCTGTCCCTCCGCTGATGACATTGCTGAATCCTCTATGGCTCCTTCTACCTTATAATAGCGNGTTTCCATGGTGCGCTGATTCATCAGCACAAACCCTACATTGGACTGATCCCCGCTGACACTGGTCACTCCGGTATAAACCCACACATCATCCTCCAGCGCAATGTAATTATAGCCNTTGGTNGNCTGNANNCANTCNTTNTGNCCCANNAGAGANTTCCAGTAGCCNTGCTGTANNATNCCNTGATAATNNTACAANTTGANCANAAGTTCNGCCGAATATACCTTATCCACCCACTGNGGAACATCTTCNACNGCNTAATCNNTNCATTCTCCTGTCTGTGCATTGCANAGCACNACTCTTCCNANCGTCTGGCCGCCNAANANTCCNATATTNAANTTTTTNACCGGNCATACCCAGTAAGGNGTTCCNTCATCNTCAATCTCAAAAAAGATCTGNTCATCNAATATATANGTNGGNTAATGAAATCTCAAATGTCTGTATATGTTTCTGTTAAAGTATTCTCCCTTTGAATAGCGTATTCCTTCCGTAAGCTTNACNCANTCCGTATCCTGCGTTGTCATGTCAATCAGAATATATGCNGGAATTCCGCTTTTCTGGTTTGTCAGCCACTTAATCGTACTGGCATAAGTAAGAGGNGTTACNCGAACCGGCTTNCCCTGATAATTGATCTGGGCATANTCTCCCGACACNTCAAACTGAGANACCATATCCACCATGCTTCCCATCTTTCTNTTCCCGAGAAGGGCTGCCGAATTCTTATCCAGAAGAGGAATCGTCTTATAGTCTACCTCTTTAATGTCATCNGTAAANNTCCNNTCTTCNANACTNAAAAGNNTNTGNTANTTTGCTGCATTAAAAAANGGNGAAGAAAGAAGNGATCCCNCCNCATAAANCANGCATANCNNNAANGNTAAAATNCCGAGANCTTTNATNCGNAGATNCATGNTTCNAAAATCAAANCGNAAGCTCACTCCCTCTACNGTTGTCTTTCTNTCNCTTTGNAAGGTNCGNAGNANAGAAANNNCNANNAGNAGCACNAATAAAAANATCATNGCTCCCCAGGTTCCNGCNGAATGNATATTAATTGCAGGNANNGTNACATAATAATAGNCNGCCANTATAANNAGCCCTNNNANAANAAANANNANTGTNTTTAGAAANTTNGNNTTTTTCACNATNNGNTNACCTCTTTNCTGATANTNNTCTATTTGTAGATTATACCGTNATATCANAAAAAATACAACAGGATGCTATATCCCCCAATACAGCATCCTGTTTATCCTGATTACCTTCTTCTAAAAAGAAATCCTCTTGAAATTTANTCATCAGAACCATCATTTAATTTCGCCGCTCTCGCTGCAACTTCCTTTTCCTGAACATCCGAAGGCGCCTGCTCATAGCGTGCAAATTCATATTCGTATTCTCCCCGTCCGCCTGTCATGGAACGAAGATCTGTACAATATCCAAACANTCCCATCATGGGAACATCNGCNTCAATAANCTGCTTTCCGCCCGGTGCAGGATTCATACCCAGCACGCGTCCCCTTCTCTTATTAAGATCTCCCATAACATCACCGGTATAGGAATCCGGTACGGTAACCTTTACGGAAGCAATAGGCTCAAGAAGCACCGGATTTGCCTCCATAAATCCTTTCTTAAATGCCTGAATCGCGGCTGTCTTAAACGCCATTTCGGAAGAATCTACCGGATGGTAAGATCCATCATACAAGGTTGCCTTCACNCCTACTACCGGGTATGCCGCCATAGGTCCCTTAAGAACAGATTCCTGAATTCCCTTCTCAACAGCAGGGAAATAGTTCTTGGGAACTGCTCCTCCGACTACGATCTGCTCAAATACATAAGGCTCTTCCAAGTTACCTGAAGGCTCAAATTTCATCTTAACNTGACCATACTGTCCNTGTCCGCCGGACTGCTTTTTGTACTTGGAATCCACATCCGAAGTTTTGCGAATCGTCTCGCGGAATGCTACCTTGGGCTTTGTCAATTCAATCTCTACCTTGTATTCATTGAGAAGCTTGCTTGCAATCACGTCAAGATGCAGATCACCCATTCCGTAAAGAAGCATCTGTCTGTTTTCGGAATCATTCACCGTTTTCATGGTAAGATCCTCATGAGAGATCTTCTGCAGAGCCTGGGAAAGCTTATCTACATCTCCTTTATTCTTAGGATTATATCTCATATATGTATAAGGAACCGGCATATCCCATTTACCAAATTTAATAGTAACTGCTTTGGTTGAAAGGCTGTTTCCTGTCCTTGCCCCTGTCAGCTTAGCAAGTGCTCCGATATCACCTGCATGCAGCTCTTTCACTTCAATCGGCTTATTGCCCTGCATAACATATAACTTACCGATTTTTTCTTCGATGTCTTTATCGATATTGTAAAGCACATCATCGGTCTTCAGTACGCCGGAATTCACCTTGATCAGAGAATACTTACCGATAAACGGATCTACAATTGTCTTCCAGATATAAGCAGATTTTGCTTTAGAAAAATCATAATCCGCATGNTANATCTCGTTGGTCTTCATATTGATACCCGCCACCTCGCGGTTCTCCGGGCTGGGGAAATANTTAANNATATCNTCGANCANNGTATANANTCCCTGNCANAGNACNTTNGANCCCATNGTCATGGGAACNATGCTTCCATCNCANACATTNGTNCGCAGTGCNGCACGNATTTCNGCNTCNGAGAAGGTNTCNCCGCCAAAATANCGNTCCATCATTTCTTCNCTGGTCTCTGCTACTGCTTCCATCAGCGTATCACGGCAGATCTGCAGATTTGCCTTATTATACTCAGGCACTTCGCATTCTATAACTTCCTTGCCCTGCCATCTGTTTCCNGTTTCNGTAATAACATTAACATATCCCACAAANTTCTCGTTTTCACGNATNGGCAGATGGAANGGCGCCATCTTCTTTCCGAATGAAGCCGTCATNTCTTCCACTACCTGCCTGAAAGAAGCGTTGTCCACATCCATATTGCTGACATAAATCATTCTGGGCAGTTTGTATTTTTCACATAATTCCCATGCCTTCTGTGCCCCCACTTCAACACCCGACTTGCCGTTTACAACAATGATCGCAGCTCCNGCAGCNCTGATCGCTTCTTCCACTTCTCCCGCAAAATCAAAAAATCCGGGAGTATCCAGAATATTGATCTTATATCCTTCCCACTCAATAGGGATCACGGAAGTACTAATGGATATTTTTCTCTTCTGCTCTTCCTTGCCGAAGTCACTGACTGTATTTCCATCATCGACCTTGCCCATTCTTGATGTGATGCCTGATAAATATGCCATTGCCTCCGCCAGACTGGTCTTTCCGCACCCGCCGTGTCCCAGCAACGCAACGTTTCTGATTTTGTCAGTTGTGTAAATATTCATATTAGTTCCTCCATTTTTCAGCATTTTAGGACATTATACCATATTTCTATCCGTTAAAATTTATGGTCTTCAAATCCCATGTGTACATTTTACTAAATTTTNGGGAAATATACAAGTAAAATCATGCGTTTTATACATTATACTTTCCTTCAGCCNTTGTCAAACCTGCCAAAGCATTCCTGACACGTCCTTTTCATGCAGACGGAACGGTTGACTTTCGCACGTTGAAGTGCTATATTGTTACAAGATTTAGAAAGGAGTCTGCACACTATGATTATTGTAATGAAACCGCAGGCATCGGATCAAAGTATTCATGCCGTCACGAAATATATTGAAGATAATGGTCTTCAGGTACATCTGTCACAGGGTGAGGAAGTCACCATTATCGGAATTGTGGGAGACAAATCCCGTCTGTCCACAGAAAATCTGATTATTTTTAAGGATGTAGATCGTATTGTTCCGGTTACAGAAAGCTACAAGCTTGCTAACCGGAAATTCCATCCCGAAGCTACCACTGTAAAAGTGGGCAACACTTCCATCGGTTCCGGAAACCTGACAATTATGGCAGGTCCCTGCGCTGTCGAGACAGAAGAACAATTGATGTGTATTGCAAGAGCCGTGAAAGCCGCCGGCGCTACAATCTTAAGAGGCGGCGCCTACAAACCCCGTACCTCTCCCTACTCTTTCCAGGGTCTGGAAGAAGAAGGTCTTCGCTATATGCAAAAGGCCAAAGCAGAAACCGGTCTTTCTACCATCTGTGAGGTGGTCAGCCTTGACGCCATTGAAGCAGCCGTCAAATATGTTGACATGATTCAGATCGGCGCAAGAAACATGCAAAACTTTATCCTGTTGAAGGAAGCCGGTCAATCCGGACTTCCCGTTCTTTTAAAAAGAGGCTTATGCGCTACCGTTGATGAATGGCTGAATGCCGCCGAATATATCATTGCAGAAGGAAATCCCAATGTGGTTTTGTGCGAACGGGGTATCCGAACCTTCGAAACCTCTACCCGCAACACTCTGGATCTGAGTGTGGTTCCGGTTCTTCGAACCAAAACCCACCTTCCGGTAATCGTGGATCCTTCCCATTCCACAGGCTCCTACCGCTATGTGGCGCCTATGGCAAAGGCTGCTGTAGCCTGCGATGCAGACGGACTTATGATCGAAGTCCACAATGATCCGGCTCATGCCCTTTCCGATGGTCCCCAGTCCCTGACCTTTGAAAAATTTAAGAAACTGACAGATGAGCTTCGCCCATTCTGCCAGCTTGTAAAAAGGAGTTTTTAAAATGAAAGATAATTTTGTCTGCGGCTTTGTCGGGCTTGGACTGATCGGCGGTTCCATTGCAAAAGCCTTCCGAAAGTTTTATCCTAAGTGCCGTCTGCTTGCTTATGATATTAATCAAGATGCTCTGGCATCTGCTGTTGCAGATGGTGTTATTGATATTCCGTTATCAGAAATCGGAGAAGATATCTCTTCGTGTGACTATATTTTTTTGTGTGCGCCGGTATCCGAAAACGACAAGAATCTGCTGCTTATTAAAGAGCATATTTCTGCCTCCTGTATCCTTACGGATGCAGGCAGTGTCAAAACCGATATCCACAGACATATTAAAGAAGCAGGTCTTGAAGGTCAATTTATCGGCGGTCATCCAATGGCGGGAAGCGAACGCACCGGCTATTTGAACTCCAAAGCCCTGCTCCTTGAAAATGCATATTATATTCTTACTCCCTGCGACGACGTACCTGATAAAANCCTTGCGGATTTCGAGGAGCTGATCTCCTCCTTAGGAGCGATCCCACTGATTCTTACCTGTACACAGCATGACTATGTCACTGCTGCTGTCAGCCATCTGCCCCACGTGATCGCAGCATCTCTGGTAAACTTGATCCGGGATTCCGACTCGGATGACGGTATTATGAAAATGATCGCTGCCGGAGGTTTCAAGGACATTACCCGTATTGCCTCCTCTTCTCCTGTTATGTGGCAGCAGATCTGCATGACCAACGGTGATAATATTCTGACTTTGTTGGATGCTTACATGGGCGTTCTCTCAAGTATCCGCAGCCAAGTGGCTTCTTCCGACTCTTCAAAGCTTTATGAATTCTTTGATCAGGCAAGAAGCTACCGTGATTCCTTTATCGGCACTTCCAGCGGTCCTATCAAGAAATCTTATTCTGTCAATATTGAAATTGCTGATGAGCCGGGAGCTCTGGCTTCCATTGCCACCATACTTGCGCTTCACCAGATCAGCATCAAAAACATCGGAATTACTCACAACAGAGAACAGGAGGACGGTGTTCTGAGAGTAGAATTTTATCAGGAATCCAGCATTGAACAGGCGGCACAGATTCTTTCAGCCAAAGGCTATACCGTCTATCGTCGAAATTAGGTTAACCGAAATACAATTCGCTTTTCCACAGAGCAATTCCGGTTTCCGGAAAAGTCTCTTTTAATCTTTGATCAACCTGATCGGCCGATACATCCTTTTTCATGATAATCTGTAAAAATCCGCCGCCACCGGCGCCTGCAATAAATTTTCCGTCGATCAGATCCTCTATCGCCTCAAATATCTGATCAATACCGGGATTCGTTGCTCCCGCATCCAGCTGCAGGGATAATTTCCAATGATGGTTAAATAATTCCGCCAGCTCGTCCACATCTCCCTTTTCAAGAGCCCTCTTCATAAGCAGTGCGGTCTGCTTCATCTGCTCCAATGCCTGTACAGACTCCTCCCTTCCCCCGATGTAATTTCCCACTACCTCGCGGAGAAGGTTTCTCGCCAGACGGCGCTGTCCTGTATAGATTATGGCAAAACGCCTGTTTAATTCTTCTTTTGCCTTTTCATCCATATGCACCGGCTCAACCTCCAGAACCTGACGCGCGCCGGGCTTACTGGTAATCATCTTGATTCCGGGCATGATTCCTCCTGCCTGATCCTGCCATCCTCCCCCGGTACTCATCAACTGCTCCATATAAAGCACCTGATCAAACAACATATCTCTTGTCACTTCTGCCCCGGTAAATTCTGCAATCGCTTTTGCACATGCCCCCGCCAGAATGCTGCTGGTGCCAAGTCCCGATCCTTTCGGGACACCCACCACCTTAGTCGAAAGGTAGATTCCTCCTCCCAGCTTCTCCAGTATATCCTCTAATTTCACCGCTTCATTTAAGCTTTCTTTTCTGGCTGGTATCAATCCGCAGGCAAGCAACGCTGCTTTATGCAGAGCGAAATTATCATAAGGATCCATGCAATCCTGTAGTTCATTCAGATCACGGATCACTGTATTTACCCCTAAGTCCTCGCTTTCCAATTCTATCTGATAGCTTTCCAGCCTTCTGATCACTGCCTGTGCCGGAAGAATACCGTTCAAACGGATTGCCGCATTCAATACCACTCCACCGTGCTCATTGCAATAAGGCGGTGTATCCGTCCACCCGCCTCCCCAATTTACCCGTAAGGGGAGCTCTATCTTAACCTCATCCCGAATAATATGTATATTCTCACGAAAACCACAATTTCCCTTCATTCCGTCTGCGATCTGTTTTTTGATTACTGCAAAGCATTCGTTCTCCATGCCAAAGGCATCATAGATTCGCATGGCAATATCGTAAGTACTATGAGACGCCCGCCTTAGCAACTCCTTTTGAAGCCTTTCATCTGCTGATCGGTTCCCCAACAGGGATACTGCTTCTTTCCGCCCTGCCCCTTCCGACAGTTTTTGTATAAAACACTCTATCAGAATCTTTCTGCGCAGCTCCTCTTCAAAAGGTAACACCGATTCAACATCCGCCTGATTAAAACTGTCACAAAGGCTGATCCGTTCTTTCCTGCGCCAATTTTGTACTTCCCTCTCTCCGGCATTTCCCGATGCCATTGCATCAAGCAACAGAGAATTCTCTGCCGCTTCCTGACAAGAATCTTCCAATGGATAAAGTCTGGCTTCCCACAAACTGTCCGCATCCCCATCCCATACTTCACTGACAGGAATACGGTAATGCTCCAACATATCTCTGATTCGTCCGTTCAAAAATGTAGCATTTTCCTTATAGGTACCTTTGGGATTATCTTTCACACCGTATACCCTGGCCGCATAACGTCCGCTTTTTTGCTTCACTACATGCAAAACTGTATGTGCCGGTATGGTAAGCTTTTCAACAGCCGCTTCCGAGAGAACGGCTCCTTCCATAACCTTTACGCCTTTCCCAAGATAACTGTTTTCCAGATAACTCCCCCTGCATATCACTGCTTCCGGATCAATAAAGCTGTTCCTCACCGAATATCCATCTTCCTTCCGATTCGTTCCAGCAGCTTTTGTCCAGCCAAAGGATTGATAATCATCAATCTTTTCCGTGAGAAATTCAAGCAGTTCCCCAGTTGTCCCAAAATGAATAAACTTTGCAGGAGATAAACTGATTACCTTCATTCCAAATTTTGAAAGCGCTGCCCAGATCTTTTCCCGACACCATCTCAACTCCTCACAAAAACTTCCTTCCGGTGCCTGTTTATAAAATTCCTCCAGGGAAGCTCCTGCTGCAAGCGGATACAAAAAGTCACCGTAAAAGCTTATTCTCGCCCTTTCATTGACAAATTGGTCATATTTCTTTTCATCTATTTTTCCGTCCGTGCAGACCAGTCCTAATAACGCTGCAAGTACTTCATTGTCAAATAATACCGCACCGGTATCCAGATCCACGCATCCCTGTTCGTTTACTGCACCGATACTTTTGAGCATATCTTCTGATTTTTTGTGTAAAAACTCTTGCACCATTCCATCCGTCCTGCACAGAAACACTCCATGATTTTTCCCTGTGCTTACCGGTTCTTTGATGGAAATAGCGGCAGAATCGCAAAATTGAATATCAAGATTTTCAAAATCAAAAAGAAGAAGCACATCACCGGATAATACCAGCATGCCCTCCTTAATCCTGTCGGCAACAACCGACATCGATATCATAAACTCATCAAACAAGGTAGATAGACTTCCGTCAGGAAGTTTTCTCGGAACCGGTGAAAACAGTTTCCCACACACACTGTACTGGGGAACCCGTTTACTGTCTCCTCCTGAGTGAATCACCAGCACTTTCTTCCCTCTCAGGCAATCATCTGCTCTCTCACCAATCTGCTCCGTCAGATATCTGAGTACATGAAAAGTAGCACCTCCCGACCCGACTCTTTTTCCTTCCGGATCAGGAAGCACCTCATATACGCAATCAGCAGAAATGAGTCCGTTCTTCCTCCGATGTTCAATTTGAAGCCGGTACCCCTTTGCCTGTTCCTCATTTGACGCTGTTAAAATCACATAATCCCAACCCGCCATTATATCAATCCTGCTTCAAGCTTTCCACAGTATCGTACACTTCAATTCTTGACGCATCCGATGCCGGCATACCAATGAAAATAGCTCCGTAATGGAAGCCATCCTCTTTCTTTTCAATGCGTACAATTTCCAAAAAAGCATGGATAACTTCCTGTGTCCAGATTCTAAGAAATCCCTCATATACCGATCCAATTCCCAAAAGCTGTTCACACTGAAAACCAATTCCCGATTTGGACACATCAACGATTTCGATTTCTACTTCTTCCTCTTCGCTTCTGTCCAATCTTTTTACTACCAGTTTAGACACCAGTTTTCTTCTGTTTGCCCTTCTTCTCTCCTCCATGTCACCCTAACCTCCATTGCCAAATACAATCTCTTATAGTTTTTAATTTCGGCTTTTTTCTTATTTCTTTGTTACTATATTAATCTATTCGGAATTTTTTGTAAAGTCATCCGTAAAAAAGCATACGTCTCCAAAAGAAAAAAATCGATATTTTTCTCTTACAGCTTCCTCATATGCCCTCAAAACATGCTCCCTGCCAGCCAATGCACTGACCAGCATGACAAGCGTGGATTCCGGCANATGAAAATTGGTGATCAGACCATCCAGAACTTTAAACCGGTATCCCGGATAAATGAAAATATCAGTATCCCCGCANGACTCTCTCAANANACCATTTTCATCCGCAGCNCTTTCTATGGTCCTGCAGCTTGTAGTGCCGACGCAGATTACCCGTCCTCCGCTTTGCTTTGTTTCATTAATGATCTCCGCNGCCTCTTCGGAAATCTGATAATATTCAGAATGCATGTGATGCTCCNNAAGGCTCTCNGCTTTCACCGGTCGAAAAGTNCCAAGNCCCACATGAAGAGTNACATAAGCCANCTTCACTCCCTTTGCTTCAATCTTAGACAACAGTTCTTCCGTAAAATGCAGTCCCGCCGTAGGNGCTGCTGCGGAGCCGTCATATTTTGCATACACAGTCTGATAACGGTTTTTATCCTGAAGCTTATGGGTTATATAAGGAGGCANCGGCATTTCNCCGAGCCGATCCAAAACCTCCTCAAAGATTCCTTCGTAAAAGAACTGTACCTGTCGGTTTCCTTCCTCCGTCACTGCCATAATTTCTGCCCGCAGCTTACCGTCTCCAAACCGCACCTTTGCCCCTGGACGAAGCTTCTTTCCCGGCTTTACAAGCGTTTCCCATATATCGCCTGCCTGGCGCTTCAATAAAAGTATCTCCACCGCTGCGCCGGTATCCTCTTTGACTCCAAGAAGTCTTGCCGGAAGAACTCTGGTGTTATTGAGCACCAGACAGTCCCCCGGTCTTAAATAATCAATAATATTTCGAAATTTTTCATGCTGCAATTCTCCGGTATTTTTGTTTACCATCAGAAGTCTGGAAGCCGTCCTGTCCTTTAAAGGATCCTGAGCAATCAGCTCCTTTGGCAGGTCAAAAGCAAAATCCGAAGTTTTGAGTTCTGTCCCGTTCATTACAGGTCTGCTCCCTTTAAGAAAGCCACATATCCCCGCTTTGCCTCGTACACATCAGCTTTACTGGTCGCTTCCCATGGAGCGTGCATATTGAGCACCGCAACACCGCTGTCGATTACATTCATTCCGTACAGCGCCAGAATATAGGCAATGGTTCCGCCGCCGCCTAAATCCACTCTTCCCAGCTCNGCTGTCTGGAAATTAATCTTGTCCTTCTCAAAGATCTGGCGGATGTGTGCCAGATATTCCGCATTGGCATCATTGGAGCCTGATTTTCCTCTTGAACCGGTGAACTTATTAAACACCATNCCTCCTCCAAGATAAGCAACGTTTTTCTTATCAAAGCTTGAGGCATAGGAAGGATCGTAAGCGCTGCTTACGTCGGAAGAAAGCATACAGGATGNCGCCAANGCTCTCCTTACATTCAGCTCCGAATACTCTCCCNCNAGATTCATCACCTCAGCCAATGTGTTTTCAAAAAACCGNGACTTCATACCGGTAGCGCCCACACTGCCAATNTCTTCTTTATCCACTAAAAGGCAGCATGCCGTCCGGTCTGTATCTTCCACTTCCAGCATGGCTTTCAGGGACGAAAAAGCACATACTCTGTCGTCCTGTCCATAACCTAAGATCATACTCCTGTCAAGACCTGCTTCTCTGGCCTTTCCGGCAGGAACCACTTCCAATTCTGCGGAAAGGAAATCCTCTTCTTCCACACCATAATTCTTCTTTAAAATATCCAGAATACCCTTTTTCACTGCNTCCTGNGCNTNNTTNTTNTCACNNTCNNAATCGTCCGCATNTTTCTCNCTCTTTGATTTCTCTTTTCCNATGGTAATNGGGCGGTTTCCAATGATAATATCAAGAGCCTCACCCTCGATCACCTTAGATGCCTTCTTTTCCAATTGTTCGCTTGCCAGATGAATCAACAGATCGGATACAAAAAATACCGGATCTTCTTCGCTTTCCCCAATATTAATTTCCACNGTNGTNCCNTCTTTTTTTACGATNACNCCGTGAAGCGCCANNGGAATTGCCACCCACTGGTATTTCTTTACCCCGCCGTAATAATGGGTATCTAAATAGGCAAAGCCGCTATCNTCATAGAGAGGGTTCTGCTTNACATCCAGTCTNGGNGAATCAATATGNGCNCCCAGAATNTTCATTCCNTCCGTNATGGGACGTCTTCCNATACGGAACATCACAACCGACTTGTTCATGCATACNGCATAAACCTTATCNCCCTCTTTCAGCGTCCTGCCCTCTTTCATGACCTCCTGAAGCTCGCTGTATCCCGCTTTTTCCGCCATGTTGACAATNANGTCCACNCACTCCCGCTCNGTNTTTCCTTCATCCAGAAAGCTGCGGTATTCATCCGCAAACGCATCTACTTCCTTTAGCTGTTTGTTACTATAGGTTTCCCAAGTATTTTTCTTTTCCATTTCCAGTCCTCCATTCAACCATCTATCCNCCTGACCATTACATCAGCTGCGCATCTGCGCTCCGTAAGTATCACTGAGCAGATTCACAATCTTTCCGATTACTTCGTCTGTCACTTCATCGGTAACATCNTTTTNGGCACTGGCAAGTTCAATCTTAAATGCCATGCTCTTCTTTGCGAATCCCAGCTTTTCACTTTCAAATATATCAAACAGCTCCACTTTGGAGACAAGCTCATCTGCATGTTCAATTGTCTCAATGATCTGTCCGCATTCTACTTTCTTATCCACTACCATGGAAATATCTCTGCTGGTCTTCGCATAGGGAGATTCCGGCACATANTNGATNTTTTCNTTNAACTTNGTCTTAAGNACNTCNTAATTNANCTCTGCAATAAANATNNTGGTNTCCGCCTTNTTATCCTTTGCGATAGCAAGCGAATCAATAATATCATATCGCAGCTGGCCAAANACACCAATCCGTTCTCCGCCGCAATATACTTCCGCAGTCCTTCCCGGATGAAGATAGGGCACATTTCCCTTTTGATACTTAAAGGTAAGATCATTATATGCCGCCAGATTCTCCAAAGTCTCTTTCATGGTAAAGAAATCTTCTTCTGTGCCGGAGGTTCCAAGACACAGNGTTTTNATCTCATNAGGAGCTTCCATCAGCGGTAAATCCTTNGGAAGATAGATATTNGCAAGCTCAAAGAATCTTAAATCGGACTGACCGTTCTTGATGTTATTCTCAAGNGCCTTTACCATNGCGGGCGNCATAAAAGTTCTCATAATGCTGAGATTCTCNGTGATCGGATTCAAAATCTCNACAGCCTTCCNCTCCTTTGCNTCCTCCGGAATCAGGAATTGATCAAACTCTCCCTTNGCTGTCATGGCAATGGTCTGAATTTCAAAATATCCCTGAGTNCACAGNAANTTCTTNANNNNCAGTTCCTTACTCTGTTCNCCNCTTAATCCGCCGTTGGTAACAAGGGCTTCGCCAAGGAANGTAGGAACCACCTTATCGTAACCATANTCTCTGATCACTTCTTCCGCAATATCCTGATAATTCTCAATNTCCTCACGNTAGCGNGGAANAGCCAAAGTAAGNATTCCATCNTGNAGTTCTACTTCAAAGGCAAGNTTCTTTAANATCCNGACCATTTCCTCTTCCGGNACCTCAATNCCCAGNACGTAATTCACCTTTGCAGTTTCTACCTTGATCACTCTTTTTTCTGTAGANGCACCGGCACTCACATCAAAATNAGAGGAACTGATTTTGGCTACGCCAAGAGTCTGGGTAAGATTTAATGCTCTTGCCATACCGCATTCCACAGAATATTCGTCGATACCCTTCTCATAACGGGCTGCCGCATCCGAATGAAGTCCCAGCCGTCTCGCAGTCTTACGGACACTGTCTTTCACGAATTTCGCAGACTCGAACAGAACTTCCTTTGTGTTCTCTGTAATTTCACTGTTAAGGCCTCCCATAACCCCGGCAAGACCTACCGCTTTTACTTTATCGCAGATCAGTAAATTGCTGCCATCCAGAACACGCTTCTTCTCGTCCAACGTAATCAGCTCTTCGCCCTCCGTTGCCCGTCTGACAACGATAGAACTGCCCTCTAAGGTACTAAGATCAAAAGCGTGCATAGGCTGGCCGATTTCNACCAANACATANTTTGTAANATCCACCATGGCATTGATNGCATTATGCCCNACTGCAATCAGCCTTCTCTTCATCCAAAGAGGNGATTCCTTATACTGGACATCATATACATAATGTCCTAAATATCTCGGGCAGACNTCCTNNTCAACAACCGTCACGCTGATATCTTCATTGACNNTGTCCTCACAGGTATAGCTCATATCCGGATTTTTGATCTCTTTTCCNAGNAAAGCAGCAACNTCACGGGCAATGCCAAGNACNGACTGNCANTCCGGACGGTTNGCGGTAATGGAAATATCAAACACATAATCATCCAGNTCCAGATANGTCTTAATATCCTCTCCAACCGGAGCGTCATCANCAAGGATCATAATACCGTTCACATCNGCGCCCGGNTACCAATCCTTNTTAAGACCNAGNTCTTCCCCTGAACAAAGCATNCCGTAGGANNTCATATCCTTCATCTTCCTCGGTGTGATCTCCATCCCGTTAGGAAGCTTNGCNCCCACTAAGCAGGCNGGAACCTTNGCTCCCTGAAATACATTGTCAGCGCCGGTAAGGATCAGATGATCATGCCCCNGCTCTCCNCAGTCAATNTGGCAGATGTANAGGTGNGTTCCCTCATATTTCTCAATGGAAGTNACCTGNCCCACATATATTTTCTCAATATTNTCACCAAGATATACAACCTCTTCCACCTCAAGTCCNGCTGAAAACANNTTTTCCTCAAGTTCCTTCGGCGTTACATCAATATCTACATATTCNTTTAACCAACTAAGTAATACTTTCACGATCNCACCTCCAACTATGCCTTAAATTGTTTTAAAAANTCNATATCATTTTCNAANANCTTNCCCATATGNTTAATTCCNTATTTCAGCATGGCAATACGCTCNATTCCAATNCCAAANGCAAGNCCTGAATATTCTTCCGAATCAATACCGCAGTTTTCAAGNACCTTCTTATTCACNACACCGCCNCCTAAGATCTCAATCCAGCCGGTTCCNTTACAAAGNGANCANCCGTTTCCGCCGCACTTAAAGCAGCTCACATCTACCTCTACCGACGGCTCGGTAAACGGGAAATANGAAGGACGCAGNCTTGTCTTGGCCGCATCGGAAAACANCCCTTTNACAAATTCATCTAACATACCNTGAAGGTCGCANAGNGTAATNTGCTTATCNACCACCAGNCCNTCCATCTGGCTGAACATAGGCGAATGGGTGGCATCCGAATCGGAACGGAATACNTTGCCGGGAATAAGCACCTTGATNGGCGGNTTCTNGCTGTCCATCACANGAATCTGNCCCGGTGATGTATGGGTACGCAGAAGCAGATCCTCTGTCAGCCAGAAGGTATCCTGCATNTCTCTNGANGGATGATCCTTTAATACATTCAGNCTNGTAAAGTTATGGTCATCATCCTCTATCTCCGCAAATTCACNNATTTCAAATCCCATACCNGAAAATACATTGATTATCTCATACTTAACTTTCGTTAACGGATGAAGATTTCCCATNGGNCGGATCTTNACCGGNACNGTTACNTCTATGGTCTCCTTNTCATACTTTTGCTGCAGTTCAAANGCNTCNATCTGCGCTTTTTTCTCATCATATTTCTCCTGAACCCAGGTCTTNACNTCATTCACAAACTGNCCATATGCNTTCTTTTCTTCCTTNGCAACCTGCTTGATTCCATTCATCAANCCNTGCACAGAACCGGTCTTGCNAAGGTATTTTTTCCAAACCTCGGAAAGCTGGANNTCAGACTTTGCNGCCTGAATGTCATCCATAAAAGCCTTTTTCAATTCGTCTGCATTAAACATCATTTTACTTNTCTCCTTTTTATTTTTTTACTTCCTTATGNNTNNNNGTGCATAAANAATCCCCTGNATGCTTCCATACAAGGGACGAATTTCTCCGCGGTACCACCCANNTTTCTGCCATCCGGCAGACACTTCATTCGCTTAACGCGCGCCACGTCCGAACCTACTCACAAAANTNGCTTANTTCTGCTTCAATTCGAAAGCTCCNGTGGGAAATTCGCATATTATCTGAACTTAAGGAAGCTTTCAGCCGGTGACTCCCTCTCTCTGGCAGAAAATAATATGTTACTTGGCACCTTCACAGCCATTTATTCAACTGCACTTATTTTAGTCAATCTTCTTTCGCTTGTCAACACCCTTTTTTCCTATAAAGAACTGAAAAGCCGGTTTAAAATACCGGTTTATATAGGCACAGCCCAAAATAATATGCATGCCTGCGTAAAGCCACAACATCAAAATGATGATGGTTGTCAGATTTCCATAAGTATTAAAACCGTTAAATTCGTTTTCGTATACGGAAAACGCCCATGTCATAATACTCCACCCTACTGCGGCAATCACGGCTCCCGGAAGCTGCATTTTAAATCCCAGCTTTGCCCCCGGCACATAGGTGTACATCAATGCGATCACCAGGGTAAGCACCAGCCACACAAAGAGNATCCGAAAATGCATCAGCAGATTAAANAAAAAAGNAGTTTGAGGAATCCTATCCTCGATCAGTCCGACCAGCGTATTTCCAAACACCATCGCAAGCAGCGAAAAGATCACTGCAAGCAGAATCAATATGGTNTACATGCATGCTGCCAGCCGGAGAATGAAATANTTTCTGTTTTCTTCCACATCATTAATCGCATTTAAACCTCTCATCAGCGCCANCACNCCTTTTCCTGCTGACCAGAGTGTTGCGATAGCCGTAACAGAGATGATTCCAACAGATTTTTCGTAGACATCCGCAATAATATTGATCAACAGCGGATGCATGGCCTCCGGTGATATTTCCGTTGCCACNCTCATAAGGTTNGCTTCCGTAAGCGGCGTATACGGAATCAATGCGCAAAGCAGCATCAGCGCGGGAATCAGTGACAAAAAGATAAAGAAAGCTGTGCTGGCAGCAAATGCACTGATATTTTTTTTACTCATATGCTTTCCAAAATCATATCCGATAAATAAGAGTCTTTTAAACATGAAGCATCCTCATCCATAAATGTTTTCCATCCGGCAGTCNCCAAAATAAAAGGTTATGATCTCCTCACAATCCGAATTCATAAGTCCCATGGCTTTTGCACCATTTTGTGACATTCCTACACCGTGTCCGTAGCCACCGCCAAATATAGTATATCCTACCACATTTTCCCCCGATTTGACAGTATCAATTGATATGTAGGCACTGGGCAGAAGCGTACTGCTTTTATAAACCGATCCATCCTGCCGCATCACCTCATTTTCTTGGTTTAAAATATAACGGATATTATATTCTGATACCACCTTATAGGTTCCCTGATCTGTATCCANCAAAAGCTCATCCATGACACCGCCTTCCTTCCGCTTCAGACANCGAATATCATAAATCTCTTTGATCTCTCCGGGTTCTTCTTTGACGAAGCCCTCTTCNTTTTCGCGCAGAATCTTATCAGGGACAGCATGATATCGTTCCTTTAACCGATCCGCTATCATGGACACATCCAATTCTTCCACTGTATACCTCCACCGAAACCATGGTTCCTCCTTCTCAAACGCCTGNTCATCTACCTGCGAAATATATTCCCTGAAGCACTCTTCATCGACAAGCTCCTCTGGCAGCAGTTGCTCCCCATAATCTCCTTCAGCAGCCAGGCCGCTATAAATGGATTTTAAATATGGCATTTCTCCCTTTTGCTGTTCATTCCACACACCCGCATCGCTTCCAAAGCCGCAGGATGTAGAGTAATAATAAGCATTTACAGGCTCCTCGCCATAATACAAAACAATTCCTGAAGTCTCCTTTACCGCTCTTGTGGAATTCACATTCTCTGCAATATTATTGTATACCTGATAGCTTACACTGTCATCCACATGAGCCCCTATGCTTCCATATCCCGGCTGTGTCNGATATCGGTATCCGTAGGTTCTTGCACAAATAGCCTGTGCCTTTAACGCTTCCATCGGGTAAGATGCAGGCATTTCACTGGGCACGACTGAATATAGATATTCTTCCAGAGGAAGCTCATTGATCAGCACCATCCCCTGATCGGTATTTGCAATCTCTATGATTCCCCGGTAAGCAGGAGTGCCATATGCACGCTGCTGGGAGGTTACTTCAATCCTGCCCGACTGAACTTCTGNCCGAATCTCCACACGTCCCCCTTTTAAATACTCACTGTCCTTTTCGANACAAAANCTTTCCCCNGCAGGAATCTCCNTCTCCTTCCGGTCTTCATATTCTCCATAGAAAACCTTCATNCCATCGGGACAGACCAAATNAATCTCCGAATGATANATCTGTCCATTATCATTATTCTTCACTGCCACCCGGATATTTTCCATCTTCTCTTTCCGTACCAGCAGAAAAGCACATATCTTTCCNTCTTCCANCACAAAATCCGCAAAAGAATATCCGATNGGAAGATCCTTNAATCCGGCAGTCTNCAATTNATCATAAAGCTGATATCCCACACAATCTTCCGCNACTTCCAGCACACCTGCTCCTTCTACCTCCAGCGTNCCTTCTCCCAAACCTAANAGCTTGCCGCNTACTTTCTTACGTTTAACAGACAGCCCGTTAAGACTTCCNTCTTTGAATTTCAGNTCNGCAATCTGCTCCCTGCANCCNCCTGCTTNCTCTGACTGTTCTATCTCTGCAAGAGTCTGCGGTATTAAACGATCCATCGGCAGGGAAATTTCATAATAACCGTCAAAAAAACGCAGTTCCTGCGTATTACATTCCATGATCCACACATTATCAAGCTCCTGCTCTCCTGTCAGGCTCTTTACAAGTACCAAAAGACGGTTTTCTCTTACATAAGCCTGCACGGTACTGAATTCACAATTTTCAAACTCCGGAGAAACAACAAGGTATCTTTCTGAACCATTGCAGAGAAGTTCCCCTTCTTTCATACGATTCTCCCCGGTAAGATAAGGGTTTCCGCACAGGATGTTCACCTGCTCTTTTCGGATTTCTTCCTGTAATCCCACTTCCTTCAACAGCTTGTTATAACTGTCGTACCAGTCTTCTTTCAGGATATAAAACTCGTCTTTATATTTTCTCTCATACAGATAATCACTTACTTCAGCACTCAGATATCCAAAAATCTGTTTGTATGTACCATAATCCAAATATTCGCTTTCATATTGTTTCCAGAAATTTCTAAGCCCCTCCTTATCCGGCACCACTGCATCCGTCAAAAGGATTTCCTCCGTCAAAATCCGGACCTCCCCCGGATCTGCCAGTTCCCCCTTTGGCTGCTTAAGCTGCCACACCGTCACATCTCTGGCAATCAGATAAATAAATGCCGCTGCCAAAAGGATCGTAAGCATCAGCTTTCCCAATATCCGAAACCTTTTTTCCATAAATTTCTCTTTACTCCTCATCCAAAATCAGATATTCCATCNTCAAACATCAATCTGTCAGNCAGGNAAACGATGAGAAACACGCTNANCGNNCNTNTGTCAAGAAAAGCAGCCCGCAAACAGGCTGCTTTTCTTTTGTAAAATTTACACCTTTCGGTATATCCCCAAAATGCCGGTTCCTGTCTTTTGACTCCTAGCCATGCTAGGTGGGTAACCGCAGCCTGTGCTTTTGCCTTCCCTTCCAATCCTTTCAGAAAGCATGCTTTCCGGAAGTGAGGGCTTGACAGCCGCAAGGAAATATAGGAATCCCGTTTAAAGTATCTGTAGGTTCAAAACAACAGGAATTATCGCACATTTCAGGTTGCTTTTATTATATCCAATATCTTCCCATAATACAACTGGAAATTTTGAACTTTAGACCTAAAAAACGGGTACACCCCGAAGGGTATACCCGCTCATGTTTTGATTAGTTGAGTGCATCAACCAGTTTCTGAACTGCAGCAAGTGCTTCATCAGGAAGCTTATCATAACCTTCCTTCTTTTCTGCAAAGCCCTTAACAGCGTCTACACGGTTCTGCATAGCAGACTTTAAAGCAGCCTTGTACTCAGGATCATTTAAGTCAGGCTTAAAGTCAGCTGTCTTGCCATCCCAGTCATACATGATCTCTACATCATCAAAGTTGCCCCACTTCTCGAATTTAGCCTTTCCTTCAACGATTGTCTCAAGAATGCCAAGTGTATCAGCAGGTTTTACCTTTGTACCCATGAAATCACCGGTATTAACAATGTAGCATGCAACGTTCTTCTCTTCTACCAGCTTTTTGAACTTCTCATAGTCGTTAACCAGAGGATAGGTTCTGAACGGGTTTGCATAAGGAACGATACGAAGTGCGTTCATATCAGTACCAGCTGCAACACGCTCTGCAGTAGAGGTCTTGGTTGCCAAAGTAGCGCCCATAACAGATGCCAGTGCAGCACCGTCAAGCTTTACTACCGGAGGAATGGTAGGATCCTTCATGATCCAGAAAATTGCATTAACGGGAGCATCGATCTTATCCACACGGTTAGGAGACCATAATTTGGACTTGATTGCACGTCCGTTACCATTTCTGATATCTTCTGTTACAAGCTGGATCTTTCCGTTCTCATCAAGAGTTGCGGAGCAGTTCTGAGCGGATAACAGATACTCATTATCCGGACATCCTGTAGGATAATCTGCTGTCTTATCAAAATAAGTAGGCTCCAAAGCAACGGAAGCACAGGTATCTGTATTGATAATAAACGCATCGTCATGAAGTACGGTGATCGGATACTTTCCGCCGTGCTTTGCATGTGTCAGAGTAGACTTACCGGATCCTGACAGACCGTAAACAGATGCTACGAACTTGGAACCGTCAGCCAAAGTATATTCCTTCTGTCCGCCGTGGCATGCTGCATAGCCGTTTCTGTTAGCCAGAGCCCATGCCATGGTCAGTGTACCCTTCTTATGCTCACCAAAATATTTCATACCAAGAATTGCTGCGCAGTTCTGGTTGGTATCGAAATAGCAAAGGGTAAGAGGATCGCTTAAGCAGCTGTAATCCACATCCGGTGCCTCATGAGGTGCCCACTGAGGATCTGAGAAGATGTAAATATCAGGCTCCTTTCCGTCACCAACAGGTTTGGAATTTTTGTACATTTTTACATACTCATCTGACATATACTGGAAGTTGATCATCCAGTTGTAAAGCAGATTCTCTTCTCCTTCCGGAATCAGAAGGTGAGCTTTTACCATAAATTCAGGATCAAGACCTACGAAACACTCTGCATGATACATGGTTTTCCAACGNGTNTCNTANACAGCGTCCATAACAACTTTATCAAGCTTTGCCTCGTCAACACCGGGCTCGCCNTTAATACGGCGTGCTGCNGCGTAACGTCCGGTTACAGCGCCATCGTTGAATAACAGAACCTTTGCGTCTTTCTCAAGACCAAATGTTTCGCCATCCTTAACAGGCATGTCCGTAACNATGGTTCCGGGTGAATTCTTNGCTAANTCATAAGCTTCTTTTAAGGTGTTTACCTTTACTACGTTGTTTCCGTAAAAAGCAGCTTCGATAATAGAACGGGTTTTGGAAAAACCAACTTTACCNGCGCCTATTTCGGAAATTGGATAATAAGCTTTTGTTGACATATGTCATCCTCCTTAATATNGTGTATATTTTCACCGCTGNCNGCACCCTTCAAANGNCTTCNGACTGCGGTATTTTACTTNTGGTGTGCAANNNGGCACATCTATTGTATTATTGCAGACCTGGTTTTAAAAGTCAATATTTNGAGCTCCCATTTTTTNCAAAACTTGGGGANTTTACAAATATTTNATATTTTTTNCTCTTGTTTGAAAGTTACAGTCATGTTAAGATGGTTATGTTAACTTTTTCTGAAATATTCTAAAATTATTTCGGCAATTGGTCTTTCATTATACACAGGTCAAATTTATTTTACCGGTTTTATAATATANACAGNGAAAGGAGTTTTTTAATGGATCATAATGNNTTTTCAGAAATTACCCCCGATATTATTCGTCTTGCTAAGATGAGTGAACAGGCAGACATTATTGATACNGANCTTTTTACNAAATACGATGTNAAGAGAGGTCTTCGCGACTTAAACGGCAANGGNGTNCTNGCNGGACTTACNAANATTTCNGACGTACGNGCCACAGAGATNGTNGACGGNGTTTCNCGNCCTGCGCACGGCCGCTTATTTTANCGCGGTTANGATGTGCAGGATCTGGTNAACGGNTTNACCAAAGANGGNCGNTTTGGNTTTGAAGANATTACTTATCTNCTTCTTTTTTCCAAGCTGCCAAATGAAAAAGAACTGGCGGATTTCCGNCTGCTTTTATCCAAATACAGAAGTCTGCCTACNAGCTTTGTAAGGGATATNATCATGAANGCTCCAAGCAGTGATATGATGAATACTCTGGCCCGTAGTGTCCTGACTCTTTATTCTTACGATGACAGGGCCGATGATGTATCCCTTCCCAATGTTTTGCGTCAGTGTCTTCAGCTGATCAGCCTGTTTCCGCTCTTATCAATCTACGGTTATCAGGCTTATTGCCATTACCATGACGGGAAAAGCCTGTTTATTCATCAGCCTGTTCCCGAACTATCCATGGCGGAAAACATTTTACATATTCTCCGTCCCGACAGTTCCTACACTCCTTTAGAGGCAAAGCTTCTGGATGTGGCTTTGGTTCTTCATATGGAGCACGGCGGCGGTAATAATTCCAGTTTTACCACCCATGTTGTCACTTCCTCTCTGACGGACACCTACTCTGTCATTGCGGCAGCCATCGGCTCCTTGAAAGGGCCAAGACACGGCGGTGCCAACATTAAAGTTGTCCAAATGTTTGAGGAAATGAAAAAAGAAGTCCGTGACTGGACGGATGAAGAAGAAGTCAGTCTTTACCTTAAGAAGCTTCTTCATAAGGAGGCCTTTGATCATGCAGGTCTGATTTACGGAGTTGGTCATGCCATTTACTCTAAGTCCGATCCACGTGCCGTGATCTTTAAATCCTTCGTTGAAAAACTTTCCGTTGAAAAAGGACTGGAAAAAGAATTTGCGCTCTACTCTCTGGTAGAGTCCCTTGCACCGAAGATTATTTCCGAAGAACGCCAGATGTACAAGGGTGTCAGCATCAACGTAGACTTTTATTCCGGTTTTGTATATCACATGCTGGATCTTCCTATGGAACTTTACACTCCTATCTTTGCTATTGCACGTATTTCCGGATGGAGCGCTCACCGTATGGAAGAGCTTGCGAACAACGGCAAGATCATCCGTCCTGCCTATAAGCCGATCGGAAACGAGCAGACTTATGTAGATATTCAGAATCGCTGATTTGCTATTCATTAATTTAAAATACTAAAAGGCTGGTCAGATTTGACCAGCCTTAAATCGTTTTCTTTATTTTTCCGTGTCCTCTCTTTTTCCCACACTCAACATCTCATATTCCAGCGAAAGACCATCATCCTTACACAGCTCTGTAAATTTCTTCCTGATTCTGCGCACTACCAGATCACCGTTTTCTGATGATGCATTCATCAAAATTGCCACATACTGTGTACTCCCGCATTTCGTTGCCACATCACCACGACGCAATGATTTGGAAACAGCTTCCTCAAGGGTTTCCATTGCCGGCAGCGCCCTTCCTGCATCAAGCTCAACGCTTCCATTATCTACAACTGTAAACAGAACCAGCTGAACATCCTGACTCTTTCTTTCCATACAGCGGGAAACAAAATGATAAATACGTTTAAATCCATCATATTCTACCCGATATGCTCCGTTGCTCTGTCCTTTTTCCTGTATCAGACGCTGTAACTGCAAGAGATCAATAAGGTTACTCTCCTCCTCATTGCTTTTGCCTTTATCCTCACTGCTATAAAAATGATAACCCCGTTTTCCGTTTTGTTTCACATAGTACAGCGCTTTATCCGCCGCCGAATAAAGATCTGAGAAAGTACTGCCATCCTCCGGTTTTTCGGCAATTCCCACAGATACGGAAAGCTTAAAATCACAGGCATCCGCAAGCAGATCGTTCACTTCAAATTCAATTCCGGCAATCATCCTTCTCGCGGTACTCTTNATCTTATTCTTATCGCTCTCACCGGAAATAAAAACAATAAACTCATCTCCGCCNACACGGCATACCGAATCCTTACTTTCCACCTCTTCCTGAAGTACCCTGGNGAACCGGATCAGTACATCATCTCCTACCACATGTCCGAAGGTATCATTGACCTNCTTAAAATTATCNAGATCAAGCANCATAAAAAATCCTTTTTCCTGNGCNNAATCCGTTTTATTCAACATATTTTCCAGATACCNTCTGTTAAGNAGGTCTGTCAGCCCATCCTTTTGAGCTATATTCATTAATTCCTTCTTCTGATCCGTCATCTGCAANATCTTATCAATCCGGCTTCNCATGATTTCCGGTTCAAAGGGCTTACGGATAAAATCCATTGCCCCCATCTTAAGTCCCTTGATCTCGCTTTCCCGGTCGGTCTCCGCAGTCAGAAAAATAATCGGAATNTCCTTGGTATCCGGATTTTCCTTCAGTTTTTCCATTACCTCATAACCGTTCATCTCCGGCATATTAATNTCAAGCAGAATCANATCCGGTATAAACTCTCTCAGCAAAAGAAATGCCTGTCGNCCTGATTTGGCTGTTGAGATCTCATAAGATCCCTTAAGAACCTCCATTGCACACTTCAGATTTGTTGTAACATCATCCACCATTAAAATACGCTTCATACCCCATAAATCCCCTCTTTTGTTCTTCCCCTCAAAATAACCCTTAAAACAANTTTATATCCCCAANAAATCCATTACNNTCTGCTTCATTTCTGCCTTTTCACACACATGATCATGCAGNATCGGAGCCTCNCTGATNTCTCTGATTGCCTCCGGNATTTCTGTNCCCGATAAACGGCACAATTCATCCACCAGNTCAAAATCCCCCATNTTATGATACTGGTCATCAATCGCAGTCATNACGCTTCTGGTNAACTTATACGGACTNGCCGTAGAAGCNATCACTGCNACNGTCTGATCNTTNGTCTCCTTTTTGATATTTTTNGTAGACACAAGCNGCNACTGCNGTNTGNGTGTCNATCACATATCCGGTATTTTCATAAATCCTGCGGATGGTTGCTGCCGTCTCCTCNTCATCNGCATAATTNCCATAAAAATCTTTAAGATTTTCTTTCATGGTATCNGTGATNGAATAANCNCCGCTGCTGCTAAGAGCCGTCATGAANTCTTTATTNACCTCCGGATCATTNCCNGCCAAGCGATAAATAAGTCTTTCCAAATTACTAGAAATTAAAATATCCATAGAAGGGGAGGATGTAAGAACAAACTCCCTGTTTCTGTCATAGGTTCCGGTACGGAAAAAGTCAAAAAGAACTTTATTTTCGTTGGAGGCGCAAATTAATTTTCCAATTGGAAGCCCCATCTGCTTTGCATAAAACGCTGCCAGAATATTGCCGAAATTTCCGGTTGGAACTACCACATTAATACTCTCTCCATCCTTTATGCGTTCTTCCTTAAGCAGCTTCGCATAAGCATATACATAATAAACAATCTGAGGTACCAGCCGTCCTATATTAATGGAATTTGCAGACGAAAACTGAAATCCCTTTTCGTCCATATAAGCTGTAAGCTCTTTATCTCCAAAAATACTCTTTACACCGGTTTGAGCATCATCAAAATTCCCATGAATGCCGACTACATATGTATTTTTTCCTTTTTGAGTGATCATCTGCTTTTCCTGAATCGGGCTTACACCGTTCTTCGGATAAAAAACAACAATTCTTGTCCCTTCAACGTCTGCAAAACCGGCAAGAGCGGCTTTCCCGGTATCTCCCGATGTAGCCGTCAAAATAACGATCTCATTTTTAATGTGATTCTTTTTGGCAGATGTAATCAATAGGTGAGGCAGTATGGACAATGCCATATCCTTAAATGCGATGGTCGGCCCATGAAACAATTCAAGAAAAAATGCTCCTTCTGCCTCCGTCATGGGCACAATTTCCTCCGTATCGAACTTGGAATCATAAGCTTTGGCGATACAATCTTTAAGCTCCTGCTCTGTAAAATCAGATAAGTACAGTTTCATCACCTCATAGGCAACCTGTCCATAAGTCATTTCCGATAATTCCCGAAAGCTTTTGTCAAAAGCCGGGATCTGATCCGGCACGAACAGACCTCCATCCTCTGAAAGCCCTTTTAAGATTGCTTCCGATGCCGTAACCGGCGCGTTTTTACTTCTGGTACTGTTATATAAAATGTCCATCCTCATACTCCTTCTTGAAATACTCCTAAAAGCCTGACTAACATTTTAACACAGCAGAAGCCATTTTACAATGAAAAGCAAAGATTTCTCAACTGTTTGTATAGAATTCATGACCGCCATGCTCAAACAATCTGGTCAGGTTGCAGTCGAACCATTTCATCTTTTCAGGATCCGCATATTTTCTTGCAGCAAAGTAAAGTGCTCCCTGAGAGATATCTTCTCCTTTTAACACTCTTTCCACCGCATCCT
>JAAVAA010000031.1 GCA_014804285.1 Lachnospiraceae bacterium | reverse complement strand
TCCCAGTTGGGTTTTGCGTCATTCGATAACCCAGCTCATCAGATGAAAANAAATCCTNAAGGAACCAATTCGCGNACGCTTTATCNAGCGTGGTGACGTAGGATTTNTTTTNNTNTGAGCGGNCGTTTNACATACACATACCCNATCTAAACGTTAAGTTAAGGATATTGGCTGTAAATAACAATATTAAAAAGACTAGTCATCAATTTCGTTTTGTTATCTGATTTTCTGCGTGTATTCCTCATATGTTTTGGAGGAACCCTGTCTTTCATTGACTTTCTGTTCCTATCTGTTGGATTTCACTGGCAAAAGCTTGACGGTCAAAGATTGGTGTCATTTCATCTTTTTATATCNTACGCTATGATGTAACGTAAAAGTCAATAAAAAAATTCATGATGCTGGAATAAGAGATTGCCTTTTTAGGAATTGAGTTCCTGTTGAAAACAGATTATAATTGTAGCAATGAATCGGAAACTGGTAAAGGGGCAGATATGATAAGGAAGGTATGNNGTGCAGGAGGACAATTATGGGAAAAGATANTCATCTTATTAATATATATCTAAAAATACATAATAAAAAAACACTGACTATGGATGAATTGGGATATCTGGCAGAGTATGATCCGGAATGTTTTGCGAAAACATGTAAAAATGTTGTATACAACATTCCTGAAACAAAANCAATTATGGAGCCNATNGCCTCGGNATCTACGTATAATGAAACGGAGCTGGAATCTTCTGAACAGCAGAACATAGAGAAAATTCTGGAGAATTTAAAACGTCTGGAGCTTAATGATTTTCCCGTTACAAATATTGATGNTGNCNAAGTAAAGAGNTTGCTGGGANATTTATATATGGAGTTGCTGTTTCCCCATAATGATAAAGATACATTTATAAAAATGACAGACAATGAGATTATATCTTCATTTGATAAAAAAGCATAATTACATTTGATTAAAAAGATATATGGATATAAGAATGAAGTACCACACAAACTGGAGTAAATATCTGTTTGCAACCGNTATAGGAATAGGGTACAATATGTCATGAGAGTGATGAATTGTACCTTGCAAGGAGATAAGCAAATGGACAGAGAACAGGATTTTTTATCAGAGAAGGAAGTTGAGGAGCTGCGGCGAGAGGTTGATGCGCTGGTAGCGGATATTGATAAAAGCGGTGATAACACCGGTAAAAAGAGATCCAAGGCAGCGTCAAGGAAATCCAAACACCATAATCTTCTGGAGGAGCTGACGCCTTTATCAATTGAAGAGAATGGTTCTTATGTGAGAATAAGCGATGATAATATGCAGGCATTTCTTTACCTGATGCCTCCCGGCGAGGGGAAAGATAATTATACAAAAGATGAATTGGTTGATTTTTTGCAGAAAAAGGGTGTGACAACAGGATTTCATCAGTCGAATCTGACAGCAGTGATTCGTAAAAAGGTATACCGAAGAGAAATTGAGGTGGCTGTAGGACAGGCAGTTGTCCATGGCAAAAACGGATATTACGAGTATAAATTCAGTCCGGAGCGTTACCGTGCACCGGGGGTCAACCCTGATGGCAGTGTGGACTATACCGGTATAAGTACTCTTGAAAACATCAAAAAGGGTGATCCGGTTGCTGTTTATCATCATGCTCACGCAGGACAGGACGGCTATGATGTGAAGGGAAATGTGATCAAGGCAGAGGTAGAAAAGGAGATATCGGGACTTAAGGGACAGGTGATTGTTTCATCGGATGAACCGGATGTTTATCTTGCTGCAAAGGNTGGCAAGATTGAAATCCGGGATGGAGGGATTGATATCCAGAATGTTCATGAGATTCATGGCGACGTCACTCTGATTACCGGAAAAGTAGAATTCCCGGGTGACGTGTTGATCCATGGAAATGTTGAGGCTGGAGTAACGATCTGTGCCGGCAGAAACATTGAGATCAGAGGAGCAGCAGAGGAGGTCAATCTGTTTGCCGGTGGAGATATTATACTTTGCCGGGGCATTCAGGGAGCAAAGAAAGCAAAGATTTCTGCTAAGGGAAATATTTTTGCAGACTTTATTGAAGATGCAATTGTCACAGCAGGGGAGAGCGTTCAGGCAAATATGATAATGAATTCCAGAGTTTCCGCGGATGAATATGTGATACTTACCGGAAAGAAAGGGGCGGTTATCGGCGGCTATACTCATGCGGAAAAGGGAATCAGGGCAGCAGAGGTGGGAAATACATCGGAAGTCCGGACTGTGGTGCATGCCGGTTGTAATAAAGATATATACCAGAGAGCACAGCAGCTTAAGAGGAGAAATAAAGAAATCTCGGGACAGGTTAAGGAATTGACGGCGGAAATGGACGAATGCCGGAAGAAGTATACCGATGAGGCGGAATTGGCATCAAAGCTGGAACTGATGGAACAAAGTCGAAATGCGCTAATGGAGGAATGGGAAGAAGGCAGAAATGAATTCCAAGAGCTTGAGAAGGTAATAAAAGACAGCTTAAATGCTGAGATTGTGGTAGGCGGTAATATATACCAGGGAACGTTGATCAATCTCGGAATATCTCAGTTGCCGGTGGAGCATACCACATGTTTTATGAAGTATTTTTTGCTGGGAGGAAGAATTGAAAGTAACGTGATCGTTTATTCTTAAGTGAAGATAAGTGACAATTTGGAGAGGACTGCAGGATGGCATCTTATGAAGAAGCGGTAAAATATATAGAAGAGATTCCTAGGTTTGCGGCAAAAAATACCGTAGAAGACACAGGCAGGATGCTTTCTCTTCTTACGGGGAATTCCTCAAGCAGCAAAATTATTCATGTAGCAGGCACAAACGGAAAAGGTTCCGTTTGTGCTTATTTGCGTGCTATCCTGATGGAAGGGAAAAGGAGTGTGGGAATGTTCATTTCCCCGCACCTTGAAAGCATGCGGGAAAGGATCAGCATTAATGGAGAGTTGATAACAAAGGAGGATTTTGTCAGAATATTCACTTTTGTCCGGAAAATGGCAAAGGAGAGCGGGAAATATGACTTATCTCATCCTTCCTATTTTGAATTTCTATTTTTAATGGCAATGTGTTATTTCGGAGAAAAACAGCCGGACTATATTTTGCTGGAGACCGGGATGGGAGGAAGGCTGGACGCAACTAACAGTATTTTAACTCCGGCTGTATGTGTAATTACGCAGGTCGGATATGATCATATGCAGTATCTCGGAGATACACTGGAACAGATTGCTGCGGAAAAAGCGGGAATTATCAAAGAAAATATTCCGGTGGTATTTACGGACAGAAGAACAGAAGTTACAGGAATTTTGACCGAATATGCCAAAAAAAAGAAAAGTAGGACAGTTGTACTCGGAAAAGATCAGATTTTGAATGTGAATATAAAGAATAAAACCATTGATTTTTCCTTGCATACTGGTTATTATAATTATGTTAGCCTTTCTTTGAATACTTCAGCGCTTTATCAGATAGAAAATGCTTCATTGGCAATTCTGGCGGCTCAGGAACTCAAAGATGAAAAGATCACTCCCGATGTCATTAGAGAAGGAGTGTGGGCGGCCTGTTGGCCGGGCAGAATGGAAGAGGCAGTTCCCGGCGTTTTTCTGGATGGAGCCCATAATGAAGATGGAATAGAGGCTTTTTTGCGTACGGCAGCAAGGGATGGCTGTGCGGGAAAAAGAATTTTACTTTTTGGTGTTGTGACGGACAAGCGTTACAGAAAAATGATTCAGATGATAGAAGACTCAGGTCTTTTTGCGCAGGCAGTTGTAACAGTGTTAGAGACAGACAGAAGCGCTTCAATAGATGAGCTTACGAGAATATGGGAGCAGTATGAGGATATCAGATGCAGCTTTCATGAGGATGCAGGAGAAGCTCTTAAAAAGCTGCTATGTGATAAAACAAGTGAGGATACTGCATATGTTGTCGGATCATTGTATTTGATAGGACAGGTTAAGTCCCTGATGAGGAGAATGCAGGATGATTGATTTTGAAGAAGAATTAAGGAAATTCCATCCAAGCCTAGAGGTGGAGGATGCAGAGGAAGCCATTTATAATCAGGATTTGACAGATATGGCGGATATATTAATTAAGATGATGGATAAACCCAGAACAGAAGAACAGGAGTAACGGCATGATTTGTTATAATTGTGGATGCCGTTTATCAGAACACGATTTTTGTACGGGCTGTGGCGCAGACGTTGCACTTTATAAGAAAATTATGTATATGTCCAATCACTACTATAATGATGGCTTGGACAAAGCCACGGTAAGGGATTTATCCGGAGCAATTATCAGCTTACGGCAGAGCTTAAAATTTAATAAAAATAATATTGATGCAAGGAACCTTTTGGGACTTGTGTATTTTGAAATGGGCGAGACGGTATCCGCTTTAAGTGAGTGGGTAATCAGCAAGAATTTAAGAGCCAAAAAGAATATTGCGGATGATTATATTAATATGATTCAGACCAATCAGGCCAGGCTGGATACGATAAACCAGACAATCAAAAAATATAATCAGGCACTTCTTTACTGTTATCAGGACAGTCAGGATCTGGCAGTGATACAGCTGAAAAAGGTTTTGTCCTATAATCCCAAATATGTTCGTGCCCATCAGCTTTTGGCACTTTTATATATCAATACGGAAGAATGGGAGAAGGCGCAGCGGGAACTCACAAAATGCATTCAGATCGATGCAAATAATACTACAACACTGCGTTATTTGAAAGAAGTCGAGCATATGCTGATGCCGGAGGAACCGGCAAGAAACACACCAAAGAAAAAGAGCAATAACGATCATGTAATGCGTTATCAGAGCGGCAATGAGACGATTATTCAGCCCATGAATAAAAAGGAACCACGGGGTATATCTACTCTTTTAAATCTTGGGATAGGCGTGATCATAGGCATTGCCATTGCATGTTTTTTGATACTTCCGGGACAGATACAGTCTGCCAAGGCAGATATTAATGCTAAGCTCCGTACTGTAAGCGAGCAGTCAGATGCAAAGACGGCAACTATTGATGAGCTGGAACAAAAGGTTCAAAAGCTGACTGATGATAATACACAGCTCGAAGAAGAGCTTGCGATATATCAGGATACCAGCGGAGCGGTGATGGTGTCAGACGGACTTATGATGGCAGTGAATGCTTATCTGGAGGAGCCGGAGAATATTGAAAGGATCGCTTCTTATCTTGAGACGATTGATGCGGCGGAAGAGGATGAAGAAGCAGCGGATAAAGAGCGCTCGGAGGCATTCCAGACCTTGTATGGCAGACTGATCGAGATCATTGGTGTCAATTTGGTGGATTATTACTATAATGCCGGTTATGAGAGCTATCGTGGGGAGAATTACGAGGCGGCAATTCCCAATCTCCAAAAAGCATGGCAATATGATAATACAAAAAGCGAAGCTCTGTTTTATCTCGGGAACAGTTATCATCGGAATGGCGATGATGATAAGGCAAAAGAAGCTTATGCACAGGTGATTGACAATTTCCCGGATACAGATTTTGCAAACAAATCAGAAACTGCTCTTGCAGAGATTAATAATGCAGAGTAAATAAGCAGATCAGAAATAAAGTGACTACAAAAGAGAACACAATAATGGTGTTCTCTTTTTTATGTGCAGAGGCGCATCGAGGAATTTGCCGCTTTGCGGCATGCGCAATGCACGACGAGCAGAGGAAAAGCATCCCTGCCCGATCACAAAGTAAAAGGAAATGAGGTGAAATATGGAAGATAATTTTAAGGTGATTGATAATTATCTGATGGTCAGAATGCCGGAAGAAGTGGATCACCACAAGTCAGTTTACATAAGTAAAATAGCAGATGAGTATATCATGAAGGAGGGAATTGGAAACGTGGTTTTTGATTTTGAAACCACACGATTCATGGATAGCTCAGGAATTGGCGTTATTATTGGAAGATACAAGAAGATATCATATTTTGGTGGAAAGGTATTTGCAATCAATGCAGATACAAGGATAAAGCGTACATTAATGATATGCGGTTTACATAAAATTGTAGAAATTATGGAGTAGAATACCGAAACGGAAAGGAAAAGGTTAGTGAACAGATTATGGAGACAGAACAGAGAATTAAAAATGAAATGAATAGGAATACCATTTTGGAAAATGAAATGAGGCTGTCCTTTGACGCTGTTTCGGTGAACGAGGCATTTGCAAGGGTTGCAGTGGCAGCATTCGTAACGCCGTTAAATCCAACAGTAGAAGAAATTTCAGATATCAAAACAGCTGTTTCGGAAGCGGTAACCAATGCGATTATTCATGGCTATGATGAAGAGTTTCCGGGAACAACCGGGCAGAAAGGGAAAAATCAGGTGTATCTGCACTGCAAGATAGTGGAAGATGTATTACATGTAGAAGTGCAGGACACTGGGAAAGGGATTGCAGATATTGACCGTGCAATGGAACCCCTTTTTACGACCAGACCGGACATGGACCGGTCAGGGATGGGATTTGCATTTATGGAGGCATTTATGGATGATTTAGAGGTGATTTCAGAACCTTTTGGGGGGACTCTCGTACGAATGAAAAAGAAACTGGGAACCATATCATGGATTAAGCAAGAGGAGTGAGATATGGTTGAAAATTCAGTACTGATCGAAAAGGCACGGGCAGGAGAAAAGGAAGCAAGAGAAGTACTGATCGAACAGAATCTGGGACTGGTACGTCATATTGTAAAGCGCTTTTTGGGGCGGGGATATGAGGCAGAGGATCTTTTTCAGATAGGTGTGATCGGCCTTATCAAGGCGATTGATAAATTTGATACAGGATATCAGGTTAAATTTTCTACTTATGCAGTTCCTTTAATTTCCGGAGAAATTAAGCGCTTTATCAGAGATGACGGAATGATAAAAATTTCAAGAAATTTGAAAGAAAACGGAATAAAAATCGGACATGCAAGGGAGATGCTTGCCGGGAAATTAGGCAGAGAGCCATCTCTTGATGAGGTGGCGGAGGAAACAGCCCTTGGGGTGGAAGATGTGGTGCTTGCCTTAGAAGCAAACGTTCAAGTGGAGTCTATATATAAATCGGTTTATCAAAATGATGGAAATGAAATTTTTATGGTGGATCAGCTTGCGGATAAATCAGAAAGCGCGCACGAGGAGGTTCTGAACAGTCTTTTGATTCAACAGTTGCTGGACGGACTCGGAAAAGAAGAACAGAAACTGATCATTTTACGTTACTATCAAGACAAGACACAGACAGAAGTCGCAAGGATGTTGGGAATCAGTCAGGTTCAGGTAAGTAGAATGGAGAAAAGAATTCTGCTTGGAATGAGGCAGAAGATTGCGGAAGAAAAACAATGAGAAAGCCCTCTGTCAGTGAAAACTGGCAGAGGGCTTTGTATTAATGTAAGAACGGATCGCAAAGCGTTGTTTCTCATCGTACTAATCAATGTATATTGTTTGTGCTTGTGATCGATGTCACCATGCGGGAATCAACTGTGGCTTTATTCTTTTTGTAGGCAGCGTGCACCGATCCGGCAGCTCCTACGATCATCAAAATGTACCCCATAATCAAATCAAAAGCTACAGAAGTGAGCACTTCGGAATCTTCCAGAAAGGCTGTGGTGGAAGTGAATGCGTCAAAAAAGGTGATGCTGTATACATTATGAAAAGCGCTGTAGATTTCAATGGCAAGGCAGATTTGCTCGGACAATAACAGCATCAGGGCAGAAATAACGCAGCTTATGATGATGCCCAGAACATTAAGCCTTCCCCCCAGCAGCTCGTAACCCTTCAGGGCGCATATCACCATAACGGCACCGACAAGAGCGGAAATATATCCTAATTGATAGATAAGAACCCACAAAACAACACCGATAAGAGCGCCTAAGAAAGCGCCGACGATACCGCCGATCACATTACCGTTTCCCTTTTTTGCTTCCTGATTCATGTGCTGGTGAATCTGGTCAGCGGTATTGGCATAACAGGAAGAGCAGAGCATATGTTCCCCGGATTCAATTTGATAGAGTGAAAGACCGAGGTCGCCCCCACAGGATTCACAGCAGGTGACCAGTTGATTGCTTCGACAGTAGTCGGTCAGTTCTTTCAAAAAAGACTCTATGCAGGGGGTATATTCAGAACCCCATTTAAAGCCGGTTCCCCAGAATTCGGCAATGATCTTGGTGCCGCTGTAGGAAGCAGTGTTGAGATATTTGTATTTGGATGGGCATTGGTTGACAAAATCCACGATAGCAGGAACGGGCGTAATATCACCGGGCTTTACCCAAAGCTGAACCGTATGACGTGCCGGTGTTGCAGGATCCTGATGGATGACCACAAAATATCCGCCGAAGTTTCCGTAAGCAATTCCCGCTTTTTCTTCAACGGTCAATCCACTGCTTACAGCAAATTTTTTAACTTTGTTGTACATAAAAAATCCCTCCTCATCCCTATATAATTATGTAATGTACAATGAAAAAAGTATAGCATACGAAAGGAGGAAAGACAAATAAATATATTGAATTAAATTGTGTAATATCTTACAATAGAATTATAATATTGCGGCACAATTTTTTTGTTGGCGAGAAAAAGACGCAAAAAGCAGCCGCGCTATAAAAGGAGGTATGTCATATGCAGGACATGATAAGAATTCAATCGAAAGCACATCCAAATGTAGTTTTGAAAGCAATACCAGGACACTTTGTAACACCTAACTCCCACGTAAATTATTTTCTGGATATGACAACCCTGAAATCCAGACTGAACGAGGCATTAATGGTTGCCAAGGAACTTGGAGGACAGATTTCGGCATCCACAGTAGTGGATACCATTGTCTGCATTGACGGCTGTGAAATCATCGGGGCATTTCTGGCAGAGGAACTGACCCGGGCGGGTGTATATTCTATGAATGCTCATAACACCATTTATATTATTACGCCGGAGTATGCAAATACCGGACAGATTCTTTTCCGTGAAAATTATATTCCGATGATAAAAGGAAAGAATGTATTGCTTTTACTTGCTTCCGCAACAACCGGACAGACAATTGTGAAGGTTGGGCAGGCGCTCAGCTATTATGGAGCAACCATCAGCGGTATCAGCGCTGTATTCAGCGCAGCAAACAGTGCTATGGGAATTCCTATTAAATCACTGTTCACGATTGCAGATATTCCGGATTATAAGGCATTCAATCCGGAGGGGTGCTGCTTATGCAAAGAGAAGCAGCCGATTGATGCACTGGCCAATGGATTTGGATATTCAAGAATTATTTAGGTTGTGATTCGGCAATGCTGGAAATATGCTGTAGAAAATGATATGAAATGTAAAAAAGGGGATATCAACGGAACGAAGGTTCTGGTTCGAAATCCCCTTTTTTGGTTGACATAATTTTTTTAATATAGTAAGGTGTATTATGTAAACGAATACCCTAAAAAATGACAGATAAGAGGATACCAATGAAAAAGTGTAAGCGTATACTTATTTTTATGATGAGCTTTATTCTTTTGCTGGGGGCAGCTATACCTGTTTCTGCTACGGAACTTGCAGGAGATGATATGCAGGACTTAGGAGATGCCGCAGAATCGGAAGAAGATACGGAAGATGAAGAAGAATTTACAGGAGATGAGGAAGAACTTCCGGAAGACTATGATATGCTGGAGTCGGAAGAGTATGATGAGGACGAGGAACTTATTGCATACATCAATGAAGCCAAGGAAGAATTGAAGAAGGTTACGGGGCAGGAGATCATTATGGCACTGGTCTATCTTTGCGATTCTTATTCAGTTAAGAAAACACCCGGTGAAAATGGAGAATTATGTGTACAGATTCCTACCGGAACAACC
>JAAVAA010000030.1 GCA_014804285.1 Lachnospiraceae bacterium | reverse complement strand
GTAAAATAAAAATTTTGTCAAGTTTAGAAAAATCAAAAGAGCCAGCATATATGCTGACTGTCGAAACATTGGGTATTAAACTACTCCTAAAAATCATAGTGCTAAATCCGAAAGACGGGAATCGAATTTTTCTCTAAAATGTTTCCAATAATATAAAGTGATAATTGCATAGACTTTCTTCTTCTACTGTGCTATACTTATGACACTTAATAAGGAGGATGTCCATATGGCATTAACGAACAATGATATACAAACATTAGCAAATTTGATTGATACAAAGCTTGATCAAAAATTGCAGCCGATTAATAATGAACTTGATAACATAAACAGCAGGCTGGATAAAATGGACAGCCGACTGGATGGAATGGACAGCCGACTGGATGGAATGGACAGCCGACTGGATAAAATGGATAGCCGACTGGATAAAATAGAGTCTGAAGTATCTGCCTTACATGCTAATCAAATAGAATTTAATAAAGAACTTAAGGAACTGGATCGCAAGGTTTCCGATACTTATGAATTAGCACTTGAAGCATGGGGAACAAGCACAGAGAACAGAATGTGGCTTGAAAGCGACAAACTGAAAATATAACAGTAACCCTCATTAGATATTTGTAACATAATCAAACATCTAATAAGGGTATTNCCACACTGCATCTGGATNCCGTAAAGTTCCGTTTCCTATACTNGCATAACTCTGATAAGCTTCTTTTACTGTACCGTTTTTCTGTTTTTCATAGTAAAAATTCCCACCAATATAAAGCCAACATCCTCTGTAATCTCCAGCTACTCCAACAATATCTCCGCCCGTTTCCTTGGTCAAAATCCAGATTAAAATCCCATCCTCGCTCGTCAGATATAATCTGCCGCCTGCTCCATGGATTTTTTCACACTTACCAANTATTTCTCCAGTAGCAGAATCGATCATAAAGAGGTAAAATTCCTGACTTTTACCTCTCTCCATATTTTCTATTATTAACCACCTGCTTCCGTCACTTTCAGTCAATGAGTACCAGATATCCTCCGGCATCCCTATCTCTATTTCATAGCTGTAAAGTATATCTTCACTGTCCTTCTTCCTGTAACTTTCNTTTTCTTCCTCTGTCAGAATCCTTGGCTGTAAAAGCTCTTTCAGCCAATCTTCCACCGTTCCCTCTTTAAGTGCNCTTAACGCTTCTTTCTCAACTTTTTCCGGATATTCATCCCTCTNNGGCGTTTCGTNATTATAATGAACATATCCCNNCNNAAGCCACTNANAATTGGTTTTCTTCCGCTCTTCCGTCATAAATCGTTCATCCGCATTTTCCGGAAATNCANAACTCGGAATTTCCAGCTTCCATCCCGGATAAATCAATGCAGGATCAAATATATAACTGTTTTTATCATACAGCCATTTCCAATTACTTCCATCTCCGTACAGTTCTTCACTGATTTTCCACAAATTATCTCCGGGCTGTACAATATAATAATATACCGTTTCCATCTCTTCATTTCCCAGAACTGCATTCCCACTGCACAGGAAAATGAATACGAATAATACAATGCCCGCTAACCATGTATTCTTACGATACCACATACTTCCACCCTTCCTGTCCATGCTTTTCAAGGCTTAAAAGTGCTCTTTTCCACAACAGAATAAATATCCTTCCCCATCATTTCCTCAAAATGCCTTTTCAGCTTTAAATTGGCGTCCCATTTTTCCTGAGGATAGGAACCATAACGCTGCTTTACATCGTTCATCCGCTCTTCAATATCCAATACGCCTTCTGCACCCCCAATAGCATCGCACAACTGAATCAGCCTGTCATACTCATCCATGACCACCGTTTTCAGAGTGTCCTGAATCAGCTGGAGTTCTTCCTTTGTGGTATCAAAATTTCCTATATAGTCATCCGTAGTCTGATTATGAAAAGAATGCGTCAAGCATATTTGGGCAGCTTCGTCATATCCCAAGGACATCATATAAGAATACCCATCTGACACATGTCCCAGATGTCTTACTCCAAATTTCCGACCGATATCATGCAGTAATCCTAATATATATGCCTTGTTTGAATCCATATCATCACATTCCTGTGCAATCTTTTCTGCACAGTGCGCAACAACACGGCTATGATTTCCCCAAGCCCCCGGATTACACTTTTCCGCTTCTTTTAAAAGGTTTTCAGCTATTTCTCTTGTAGGTAACATGAAACTTCTTTCTCCCTTTCAACGATAAATTATAGTACTGAAGTCAGTCCGCCAGAAATACATACCTTTTCTCGTCAGACAATTCCTCTCGATAACAAAATCCCATCTCTCGGAATTCTTTGATCTTCTCCAAGTCTTCCACCTGATTTTCCGCCAGGAAACGCACCATCGCGCCTCTCGCCATCTTCGCCAAAGTGCCCTTTTGTTTTACTTTTCCGTCTATTCGTTCCCCAAACTCAATAGTAAGAAATCTGTCGGCAGGCATAATGTATTTCTCAATGCACTGCGAATATTCCTTTGAGGCCAGATTGAGAATGACCCGGTCATGATCCAAAAGACTTTTATACAGACGATCTCCCCAAAAATCATACAGATCCTTGCTGCCGTTTACAGATAATTTGGCCTGCATTTCCAGCCGATAGGGCGCCACCCTGTCAAAAGGCCTTAAAAGACCATAAAATCCTGACAGAATACAAAGGCGCTCCTTAATATAAGAAAGCGCCTGCTCCGTGAAAACTCCCGGTGCCATATGTTGATACTGCAGTCCTTCGTACGCCATGATTGCAGGCGTCAATGCCCGCTGCAGATTCATGTCTCTGAAACGTTCAAAATTTAATGTTGCAAGATGGTCATTGCATTTCCACAATGCTTTTGCCTCCGCGTAAGATAATGCCTTTACCGCATTCATCAAAATTTCGGCATCTGCTATAAATTCCGGCATTTTATCCGCCTCAAAAGTATCCGTATCCACATTCATTTTCTTAGCCGGCGAAATAATAATTTTCATAGCTGCCACCTACTTCTTGCTTCTTCTTTCCTCTGCCGCCTTTTTCAATTCCTCCAATGCTTCGCCGAAACGTTTGGAATACATGCCGGGATTGCCTTTGATCATATTTCTCTGATAAAAATCCTTAAGGTGCCGGAACTGCATCCGATGTTCTTTTTCAATCGTATAACGGCTGCGCAGTTCGGAAATTTCTTCACGGACTTCTTCCATAAACTCAGAAGGATTAAGTCTCATACGTTCTTTTACTGCACCAAACCGTCCCTCAATATGCTCCATCAGTTCATCCATGCGCATGCTGTTCTCCTGCCTGCGATGTTCGATTTCATCGTTTGCCACAGCCACAATCACATCAAGCCGCTTCTGGATACGCTCCATCTCTGCCCTCGCCTTTTCCAGACCAATAAGGACATCTCTCAAATCCAGAGCTGTCTTGAAGGAAAGGGTAAAATCCACAATTATGTAAACCGACACTACGGCCGTGAGAGCTGTCACNATTCCATATGGAACAGCCAAAATAAGCCTCTCAACACCCTTATGGAGGAATTCTGTCATAAGTATGGTAAGAAATCCCCACGCAATCGTTGAGGACAGACAAATATGCCCTTTATAATTAAACCTCTGATTAGAGTAGTCCCAATAGCGCACCTTAAAGAGCGATTCCATTGCTATTCCCGTAACCAGCTCCAGCGCCGTAGCACCCACACAGCCGGCAAAATAGGTCAGAACCAGATTATCCTGAAATGGCATGGATACCACCAACATCATGATTGCACCACTTCCGTAAATTGGAAGAAACGGCCCCCGCATAAAACCTCTGTTCACAAACTTTCTGCTTTTGATCGATACATAAGTAGATTCAAAAATCCAACCAAAAAAGCAGTAAAAGTAAAAGAAAAACAGCCATTGCGTTATCGTATAGTTGTACATCTCTTTTTCCTCTTTAAGTAAAACTGATAATTTCTTCTTTCGGTGCTTTGGTCTGTTCTATGCTTACTGCTTTCAGCACCGGTCCTTCTCCTCCATAATCAGCAAAATATTCTTTCGCTACCTTTGCCGTGACTTTCACCCACTGCTTATCACGCAGGGTATCTACTTTGTCATACTCACATGCAAAACCCAAAAAAGCCATATCTTCTGCGCAACAGGTCATCGCCATACGCCCGGGCACAAAATAACCGGACGGAAATCCGGAGGGCTTTAAAACCATAGCCGTAAACTGTATTGTTTTGTCGATATAACGCTCCAGATTGTCCAGACTGTCCAGATACCAGATTCCATAACCATCGTTATTCAACTCGATAATCGGTGAATCCAGACTATAGGGAAGGTCATCCTCAAAAATCTGATTTACCTCGCCTTCAGAATCTTCAAAAATTATATCCGCTTTCTGGTTGATCGCCTTAACATTTCTCTTATAAACGCTCAGATCTTCTACGTCATCACAGCGGTTAAAAATAATCATCTCTGATTTTCGGAGCATCTCCGCCAAAAGAGATTTCATGTTGGTAAAATACATAGGAAAAGTCGAAGCATCAATGGTGGTGATCTGCTGCTCTACCCGCCAATGAAAAGGAAGCTTCACATTTTTAAAATTCCACATACCGTTATATTCAATAATAATGCGTTCCGGCCTGTATTTCTTTTCCAGTTCAATCAAATGAGCAGAATTGAAATCCTCCTCGTCCTCAATCAGCACCATATCCGTGCGGCTCACTTTGAGAAGCCTCTCGTCATACTCCACTTCTCCCTCCTCACAGACAATCAAGAGAGTTCTCCCTTTGATCTGAAAATAGGGTTGTTCAATTGTATAACAGATAAATTCCGTTTTTCCGCTTTCCAAAAAGCCGTTGATCATATAAACCGGTTTCATTGCATACCTTCTTTCTGCTTTACCTATATTAAGTCAAATCTTTCAAATATGAATTCACCTTAGCCTTTTATGCAGAGTGCTGCTTGCTATCTGGCAAACAACTGCTCCAGAGCCTCCTCTTTCAGTTCCGAACCGATCACGCAGAATTTTCCGGTCACATCCGGCTTACCCTCACGCACGTTGCTCTCTCCGGGAACATAATCAAAATAGATCCAGCCCCCATCCACACCGGGAACCATTCCCTTTGCACGAAGGACAAAACCATATTTCCCTTCTTCTTCAAGCTCCTCCAAAATATTCTCCACTTCATCCCTGCTGTATGCCTTCGGAGTCTCCATGCCCCAGCTGGTAAATATCTCATCTGCATGATGGTGTCCATGCTCGTGGTCATGACATCCGCAGGTGCACTCCGNTCCATGATCATGATGATGCTCATGTTCTTCACCTTCNTGATGGTGATGGTGCTCATGTTCCTCACCCTCGTGATGATGATGGTGTTCGTGCTCCTCACCCTCGTGATGGTGATGATGCTCATGTTCCTCACCCTCATGATGATGATGGTCGTGTTCTTCACCTTCGTGATGATGGTGGTGATGATGTTCTTCCTCCTCATGACGGTGTGCCCGGAGNTCNTCCATCAACTCTGCTTCCAGATCCTTGGCTCCCTCAATCGTCGCAAGAATATCNNCCCCCTCAATCTGCTCCCAGGGNGTTGTNATGATTACTGCTTTCTCATTATGCTCCCTGATCANTTCGATCGCNTTATTCAATTTCTCTTCGGAAATATCNCCGGTACGGCTNAGAACAATAGTTCCCGCATATTCAATCTGATTNATAAAGAACTCTCCAAAGTTCTTAATATACATTTTGNATTTGGATGCATCNACNACNGCTACCGCACTGTTNANAACNACATCCTTACTGTCGATCACATCCTGAACGGCTTTCATCACATCCGAAAGCTTACCGACTCCNGANGGCTCGATCAGAATNCGCTCCGGTTCATAAGTATGCAGAACTTCCTTCAGTGATGTTCCAAAATCACCAACCAGAGAACAGCAGATGCAGCCGGAATTCATCTCTTTGATCTCAATTCCCGCTTCCTTTAAAAACCCCCCATCGATCCCGATTTCACCAAATTCGTTCTCAATCAGTACCACCTTTGTATCCGCAAGTGTCTCCGCTAAAAGCTTCTTAATNAGTGTCGTTTTTCCCGCGCCCAAAAAACCGGACACAATATCAATTTTTGTCATCTCAATTCCTTCTTTCCAAATATACCTGCAAGCTGCAATTTTATTTCTNTTATCAACNTTTNATTATAATAATCCCACTTATAAAAGTCAAATATTCGCTTTCCAGTCNGCCTCTTTAAATCCGGGACAGACATAGTTATCGCTNACCAGAAGGGGACGCTTTACNAGCATACCGTCGGTAGCAAGAAGAGAAAGCTGTTCTTCCTCTGTCATATCAGGAAGTTTATCCTTAAGCTGCAATTCCTTNTAAAGATTTCCGCTGGTATTAAAAAANCGTTTGAGNGGCAGACCGCTTTTTTGATACCACTTCTTTAATTCCTCCGCNGTCGGATTNTTTTCTTTGATCGGCCTCACTTCATAGTCAATTTCCTGCTCGTCAAGCCACTTTAACGCTTTTTGACAGGTGCTGCATTTTGCGTAACTTAATACAATAATCTTTCCCATTATTATCATCCTTTCTTTCAAATTCTATCTTTGTTTACAGACACCGGATCAATCGGATATAGAACGCAACGGTCTTATACATTGTTTCAATGGGGACTCTCTCGTTGTTTCCGTGAATCATGCCTCTTTCTTCTTTTGACAAAGCCATTGCCGAAAANTTGTAGATCCGATCTGTGATCCGGCTGTAATGTCTGGAATCCGAACACGCCATCATCAGATAAGGCGATACGACAGCCTCCGGCCATGTGGTATGGATCACCTTTTTCAAAAGCTGCCATTCCTCACATGCTGTATCCGAATATCCGGAAGCCTCCATCGCATGCTGAATCCGAACATCAATTTTATCATTACCGATTATCTTCTTTAAATAATCCACTGNGCTATCNGGTGTGTCTTCGCCTAAAAGCCTGATGTTCATNCCTACGGAAGCTGCCGGCGGCAGCACATTAAATGCCTTACTGCCCTCCATCTTTGTCANTGCGCAGGTGGTACGCATCATAGCATTCAGCTCACCGCCCGCCTTTTTACAGAANGCATTCANTANCGGCAAAAAACACCACAAATTAGCAAATATCATTCTCATNCCAAAACCGGAATGTCTCCCCAGCGTATCAAACATTTCCTTCACCGGTTTGGTAAACTGCGCNTTAAAAGGATGCTTTTCGATNTCCACAACGGCTTTGGAGAGCTGTCCCAAGATNGTATGCGGAGGAGGTGTTGAGGCATGTCCCCCTTCACTTTTCATGGTAAGCTCCACATTCATTCCCACTTTTTCACCGATTCCCACTACAGCACAGGGTCTCGTAACGCCCGGNAACACCTTTTCCACTACCGCTCCGCCTTCATCCAACACAAAAGCCGGTTTGATTCCCTTCTTTTCCAGATAAGATACAATTGCCGGGCAGCTCCTGCCTTCCACTTCTTCATCTCCCGAAAAAGAAAGATACAGATCATGCTCCGGACAAAAACCCTCAGATAAAAGCTGCTCCATCGCTTCAAACACACCGCAAAGCGTTCCCTTAGTATCCAGAGTNCCTCTTCCCCAGATAAAGCCGCNTTCCACAAGNCCGTCAAATGCCGGCTTGTCCCAGTCCTTTTCCTCCACCGGAACCACATCATAATGAGCCATCAACACTCTNGGAGCATCGCTATTCTTTCCTTTTAAATGATACAAAAGACCGGTATCTCCAATCTTTTCAAGACTNCANGCTTCATGAACCCTTGGGAACCGCTCCTTCAAAAGAAGCTGAAACCTTTCAAATTCCTTCCAGTCGATCAGAGACTTATCCTGATAAGAAACGGTTTTGCACCGGATCATATCGGACATATCCCGCACAATTTTGTCTTCATCAAGATTCACCTTCTCNTCCACCATTTCCGGTTCCGGATATGGCTTAAAAAGNNCCGTGCGGATCANAACCACCGCAATCCACACTACAATTAATCCTAATACCAAATATCCTATCATTTTAATCTCNCCCTCTCTTACACAATTTATTGATTAGATCCAGTTCTTCTTGTACATNATCCTTGCTGCNGCAAGTGAAATCAAAGCGCCCACCGGCACCAGNATTCCCACGGAACTGGAAAGAGAAGGAACAAGTAAAAATAGTACGATCATAAAAAGCAAAGGNGTCAGAGACAANTTCCAGTTCTTACTTATGTAAACNACTGCCANTCCTCCGAACAGNGCCGGAAGNATATTGTCAAATGCNGGCTTTAANGCCGGTGAATTGAGAACNGGCGTAAGCGCNGACAAAAGCAGTACTCCTAACGCAATCACCANNGTAGTCACAATAGAACTNGTNGCAATNGNCAGNGTAGAGACCACTTCCCCTTCTTCCGANCCNGGNTTNACTCCTGCATTTTCCATTGCNCTAAGAGCNGCAGGNGCCTTGATGTTTGTAATATTTCCGGTCACAAATGCAAGNTAAGAACCGCCNGTCCCCAGCATCGGTCCATANGTAAACACTTCGATCACTGCAACTGTCCAGTAAATCGGCGCTACTCCCAAAAGCCCTTTCAGCACAGCGNTTCCNGCCGGCCATGCCTGATANTACAGACAGATNGCTGCCGGAACCGAAAGCAGGATAAACAGTGCTGTCAATATCCAGATNCTTCCATAAAAATGTGATTTATCATTATATGCTGTATTCATAAANTCCTCCGTTTTTTGTATAAATTCCTCTGAATNATCCGGTAATTACAGGTGTTATTATTGTTGCAAAAATCATGGCTGATATCATGCTGATAGCCAAAGCATAGGTCTCCAGCCACTTCATTTTACAGACCTTGATCAATATACCGCAGATTCCCATCATAAGAGCGGAGAAAAGCAGTACAAAAATAGGNATCCANCCCTGAAGGCCGTTTCTGACATCCGTAAAAANCATNCNNAAAAAGGCGGAAATCATACCCAAAAACAGCGAGGTCATGAACAAATCTCCCCATTTGCTG
>JAAVAA010000029.1:62896-74708 GCA_014804285.1 Lachnospiraceae bacterium | reverse complement strand
TATCAGAAAAGAAATTCGACAGCATAAAAGTGATGCTATTCGACAGCAAATTTCTACATATCTGATTCATATCAGAAAAGATTATTTCCCCATAGACACAAGATTTTTTACAGCCTCAAATGAAAATATCCTGTGGAATTCAGCGTCTTTCAGCACCTGCTCTTCCACGGGATATTCTTTTTCTTTCTGTTGATGCCTGTTTTATGGTGCAGAGAAACCTGTGCTTCTGTGCCAACAGTTCCATGTTACCGGGCTCAGTTTCAAAATGTAGTATCGCCGCCAATCTCCGTAAGGGTCAAATCCCCGTTTCTTTTCCTAAATTTCCCCATCCAAACCGAATGATTGAAATGATTATGGAAAGAATGGCAATCGCTTCGTTGACAGCTCCTCCCCAAGAGTGCACCAGTATATCGTAAAGAAGAGTACACGGAGAACCAAATAGTTGTGACAATCGTATCTTTTGAGCATTTTGCGTCCAATATCCAATGCTGGTAACCGCAACAGATACAAAGGGCAAAACGCTGATCCACCCTGCCCATGTGTATATCGTCATTACCAGTAATAACGCAATAATTACCGCTAAAGTCACTTGGCTCTTAGCCCACTTCCAATCGTTTGATTTTAGTAAAATCAAGTTTCTTGCAATATTGATGATCAGGCTTATTGCGCCGGTATAGGCACCCATCAGAAAGAACTGGACACAAAAAACGATGCATCCCATCAATTGACACAGAAACAGCGCACGATTAGACCGTATCTGGTACGAAATAATGAAAAGAGCTACTCCCAAAAACCCAATGCCCTGAATAATGTATTCATTCATGTGATACTGATTATCCTCCTACATGAAGACTTTCTTCAACTTCATAAACTATTCCGCTTTCATCAAAATATATCCAATAGTAATAATCCAATCCATTAGAAAAAGAAACCTTCCCGCCTCAGTAATTTAGCAAACTCAAAAATTTGTTTTTCATCAATATCAAACGGGAAAGCAAAAGAAAATCCTATATCTGTCTCATCGCTGGTTCGAATGTCTTCTTTCATTTCATTCACTGTCTGCCCTTCGTGATAGAAATCTGCAAGATAATCGTCCACTCCGTAGGCCTCAAATTCATATTGGACAAACTTCTCAAAGGAATAACCAAGAGCTTTATCCCGCTTCATTTTCGTTGAAACGGATACTTTATCAAACTGAATTTCAATGTCACACAAACCATTCACGCTAATCACAGGAATGGGATAGGATTCTCTGCTCCATTCCCCATCCTCATCCTTGTGATAATGTCCGTTATACCAACCCGATTCCAGTTCAAATATTTTGTGCCAAAGAGCATGGACAATCTCTGCTTTTTTCGTTTCCAGACGGCAATAGGCGGCATTTATTTCATTCAGCAATTCTGTATTCATTCAATCATCCTCCTTCTCTTAATACAAAACAGATTAATTATATCAAGAGGTGGTGTTTTCTTCGGCTGCAAAAATTTTGCTGCATAATTCTGTATATTCATCATAAGAAATTTCAGTTCCATTCAATGTATATTTCATTCCAGCCTCTGCATTATTGACATCAAATTCTTCGCCGAAATTCATTTCTGCAACTAAGTTGTCAGCTCCTTCAAATTTTTCCAAATGGTAAAATTCAAATCCTGCACTCGACCTGTTGCTATACATAATCCATACGGCTCCATTATAATAGGTATAAGAAAGAATGAGAGCCGTGCCGTCTGCCACAGCAAATTCATATACCTTGTTATCACGCGCATCAAGGTATATTCCGCCATAAGGGCCGCAAATAATTAGCTCGTTTTCTCCATCATTGTCAAGATCTATTTTCTCTCCGATAGAATATGCGTCCCCTTCTTCAGAATCCATATTTAAATCGGCGATATTAAACGTCGATGTCAAATCTGTGGAGTCAACTGCATTTATTGAGCCATTGATAAATAAATCTAACAGTTCATCCGCTGTTGCTTCTAAACCCGTATCTTCAGCCTCCTGCATGCTGCTTTCCTGCTGATTTATATCAGATTTCTCCTCAATGATGATTTCATTTTCTTTTGTTTCTGAATTTGTGTGTTCAACTGCTGGTGCGCTGTTTTCCTGCTGATCTGCATCAATTTCCTCTATAATAACAATTTCATCTTCTTTTACCTGCCCACAAGCAGCAATATTCAGCGCTGTCAGCCAAACACATGCCAACATGAAAAACTTCCAATTCTTTTTCATCTTCTTCTAGCCTCCTATGATATAATGAACTCTTTACTTATAACACAGTGAAACAAATAATAAAATGCCGCCTGTACAAACAACATAATTTTTGCATAAACAACACAAATCAATTGTCAAACCACATTCTCCATTTAAAGAACGCTTTCTTAAACTCCTTACTATGAACCCTTCCGATTGCTACCTTTAACCCATTGCAAAGTGTAACCTCGCGGCTGTTTACCTTTTCAATATATTTTAAATTGACAATATATGACCGTTGTATTTGAAAGAAGCCAAATTGGGATAAACTTTGTGCAGTTTCGGATATCCTCCCCTCACACAAATGTTCACTGCCATCCAGCATGAGATATCTTAGCTTTCTTCCATTTGTCTCAACAAGCAGGAGTTCATTCAACTTTATTTTTGTGCGGATTCCAGAAGAATCATTGCAATAGAACATCCGGTCCTGAATCTTAGTCTTTAGGAAAGAATCAAGTGCTTCATCAATTTCCTCCAAATGCCTTTTGTCGATGTATCGGAAAGCATTCACTCTATAACCCAATCTGGCCATTTCCGTATGGGAAGTTAAAAAGCATATTTTACATTGGTTCTCGGAACTCATTAATCTTTCAGCTATCTCAAAACCGTCTTCACCTTCTGCAAGCTCAATATCCAGAAACAGCAAATCTACATCTGTGCTGTTCATAAGCTCTCTTCCATTGCTATATGAACTGATTTGCGAAGAAACATTTTTATCCCGGCAATATTTTTCAACAGCAGCCTGTACCCTATCCCTCCAAACTGCTTCATCTTCTACGATACCTATTTTCATACCCTGTTCTCCCTTGGGACAGCAATACTGATTTTAAACATTGCTTCTCCATTTTCCACTATGGACTCTATATAATATTCACCATGATACTTTTCAACTGCTGCAACAATATTTTTCAGTCCAAACCCATGATTATCCTTATCTTTTTTGGAGGTCATAGAAAAGCCTTTTTGGGTATCAATTATTTCATCTACACTGTTGCTGACAACAATAAAAAATTCCTTCTTATGTTCTATAAGTTCAACCCGGATTTTAGGAATGGCTGCTTTTCGAGTTGCTTCAATAGCATTCTGCAATATATTTCCCATCAGGGTTGTAAGATCAAACATTTCAAGATGCATTTCTCCGGTCAGCTTACCTGATACCACAAACTCTATATTTTCCTTATCCGCCAAATAGGAATAATAATTCATAATAATATCGAGAAAACTATCTCCTGTGTAAATCTTTAAATCAAATTCATCCTGAATATCCCAGATAGTATCTATGTACTCTTTGGCTTCTTCTGTCTTTTTTTCGTTCATTAACTCTCTAAGCACACCAATATGATTTACCAAATCATGCTTAAAGTGCCGTACAGCCACCGACTGCTGTAACTGGTAATCGTATTGCTGCTTTTGCATATGCATAAAAGACTGAAGCTCCCTGTTCTGCCTGTCTGACAGTATATTTTTAATAGCAAGGCTGAGTGTAAGAAAGATGGAATAAATTGCACCTGCTATACTGATAAAAAATACTGCATATGCATCCCAACTGTACATTGTATGATTTTCATCAAAGAAGAAAAATACATAATTATAAAACATTTGAAATATGCTGCCCTGTATTAAAAGTGCCAGCTTATACCTAAATTTTATATCACATAAGTAAACTTCATTTTTTTTAAGAAGCTGTAAGTATACCAGAAGATATACCAGAAACGAGATCAGATAGGCAGGCTCCATCCACCATGCTATATCTGTACCGTCAACTCCTCCACCTATTAAGAAAACCTGTATCAGTATAACGCTAAATGTATCAATAATTCCAGTAAAATACATCAGGGCGGCGCTTAATGCAAGCAGATGCCCAATATGGTCTTCAAAAAACAGGCATATGGCAAGCACACTCCATAACATATAGACAATCGGAGAATTAATATCAAAATATGCATTGAAAGCACCTGCTAACAGCATAATCAAAACTGACCCTCCAAGATAAAGCCTGTTTTTTCTTGGACTTAACCTGAATCCAAAATAAATGATAAACAGATATATTATATAATTTGAAATGTTGTCTACAATATAAATCATACTTTCCTCCTGATTTTTTATATAATATCATCCCTGTCAGAGCCACCGTGCTTTTGGTAAGCGGATATGACATCCATACCCCTGTCATTCTGAACAAAAAGAACAAACTTATCATACCACATATATTCAATGCAACATACTGGCAAAATCTTTTGAAGTACCTTTTCATCCATTTTCTCTTCTCCTTTAACATAACAAAACGCCAGAACTTTCTATCTTCTAAGACCTAACGATAGAAAGCCTGACGTATCATCTCTTTACCCGGCGGCAAAAGGGGCAATGTTAATCTGCGTTGCTTGTGGCAACGGGCAGTTTTGCCTATAATAATGGTAACAACTGAAAGAAAAGGAGGCTGCCCCTAATGCTTAATGAAAATATTAAAACAATCAGAAAATCAAAAGGACTTTCGCAACAAGAGCTTGCCATCAAGCTGAACGTGGTCCGACAAACAGTTTCTAAATGGGAGCAAGGATTGTCAGTTCCGGATTCTGATATGTTGATTTCCATATCAGAAGTACTTGAAACACCCGTGAGTACGTTGCTTGGAGAAAACGTCATTGAGTCAAAAGTTGATGACCTAAAGGCAATTTCCGCAAAACTGGAGGTGATAAACTTGCAACTTGCACAGAGAAAAACCACAAGAAAAAAAATTCTACATTGGCTTCTTATCTTATTATGCGTAGTCATAGTAGCAATTTTTGCAATCTTATGGACATTAGAAAGTTCTTACTTGGGTTGGAATTATAGTGATCCAGAAACCGCCATTCTCGGAGTGGCATTTCACTCATTTGAATGGCTGTTTGTCAGAACAGCACCGATTATCCTTATTGGTGCAATCATTGGAATTTTCTTGACACGGAAAAAGGAATAAAACTATGAGAGTTTTTCCCCGGAACAGTTGGAAGAAAAGTATGTGGACTGAAACTGTTTCATAACAATAGACTGGAATCATCAAGTTTGAGGTCAGCCTCTGTTCCTGTACTTTGCATTTCTTCTGTGGAAGAAAGAGTCACTGTCTGTGTTTTCGTATAATCCAGATCAGCGGACTAAACCAGTGGATTGCATTAACACTGCAAAAACAGCTTAAGATATATATCAATGCTAAACATCTTCTGAAAACAACTGATTTGTCTATTGAAGATATCAGCCATCAGACTGGATTTTCTGATTCTGTCTATTTCATTCGAGTATTCAAAAAAATAGAAGGTATAACACCTTCAAGATTTAGAAAAATGTAAGTTTTCGAAGCCACTGGGAATCTCACTAAACAAGTAACCGTTTATACTGTTCTTTCTCCTTCCTCCTGCAAGGCGAAATCCCCATTGCATAAAAGCAGTTGTACAATGGGTGTATTTTGCTCTATAATATCCACTAAAACAAAACAGAATATGTTCCTGTACGGAATAAGAATAATTCAAGAGCATCTTGATTGATGCGGTAAAGAAGAAACCAATCCGGTTCAACATGACATTCCCGAAATCCGTTATAATTGCCCGCTAATCTGTGGTCACGATATTTTTCATCCAGCTTTTGCTCATTTGCTAATGCATTAACAACGTCCCGCAAATGCTCCATTTTGCATCCACGTTTTCTTGCAAGTTTCAAATCCCTTTTAAACTGATTGGATGGAACAATTTTAAGCATCGGCAAATACCTCGTCTAAAACTTCGTCAAATGATTCATAGCGCTTATAATTACCGGGATTCTTTTTCATTTCCTCATATTCATCCAACGCAGCCCGTGTTTCCGCATTTGGCGTAGGACGTTTAATTTCAAACGGTATGCCATTGTGGTTAATGGCAGAACGCAGGAACATATTAATTGCAGAAGACATATTTAATCCAAGATCATTAAAAAGATTTTCTGCTTCCTGTTTTAATGCAGAATCAACACGAACATTAATATTTGTAGTGGCCATATTTGATATCACTCCTAGCTTTATTTTGGTTCTATTATATGTGCAAGTGCAAACATTGTCAATTAGATAAATGATTTCTGCATTATAATGCTTTGCGCTGTGCAAACATATATGAACAATGCAATGATATCACTGAATTATTTTCCACCTATCCCCAATTACCACGTTATCAGCGATATCCAAAAATGCCCAAAAAAGGGGTTCACCAACTACTCCGGTGAACCCCTCTAATTTTCTTATACTTTTGCAAAATCGCTCCTATATCTCGCCATGCTGACCTCCATTCCGCAAACTGTCTTCGACAGTTCTCTGCATGTCGGTCGCGGGCTTCGCCCTATGAGTCCAGTCAGAAACATCCTTTTGTGAGCAAGCTCCCAACGGCTGTTTCCGCCAGTCCTCGCATGGCTCATTTCTTCTCAGATATCGCCGCCTGTGCTGCAGCCAAACGAGCAATCGGCACACGGAACGGTGAACAGGATACATAGGTAAGTCCAACCTTATGGCAGAACTCTACGGAAGAAGGATCTCCGCCATGCTCGCCACAGATACCAAGCTTGATATCCGGTCTGGTCTTTCTGCCCTTTTCAGCTGCCATCTGAACCAGCTGACCTACGCCGCTCTGATCCAGTCTTGCAAAAGGATCGGACTCATAGATTTTCTTCTTGTAGTAGTCGCCAAGGAACTTGCCGGCATCATCTCTGGAGAATCCAAAGGTCATCTGTGTCAGATCGTTGGTTCCGAAGGAGAAGAATTCTGCTTCCTCTGCAATCTCATCTGCAAGCAATGCTGCTCTGGGGATCTCGATCATGGTTCCGATATGGTACTGAATGTCGGAATTCTTTTCTTTCTTCACCAGTTCTGCAGTTTCTACTACAACATCCTTAACATATTTTAATTCTTTCTTTTCACCAACAAGCGGAATCATGATCTCAGGAACAACATCAAAGCCCTTTTCTTCCTTAACTTCAATAGCTGCTTCCATCACGGCTCTTGTCTGCATTCTTGCAATTTCAGGATAAGTTACCGCAAGACGGCATCCTCTATGTCCCATCATAGGATTGAATTCATGCAGGGAATCGCATACTTCCTGAACTTCCTCTGCTGTCATCATCATCTTAATTGCCAGATCATCGATATCACCCTGATCGGTGGGAACAAACTCATGAAGCGGAGGATCAAGGAAACGAATGGTAACCGGTCTTCCTTCCATAACCTCATAAAGTGCTTTAAAATCGCCTTTCTGGTAAGGGATCAATTCATTTAATGCTTTTTCTCTTTCCTGAACGGTTCTGGAAAGAATCATCTGACGAATCTTGGGGATACGGTCAGGATCAAAGAACATATGCTCTGTACGGCAAAGACCGATTCCTTCTGCACCATATTTAAGCGCATTTGCTGCATCTGCGGGTGTGTCCGCATTGGTTCTTACTTTCAGCTTACGAGCTGCATCTGCCCAGCTCATAATTCTTCCGAAGTTTCCGCTGATGGAAGCTTCCTGAGTCTTGATATCGCCGTCATAGATCTTACCGGTGGAACCATCCAGTGAAATGTAATCACCTTCATGGTAAACATGTCCGCCCAAGCTGAACACTTTATCTTCTTCATTAATAGATATATCGCCGCATCCGGATACACAGCATGTACCCATACCTCTTGCCACTACTGCTGCATGTGAGGTCATACCGCCTCTTACGGTAAGAATACCTTCTGCTGCATGCATTCCTTCGATGTCTTCCGGTGAAGTCTCGAGACGCACCAGAATAACTCTTTCACCCTTTTCATGCGCATCTTTTGCTTCCTGTGCAGTAAAGTATACCTTTCCTGCTGCTGCGCCGGGTGATGCGGGAAGTGCCTGTCCGATCACATTTCCATTCTTCAATGCTTCCGGATCAAAGGTCGGATGAAGAAGCTGATCCAGGGATTTTGCTTCAATACGAAGTACTGCTTCCTCTTCTGTAATCTTGCCTTCATCTACCAGGTCGCAGGCAATCTGCAGTGCTGCCTGAGCAGTACGTTTACCATTTCTGGTCTGAAGGAAGAACAGCTTGCCATCTTCAATGGTAAACTCCATATCCTGCATATCGCGGTAATGCTCTTCCAGTTTATTGGCAATCTCCATAAACTTCTTGTAACACTCCGGAAGATCCTCTTCCAGTCTGGTGATCGGCTGAGGTGTTCTGATACCTGCAACAACGTCTTCGCCCTGTGCATTGATCAAATATTCACCGTAAATGCCCTTTGCACCGGTAGACGGATTACGGGTAAATGCAACACCGGTACCGGAGGTATTTCCCATGTTTCCGAATACCATAGCCTGTACATTGACAGCGGTACCCCAGTCACTGGGAATATCATTCATTCTTCTGTATACNATAGCTCTCTCATTATCCCANGAACGGAACACTGCCTTNACAGCTTCCATCAACTGTACNTTNGGATCCTGNGGGAAGTCNTCNNNCATNNNATCCTTNTANACTGCCTTNAATCTGACAATAACCTCTTTCATGTCTTCAGCNGTCAGATCGGTATCAAACTTAACNCCNTTTGCNTCCTTNATNTCATCCAGGATTCTCTCAAAAAATGATTTGGGAATTTCCATAACGACATCGGAAAACATCTGGATAAATCTGCGGTAGGAATCATATGCAAATCTCGGATTACCTGTCTTTGCCGCAAATCCTTCCACTGCAACATCCGTAAGTCCGAGATTTAAGATNGTNTCCATCATTCCCGGCATGGATGCTCTTGCTCCGGAACGNACTGAAACCAGAAGCGGATTNTCTGTATCTCCGAACTTCTTTCCCTGCTTTGCTTCCAACTGAGACAGCGCTGTAAAAATCTGCTCCTGAATTTCTNCTGAAATCTGCTTACCTTGCGTNTAATAATCCGTACATGCCTCNGTAGTTACNGTAAATCCCTGNGGGATCGGCAGTCCGAGGTTTGTCATTTCCGCCAGGTTGGCACCTTTGCCTCCCAGAAGATTTCTCATGTCAGCGTTGCCTTCTTCAAAAGAATAAACCCATTTAGCCATACATCTTCTCCCTTTTCTTTTCTCTTTGCCGGACGACTAATATACCGCNAACAGCCTGTCCACGGTATACAATTTCACGTTTCCTGCTTTCTTATGGGGCGAGCCACCGGCTGACCCACATATGCATTATAACATATTGTTGTTTATTGTGCACTATAAATTAGAATTTTCTGGATGTTTTTTATCACAAATCCTCAAACCTTTTTNGGCGGAATAAACGAGTCAAAAATAAACAAATCGAACTTGCCGGCTGCCTGTTCAAGCTCCTGCCTGCTTTTGATCGTCCATGCCACCGCNAGGTTTCTGTATAANCCATGNCAGATCTTCCTTGAAAGGTTGNCCGCATATTTATGATTNTATGCAANAAAATCCGGTTTNGTCATCCAATTCANCANCAGATTCTGCAGGANAANATATAAGACNCCGTGAAACTCTCCCGACTTCAAAAAGCCATCCGAAAGCTGTCCGCGGATCACATTATTGTGGTATCTCCTGTACCATAACAGTGCCAGCGGATTAAAGGACTCAATACAGTATGTTCCTTTNTATTTGCGCAAAAGTTCATCTACCACAGTACAGACATAAATCTCCATCCACTCCACCTTCAGTTCCACGATAAGAGGCACCTTTCCTTTTACAAGCGCCAGCACATCTTCAAATCTGGGGATCGTCTCTTCACTGCCAAACAGCTTAAAAGTCTTCAGTTCATCCCATGTGTAATCGTAAACCTTTCCTTCTTTGCCGCAGGCCCTCTCCAAAGTAAAATCATGGAAGACTACCGGAACTCTGTCCTTGCTGAGCTGAACGTCANGTTCAATTCCATAGCCAGCCTTTACCGCTTTCCGGAAAGCTTTCATGGAATTTTCCGGCGCATCCGTACTGTTATCATGCAGCCCCCTATGCGCATAGTGCACATGCATAAGAGCTTCCTTGTCCTTTTTATGTCCAAGTCTTGGCATAATTGCCAGTAAATACAGCACAATAAGCACTGCCAAAACAATAAGTATAATCTTTATAGCTATCATTTGATTTCGTCACCTGTCTTCAAAATAATTCTTTGGTATTTGTCATTATTAATCATCTACATCAAAATTTTCAAGGATGCTTTTCTTTTTATCCGGTCTCGCATCTCCGTGATGCACCTGTGTCATAGTCAGAAAGGCAAGAACGGAAAATNCCATCGCGTAAGGAAACAATGTTCTATAGGACACATTTTCCAGCAAAAATCCTGACAACACCGGCGTAAAGATCTGTGCCGTCATGGAAAAAGTGTAATAGGTTCCCGTATATTTTCCGATGTCGCACCCTTTGCTCATCTCAACGATCATGGGATAAGAATTTACATTGATTGCCGCCCATGCGATACCGATCAGGGCAAATGCAATATTGATAACCGGGTGGTATGCTCCTGCAAAAATAGCCGCAAAATAACACAGGCTCATCAGCACAACGCCTCCCATAATGGTCTTTTTCCTGCCCACCTTGCTTGCAATATTTCCGATGGGAATATAACTAATGATTGCCGCTACGGTAGCCACCATCAGGCAGTCAGCAAAGCCTCCGCCCTCTAAATGCCATACCACCTTGGTATACCTGGAAAAAGCGGTTGTTACTGCATTATACGCCATAAACCAGAAGAAAATAGAGGCCAGNAAAAAGANCATACTCCGNTTNACCTCNGGAGGCATAGCATGCTTTCCGCTNTCGTCAGCCTGCTCCTCCACATCCTCGTTCATGGTCACAACGCCTTCCTTCTCTTCGTATTCCCGAACCTCTGCCGCAACCTTNTCTTTTACCTTNTTTTCATTGATGGTTATCACCANGATTCCCACAGCNATTGCCATCAGCGCTGCAACACTGACAAAAAGCGGTGTGTAATCCGGNCGGTCTCCCTTTCCAACAAGCAGCTTNATCATGATCAGGGTNTANACACCGCCTACCGCNCCCATCAGNTTGATCACNGCATTTCCNTTNCTTCTGAGTTTATTNGGNGTNANATCCGGCATCANCGCTACCGCNGGCGACCGNTANAATCCCATGGAAACNAGTAANGCAAATAAAGCGCCGATAAACAAAACAAGNTTCACACNNTTATCCGCNGCCGGCANAATCAGCATCAGAATCACTGCAAGCACCGTNCCNCCTACAATAAAGGGCATTCTCTTTCCAAAGCCTGTCTCCACCTTATCCGATAACGCCCCAAAAATCGGAAGCAGAAACAATGCCAGTACGTTATCCGCCGCCATCAGCGCCCCGGTCAGTGTTTCTCCAAGTCCAAAGGTATTCTGCAGCATGAGCGGAATAATATTGTCATACATCTGCCAAAATGCCGATATGGACAAAAAAGCCAGTCCGATAAAAAAGGTTCTCTTATAATTCAGTTTCATTTTCTTCCCCCTGTACGCTCTTTGCGCTTTCCGTATTTGATAATTCATTCTATCATCAATTCTCTTATGAAACAACTGCCTTCCGCGCAAATAAAAAAACGCTATCCGTGTCGGTTTCCGACATTCCAGCGTTTCTTCAGG
>JAAVAA010000029.1:0-62891 GCA_014804285.1 Lachnospiraceae bacterium | reverse complement strand
GCTGTTATTAACAGTCGCAGCTCGTAGGGGAATCGAACCCCTGTTTCCGCCGTGAGAGGGCGGCGTCTTAACCGCTTGACCAACGAGCCGTTTNNTATTTTGATGCTTACTGCATCGCACTTGTATATTTTATTATATGTTTCCGAATAATGCAAGCAAAATTTTTTATTTNTTANATTATTTGCAAATTCCAGACTATATCAGATCCACCAACGCTTTTGCNAGCCCGTCATGGTTATTGTCATCCATAGTGATNACGGTTGCTGCCATCTTTACCTCNTCGNTTCCGTTTACCATNGCNATTCCCATTCCNGCTGTCTCGATCATGGAGAGNTCATTCTGCTCATCTCCNGCCGCNACGCTGAAACAAAGATCAATATTCAGCANNTCNCAGAGCTTACGCACCGATGCCCCTTTTCCNGAAACGGAAGGAAAGAACTCCAGATAATTGGGGTTGGAGTAAAGCATAGATACACCCTCTTCTTCTGCCCAAGGCAGAAGTGTCATGCGAAGCTTCTCCAGCCTGTCATGATCCTCCACTTCCACAGCAATGCACTTGCATGCGCCATCCGTCATAACAGCCGTTACGTCTTCACTGTAAATAACAGGTGTTTTGATTACTCTGCGATAGTAACGAAATGCCTCGCTATCTCTGGGAGACACAATATGGGTATCCGTATACGTATGACAATGAATGCCATGCTGTTTGGCTGTCTCCGTAATATGCCTGACCTGTTCCACGGAAAGAGTAATCTTATATAAAGTTTCTTTCTTTTCACAATCATAAATCTGACCGCCGTTATAGCCAATCAGGTACACTCCCGTAAAATCAAGCCCCAGATAATCTTTTACGCTCCCCACGCTATTAATGTCTCTTCCTGAACAAAGTACCAGCTTGTGTCCCGCCTCCGTCCAGTCCTTCAGCACGTTCCAGGTGTAATCACTGATCTGCTTTTCATTGTCAAGCAAAGTGCCATCCAGATCAGTAAACAAAATTTTTTTATATCTGAGCTGCTCCGGATTCTCTTTCATCCATTTTCTTCTCTCTTTGATCTTATCCAAAATCTCTTCCGGTATAAACAATTTTCCATATCCTGTGGCAAGTTCAAGTCCCGGCTTGGCCTTTCCGTGAAAGTCCGAGCCTCCGCTGATGCAGAGATCATATTTGTCGGCAAGCCGGCGCATATCTCTCTCATCAGATGCCGCATAAGTACTGTAAACTGCCTCAATCCCCTGAAGTCCCATCTTTTTAAGCCGTGCCACAAGCTGATCCAGCCTTGCTGCGCTCATGCCGTAAAGAACCGGATGCGCCAGCACCGGAAAGCCTCCTGCCTTTAAGATGATCTCCACAGCCCGCATTGGCGTAATCTTTTTCCGCGGAACAAAACAGGGGCCTCTGTCACCGATGTATCGGTCAAATGCCTCTTTCAGACTCTTTGTATATCCATGGTTCAGCAGATACCTTGCAAAATGGGACCGGGTGATAACACTTTCCGGAAACTCCGCAACCAATTCCTCGTAAGTCACGGGCATTCCATGCTCCGTCAGGCGACGGCACATTTCCCGGTTCCTGATAAGACGCCCGTTAACAAAATTAACAAGGCGTCTTTTAAAATATTCGCTGTTATGATCAATATAAAGCCCTACGATATGAATGTCTCTTCCCTCATATTCCGTAGAAAATTCAATTCCCGGAATTAGTTCTATGTTTTCTTCTGCAGCGACAGCCATAGCCTCATCAATACCGTCCGTGGTATCGTGATCCGTCAGGGCAATTGCCGAAAGTCCCTTCTTAGCCGCAAGATGAACCAGCTCAGCAGGGGATAAACTTCCGTCGGATTTATTGGAATGAGTGTGCAAATCTACAATATTCATCGTTAATTATCATCTTCCTCAACCTGCTTTGTATAAACCGTACGCTTTCTGGCCATCTCATCACTTTCCAGATACTCGTCATAAGTGGTGATCTTATCGACTAACGTTCCATCGGGAAGGATTTCCATAATCCGATTAGCCGTGGTCTGTACAAACTGATGATCATGGCAGGAAAAGATTGCTACACCGGGGAATTTGATCAACCCGTTATTCAGTGCCGTAATGGACTCCATATCCAGATGGTTTGTAGGCTCATCCAAAAGCAGGCAGTTAGATCCGCTGATCATCATTTTCGAAAGCAGACAACGCACCTTCTCACCTCCGGATAAAACCTTTACCTTTTTCACTCCGTCTTCACCGGCAAACAGCATTCTGCCTAAGAAACCGCGCACATAAGTCACATCCTTAACGGGGGAATAACCGGTCAGCCAATCCACAATGGTAAGATCATTATTAAACTCTTCGGTATTATCCTTGGGGAAATAAGCCTGCGAAGTANTCACNCCCCATTTATAGCTTCCCTCATCCGGCTCCATTTCACCGGTAAGAATCTGAAACAGCGTTGTCTTGGCNATCTCATTGCCTCCTACCAAAGCCACTTTATCGTCATGTCCCAGAATAAAAGAAATATTATCCAGAACTTTTTCTCCGTTGATGGTCTTTGAAATGCCTTCCACTGTCAGCACTTCGTTTCCGATCTCACGCTCCGGTCTGAAATCAATATAAGGATATTTTCTGCTGGAAGGTTTGATTTCATCCAATTCAATTTTTTCCAGTGCACGCTTTCTGGAGGTNGCCTGCTTGGACTTGGAAGCATTGGCGGAGAATCGTGAGATAAATTCTTGTAATTCCTTGATTTTTTCTTCCTTCTTCTTGTTGGCTTCCTTCATCTGCTTGATCAAAAGCTGGCTGGACTCGTACCAGAAATCATAATTTCCCGCATAAAGCTGAATCTTACCATAATCAATATCCGCAGTATGCGTGCAGACTTTATTTAAGAAGTAACGGTCATGAGATACCACGATCACGGTATTATTGAAATTGATCAAAAACTCTTCCAGCCATGCAATCGCATCCAGATCCAAGTGGTTGGTAGGCTCATCCAAAAGCAGAATATCCGGATTTCCAAAAAGCGCTCTGGCAAGAAGCACCTTCACCTTATCATTACCGTTTAATTCCTTCATTTCACTGTAATGAAGATCCGTACTGATTCCCAGACCATTTAGCAGCGTTGCCGCATCCGACTCCGCCTCCCAGCCATCCATTTCCGCAAACTCCGCTTCCAGTTCACTGGCACGGATGCCGTCCTCATCAGAAAAATCCTCCTTGGCATAAATCGCATCCTTTTCCTTCATGATCTGATAAAGACGCTCGTTTCCCATAATGACAACATCCATCACCGGATAGGAATCGTATTTAAAGTGATCCTGTTCCAAAACAGAAAGCCTCTGTCCAGGGGTAATACTAATATCACCGTTGGTGGTCTCCAGCTCACCGGATAAAATTTTGAGGAAGGTGGACTTTCCCGCGCCGTTGGCACCAATAAGACCATAACAGTTTCCTTCCGTGAATTTGATATTTACATCTTCAAATAGGGCTTTTTTCCCTACCCGATAGGTTACATTATTCGCACTGATCATAATATTTTAGCTCCTCATATTTTCCATTTTAAAAAGTTACCTCTATAATTATACATAAATACCGCTATTTTTCAAGTTTCAAGAATCTGTGGTATTATTCAAGGGCTTAGCTTTGGAATGCTTTCCGCCCTTTCCTTTTCTTACCGCCTTGATTTCTTCTTTCAGTTCACGCCTCTTTTCCTTCAGTTCCGCTGCTGCCCTCTCACCGGTGATCTCAAAAAGAGTTCGAATGATCCCTGAGATCATCTTCCGGGTGGTATCATCAATTTCCTTTGCTGCCTCAAAGACATTTTGCAGGCAGTTTTTCCAGTCTGCTCCAAATTCAAAGACATTGGAGGCCTCCGATGCGGATACCACATCATACAAAGTATCCACAAAGGCATGGGTCTCCTCCTCCGTAAGGGATAAAATCCACTCATTTAACGCTGCATCCCGTACCATTTTCCCTTCTGCCATATTTTTGGCGCGGATAAAATGATCCTCTTCGATCTTCCAGCTGTAGGTATTATGCTGAAGCATGCCCACGCCCCGGCTCTCTACCAGTGTATAATCNNCCTGATCCTCCAAAATCGTTCCCACCAGAGAAGAACGGGGAATAAATTTCNCNATCCGATCTGCAATTTCATGATATTTCCCCTGNTCCCGNATCTCCGGACGAAATCCCGGTCCATCNTTGTTAAANATTTTTACAATACGNTCNCTNNNNTGNNGNTNNCANTTCATTGCCGCGTAAACGGCAAGGTTCCCTCCTTTGGAATGNCCGCCGGTATAAAAGTTCCCNTCCNTAAAATCTGCCACNTGCTCCATATATTCCACTGCCAGATGCTGACTGGGAAGGGGCTTGGAAAACGCAAGATTTANNTCCTCCTTCCAGCCCACGATGGTAGCGTCNGTTCCCCGATAGGCAATATAGACCGACTGATCCTCCAATACATAGGTCATTGCCGAAAACTGGGTCTGTTCCTGCTCATTGATGATATTTACATAATAGTTCATCTTAAGCCCGCCAAAACGTTTTGATGCTGTCACAGCCGCAAACAGCTCTATGTTATTCTCACGATACCAGTAATCGTCCAAAATCCTGTCCCTGTCCGGATGCCCATATATGCTCTGAATACTTACCGGCTCACTTTCTCTGTCCAATCCCGGTACAAACTGCCCGTAATTCAAATACACTAACTGGCATAACACCAGCGAATCTACCTCATTAAAAGGTTTCTCGGATAAACGATATTGTCCCCATTCTTTTACATAACTAATGATATTTTCCATATGACAAGCCCCTTCCTTTCCACGGTTCTCAGATCACATTTAATTGCTCCTAATAAAGAATTCCGTCATAATACCATAAAAGCAGCTTTACTACTCTGCTATAACTGACTGTTCCGTCAGATACCCCGTTTAACGTAAGGGTTGTATTTAAAAAGGTGTCCGCCGCCTGGCTCACGGTCTCGGTATCTAATATTGCCTTTTCTTCTACCTGTTCCCAGGCTTCCTTTGTCAGGAATAATCTATCCGAAGAGGTAAGCTCACTGATCGGAACATGACTTTGATATTCTTCGCTGTCTTTTCCCACCGCTCTGGCAAAATCCCGATCCAGATATCCGATCACGCTGAGCATAGCGCTGTAGCGGAAAAGCATATCCTCCGACCCCGCACTGGCAAGATAACCGATAAAGTTTGCCTCATCCTCCAAAATAAATCCCTTTAAATGAGATAATTCATGACACATGGTCACCGGCATATTGGTCAGATACATCTGCCGGTTATAATTTGCTTCCATGGAAAAAGGGAAATAATAGCCCATGATATACTGTTGACTATAAAAGCTGGAATAAGCAAGCTTTTTCGGTCTTGGATAATATCCCTTCAGATTAGGTATGAGTCCTTCCAGTTCCTTCATCCGGGCAATTGCTTCCGCCTCCATATCCATATCATACAAAATATAACCCTTTTCATCCCTCTCAAAACATACCGCCAGCTCATTAGCCTGCTCCACCACATAATCCCGTAAAATTCCCAATTCCTCCACACCGTATTCTCTGCCCGATGCTCCGCCGATCCGGAATCTCTCAGGGATTGTCGGCACTTGATAAAGCAGAAAGCAGTTTAATGTCATGATTACACAAACGATGCCAAACACCCAGTACAAAAACATGGCATAACTTCCATAGCCCTTTTTCCACCGGGTCGGGAGCCTTCGTCTGCCTGCCAGGGTAATAAATCCTGCCAGAATTAATATTCCTACAAGACATACTGCCAGATAGAGCATCCATTCCCCCACCGAAAAAGGAAACAGCCCGGTCACTCTTCCGTAAGTTTCTACCCAAAGAGGGAAAATATGGTTTACATAAAACATACTAAATTCCCGGCTGGCTCTTGCCAGTATGTTCAGCAGCACAGAAAAAAGAATCATCGCTGCAGGTATTATCATCTTCCACTTTTTTACTTTCTTCAATTTGCTTTTTCTCCCCAAGCGCGCATAAAACTACTCATAACATGACCCCTTCTCTACTATATTAGTAGTAAAACCCGCAGGNTTTACCTGCCAAGGAGAAACTATGCANTTCATTTTATCCGGCATTCAATCCGCCAATCAGTTTCTATGGAGCGGNCCCNTNTTATTCCTGTTAATGGGAACNCATCTTTATTTTACCATGAAACTTCACTTTCCGCAGAAAAAAATCTTTCATGCNATCAAATTATCCATAACACCTTCTTCCAATAAAAACGGCCAAAATCTTTCTGTCTTTGCCACCCTGTCTACCACCCTTGCAGCCACTCTGGGAACGGGAAATATCATCGGCGTGTCCACTGCTGTTGCCTTAGGCGGTCCCGGCGCAATCTTCTGGTGTTGGGTCACCGGTATTTTGGGCATGGCAACCGCCTATGCAGAGTGCTTTTTAAGCGTTCGCTTCCGCAGCCGCGACAAAGAGGGGATCTATCAGGGCGGTCCCATGTACGTATGGCATAATGGTTTACATAACCCTTTTATTGGGAAGCTTTATGCACTGCTGACTTTGACTGCTGCCTTCGGTGTCGGTTGTACCACCCAGTCAAATTCCATCACTCAGACCACCACCACAAGCTTTGGATTAAATCCCCATATTGCCGGGATAGCCGCAGCAGTGCTTGCAGGTCTGGTGATCATTGGCGGTGTCCGTTCTATCGGAAATGTATGCATGAAACTGGTTCCTTTTCTTGCCGTTCTCTATACCGGAAGCTGTATATTCCTGCTCTTCCTGAACCGAGAGGCCTTTTTTCCTGCTATCCGGCTAATCGTTACACATGCGCTAGCCCCGCGCGCTGCCTTGGGAGGCGCTGTGGGATCTTCCCTGATGCTTACGGCACGCTACGGAATTGCCAGAGGACTGTTCACCAATGAGGCCGGTATCGGCACCTCCGCTATCGCTGCCGCCGCCTCTGATACCTGTAATCCCGCCTATCAGGCCTTAGTTTCCATGACGGCTGTGTTTTGGGATACGGTAGTCATGTGTCTGTTAAGCGGTCTGGTTATTGTCACGAATATGATGCTTCACCCCGCTTCCATAGAAGGTGTCAACGAAGCAGGATTGACCGATGCCGCATTTTCCTACCTGCCGGTTCTGGGAAACGTGTTTCTCTCATTATGTCTTGTGGCATTTGCCATTACCACCCTGATCGGATGGTCTTACCTTGGCGAACAGGCATATCGCTATGTGACTGGGAACCGGGGCATCAATATCTATAAGATTGCCTATATTGTAATGATTTATATCGGAGCTGTGCTTCCCTTAAATCTGGTATGGGAATGCACAGACCTGATCAACGCATTTATGATCCTCCCTAATGTGGCTGCCCTGTTTCTTTTGCAGAATTATTTGCAAAATCCGGCATAAGCAGGTATGATGGGTGTGAGGATACCAATATGCGCAAAAAATACATGAGATATATTTTCCCTTCCATGCTTTCCTTTCTTCTGACCGGAATTTATTCTATCGTGGATGGGATTTTTGTAGGCAGAGCCATGGGGGATCCCGGACTTGCCGCCATCAACATTGCATGGCCCTTAGTGGCACTGATCATTTCCCTTGGCACCGGCATCGGCATGGGTGCCTCCGTTGTGGTTTCCATAAACAACGGTGCCGGAAATACAAAAAAAGCACTTCTCGCTGAGGGAAATGCTTTCTTTCTGCTCTTTGCCGGTTCCGTACTTCTTACCCTGATCCTTCTCCTGTCCGGCAGGCCGCTGTTGGTTCTTCTGGGTGCAAAAGGTGAAATTCTTTCCATTGCACTTACCTACCTGCGCTACATCCTGATCGGAGGCATTATCCAGGTTTTTGCTACCGGAATGGTGCCCCTTATGCGCAATCACGGTGCCTCCTTTTACGCCATGTGCTCAATGGCAATTGGATGCATCACGAACATTCTACTGGATTATTATTTGGTCATCGCACTTCATCTGGGTATCAAGGGTGCCGCTCTGGCTACCGTTTTCGGTCAGATTCTCACTTTGCTGATGTGCGGAGCCTTCTTTATGCAGAAGAAGCACCGAATCCCTCTCTCTCAGCTGAAACCGGATTTTACAATCATTAAGTCCATTCTCCGGGTTGCACTCTCCCCCTTCGGACTTACTTATCTTCCTTCCATCACCATTATTTTCATGAACCTACAGGCCTTGAAATATGGCGGCGAAGAGGCGGTAAGCGCTTATGCAGTTCTTGCATATATCATTTCCTTTATGGAACTTCTGGTGCAGGGCATCGGTGACGGAAGCCAGCCTCTGTTCTCCTTAAGTAAAGGAAGCGGTGACCAAAAATTATTAAAAACCTACGCCAAATGGACTTTTCTTCTTGGAATCAGCTTCGGTATTGCAGGCGCTGTAGTCTTTTTCCTGTCGCGGGATCTCATTCCCGTGCTCTATGGTACTTCCGGAACTGCCGCCCGGTACATCGTCTACGCCACTCCTGCCTTTTCCCTGATCATGGCACTCTATGGTCTGACCAAACCGGCAGTTTCCTATCTCTATGCCACCCACAAGGTAGTCCGCTCCACGATTTTAGTTTATGGGGAAATTCTGCTGACATTAGCACTGGTATTTATCCTGCCGCTGTTTCTGGGACTGAACGGTGTATGGTACACCATCCCTGCCGTTCAGAGCATCCTCGGAATCTGCTGCCTCTTTTTCCTGAGAAAATAGTTCCCCGGGAAATCCTATAGCTTAATACTGATTTCTCCGTTGGAAAGACTTTCTCTGGTTCCGTCATCATATTGAACCTGTAAATGACACTGATCATCAATACCGATCACCAACGCATGTTCCCTTGACGCGCCGTTTTCGGTTTCCGGAATTTTAGCTCCCTCCGGTTGAATAATCTTCACCTGCTTCCCGATAGCAATGGATCGTTTCCGATATTCTTCCAGATACGCTTTTTGCGGAAGCATCCGGTAGTAAGTAAGAAACTGACAAAGCACCTCCGATGCAATACGGTTCCTGAGATTTTCTCTGGAAATATCATTGGTAAATACCGCTCCTGCCACATCTTTTATCTCTTCCGGAAAACCTCCCTCCGGCTCATAGATATTAATGCCGATTCCCACAATGGCATATTCCAGATGCCCATCCTCCATGGATACAGACCCTTCTGTCAAAATGCCGGAAATCTTTTTGTTTCGTATCCAGACATCGTTAACCCACTTAATCTTTACATCCAGATTTGAAATCCGCTCCAGGGCTGCCGCTTCCGCCGCTGCCGCAACCGTGGTCAGCATAGCAGCCTCCTCCGGTGTCATCTTTGGATGAAGCAGAAGACTCATATACAATCCGGTTCCTTCCGGTGAATAAAAGGAACGTCCCCTTCTTCCCCTGCCTCCGCTCTGCTCCTCAGCTAGCAGGATCATATCTGACTCCTGTCCCTGTACCACATACTGCTTTAATACTGTATTGGTGGAACTGACAATCCGCTCTGTCTTAACCGGAATTGCAAATCCCGCCTTTTTCAGATTTTGTTCTATGTATGCCGCCGACAGGATATCCGGCGCTTTTTTCAATGTGTAGCCCTTATTGTTTACTGCCTCTATGGCATAACCGTCTTTTTGCAATGATTTGATTGCTTTCCAGACTGCTGCTCTTGTGACAGAAAGCTGCCCTGCAAGCTCCTCCCCCGAAAGTGCTCTGTCCCTCTGCTTCTCCAGAAGCAGAAGCACCTGTTCTTTGACTGTCATGATTTTCACCGTCCTTGAATTCCGCTTATCACTAATTGTAGTTATTTTATTGTAACATATATTTTCATTAACTTGAAACCGAAAATTAGCCATGATATAATCAGAGCGCAAATTGAAAGTTTACGAGGTGAAAATATGGAACACATAGCAGAGTTGGGCGGAACCGTTACCGGTTTTAATGTTACAGAACAGTGTATTGACTGTATGTGTGGGAAAGATTTAATTAAAATCGATAAACACTCCCGAGATATTATCTTACAAAGGACAGTCTTCGAGAAAGAAGGATTGTCAAGAAAACTAATTGCAGATGATGAACAGATTTATATATATGATTTTTGCACGCTCTATGTATTAAACCAAAAGAATTATGAGCTGCTTGGCAAATGGCAATTAGGTAATGACTTAAGCTCTGATATATGTGGGATAGCAGTTGATAATGATACTATTTACTGTTCCATCCGGAATGGAAAAATTATTACCCTTGATAAACAATCGTATTTGGTAAATGAGTTTATTGTCTCCGAAAGCAGTATGTGGAGCATTAAAACATATGATCAATACTTGATTTGCGGAACAGTAGACGGAAAATTGCTGCTATTGGATAAATCTACTCTTTCCACTGAAAAACTTCTTGTTTTAGGGAAGAAAAACATCGGTAGCTTGTATACCGATGGAGAAACACTCTATGCCGCAAGTCATGATGGAAAACTTTTCAAAATTGGTCTGAGAAGCTTTGAAATCGAGGCTTCAATGAAGAATGTTCACAAGAAAATGTTTGTTTGTGCAGGGACATGTGAAGATATGCTGGTAACAGTTTCTTACCCCTGCTCGGAAATCGCCCTTTGGAATAAAGATACATTAGAGAAAATAAAAATAATTAATACTCCGTTAAAGTTATCAGGGCGTACACATATAGAAAATGATTTTATGTATATCTCTTCTCGTAATATCTCAGGAATTGACAGGATTAAGCTAAATGATATGTAATTTCCCTTATTTTCGCCCTTATGCGGAATCCGAAAGGGAAATAAGGGAAATTTTTAATCGTTGTCTGCTACTTTATCAAGAAGTAGCTTCTAGAACCATCACACCTTTTTCTGACTACCGCCTAAAATATATTTGGAAAAATATTCACCATAAGGAATGTCAGGATCCATGATAATCCCTTCGTGATCGCTGCCGCCACGGACAAATTCATGATAATTTCCATAAAGTGTAGTTAGAATCTTGTCATATTCAGCGGGAGCCGGGATGCGTATATTTTCAAAGGAAAGATATACGACATCTTTAAACCAGTCTTTTTTTAGGATTTCAGGCGGATCTCTGAATAATAGTCTTGCCATGAAGCCCACATTTTGTGTTTCTCCAAAATGAGAGAGACTGAAGGCTTCAAATTCCCTAAATCTTTCTCGTTTGTCCAACTTGATCAGGTTTACAAGAGTATTAATATCAAGAACGAAGCGTTTCCCAGCTTCTAGTTCTTCCAGGATTTCCCGGGGATTAACCACGGTGGTCCAAATTTCCTTTTGTATCTCCAAAATTACAGGACCATCCTCATTAATACCGTCCGGGGCAACATCTAATGGGAAAATATCAATAAAAATCCCTTGATTGATGCTTGGAGCCATGTGTTCAATGGCGGTTGTCCTGCTATCCCTGATTTTAGCCATAAAACGGATGATGCCATCATTATATGCATTTTGGAAAAAATAGGGCTCAGTGAATTCTTCAGCCGCGATTTTCTGGAACTTTTCATAATCATCTCGAAACATTGCAATATCGAGATCATCATCCCAGGGGATAAAGCCCTGATGACGTACAGCACCGAGAAGAGTGCCATAGTGTGCATAATAGGTGATATGATGTTTTTTACATACTTCATCAATTTTTTCCAAGATTTGAAGCTCAACTGCCCATATCTTTTTTCGTTTTTCATCTACTAAAAAATCAGACCTTATTTCTTCTTTAAAAAAGGATGGTTCAAAATTCATTACGCTTCCCTCTCCTGACAAACTTTGCAATTAATTTGTTTCAATTTATAATAAAATAAATTTTGATAACATTTGTATAAGTTTAGCATATAAAATGACAAGTTGTCATCAGGAATATATATTTCAGTAAAATAAACAGAGAAGAGGTCATTAATTAATAATTTGACGTATTCTTCCGAGTATGCTACACTTGGTCACGGCATAAATGAACATCACTGAATTTCTAAGTGATTTTCCGCCAAGCCTGACAACCAAATGATAACGTGCAGCTTTAAGCACAGAAATGGAGAATATTATGAGTATTCAAATCATCACCGATTCCGCATCGGATATCGTTGACCACTCAAGGGAAGATGTAACAGTTCTTCCTATGACCATCACCTTTGGAGATACAGAATATCAGGATGGAGTCAATCTGTCTCATCAGGAATTTTACGAGAGACTGATTGAAGATGGGGAACTTCCCACTACCAGCCAAATTCCGCCTTACGATTTTGAAGCGGCCATCAAGAAAGCCCTGTCGGAAGATAAGGAGGTTATCCTTATTACCCTGTCCTCCAAGCTTTCCGGCACATGGCAGAGTGCCTGTATTGCTGCTTCCGAATACGAGCATGTCTATGTTGTGGACAGTGAAAATGTCACCGTTGGGGAACGTGCACTGGTAGAATATGCTATCCGCCTGAAAGATCAGGGCATGGATGCACCCTCTATTGTAGAAAAGCTGGAAAAAGAAAAAAAGAACATCCATCTGATCGCTCTTTTGGATACTCTGGAATACCTGAAAAAAGGCGGACGGGTAAGTAAAGCAGCCGCCTTTGCAGGCGGGATTTTGTCCATCAAACCCGTTGTGGCTGTTGTCGACGGCGAGGTTATTATCTTAGGAAAAGCAAGAGGTTCCAAACAGGGAAACAATTTTCTGGTGCAAAAAATAAAAGAAAGCGGTATTGATGTTAATAAGCCTTACTTCCTTGGCTACACCGGCTTAAATGATACTCTTCTTCAAAAGTACATTGAAGACAGTAAAGAATTATGGCAGGATCATACTCAAAATCTTCCCGTCAGCACAGTAGGCGGTACCATCGGCACTCATGCTGGTCCCGGTGCCATTGCAGTTGCTTTCTTTGCCAAAGAAAAATAACTTCATACGCTGCGATCCGATGTTTGCATATACAGCAGTCGTATTATATGATGGTTTTGGCCGCGTTGATGAGAGAATGTCGGCATGGTAAATCCAAAGAGAACATACAAAAAGATATTATGATATAATTTTGTCAATCTGGCATGGTTAAATATATTCATTCTGGCACTTTTCTCCATTCCACCTCCCTTGTATGATAACTACAAGCATATGCTAAGTATTCATATTTGGGAGGAATTTTTATGGCAGCACAAACAAAAACAACCGTAAATAATCAAATATCCATGCGCAAGATGGCTGTTACAGCTATGCTCATGGCAATGAATGTGGCTTTAAGCTCCTTTGGCGTGCCGGTTCCCGGCGGTCATCTATATTTAAACGATATTGTCATCTGCACTGCCGGTATTTTACTGGACCCCTTCTATGCATTTCTTGTAGGCGGAGTCGGCTCTTTTCTGGGTGATTTCTTCTTTTACCCCACCCCGATGTTTGTATCTCTGGCAACCCATGGTCTACAGGCTATCGTCATATCTCTGTGCACCCGTCATCTCTTTAAAGACCGAAAAGCTATAGCCTCCGGAACCGGAGTTTTTCTGGGTGCAATCATCATGGTAGTCGGATACTCTTTAGGCAGAGCTTACCTTTACAGCACCCCGGAATATGCTATCCTGAAACTTCCTTTCCAGATCCTACAGGCAGCGGTAGGTGCCATCGTGTCCATGATTCTGTGCTTTAAATTTAAGCTGGCGGAGTTGTATTATAAGATGGGATAAGTGAAATTAACGTTTAGCGGAGGTATTATTCTAAGTGTGAATCGAATTTCCACAATTAAAAACGATGCTTAGACGATAGAATTTTTAGGCAAAATCTAAGAATCCGCTCTCAGTAATGATATTAGCGACCTGTTTTCAAACTCACTATGTTCGGACAAAGAAAACAGGTCGCACATTTACCGAGAGTCGGATTCTTGATTTTGACGCTAAAAATTCTATAAGTCTTTCACATTCGTTTTTAGTTGGGGAAGTTCATTTTACACTGAGAAGTAGTAACCTGCTAAATGCGGAAGCTATGTTGAATAATCCACGGAAAGCTTGACGGCCAGCATATTTAGCCAATAGTTTATGTGAGGCCAAGGGGACTGAAGTCGTTTCAGCTTTCGCATGGCTTATAGTGATCTTTCGATGGATTTTGGAGAAACGGCTGTCACAAAAATGCTGCTGCCCTGAGCAGTTGTTTGAAATACCCTGAGTAAAAAAATTTCATCTTTATAGAAATTAGATCTCAGGGTATTGAGTTTCTGCGATGGGCAGCTAATAGGCATTTGTGACGGCCGGGTTCCCAAAATCCCGAAAGGCGCTATCGCCACAGAAAGCTGAAATGACTCAGTCCCCTTCCTCAACTAAACATTAATTTTATAATGCAAATTCTTGATATAAAGATTCTCTATATACTGCATCAGAAGCTGCTTTGGTAAGATCACTTATCCTGTCAGCCGCCAGTAAAACAGAAGTCAGGCTGGCAAAACGATTTTCACCTTCCTTTTGTCCTTCTTCTATCCCGGCCTTCCGCTCATCGGCAAGCCATTCCGTCAATGCTCTACACAAATTATGTTCCTCTCCTTCCATTTTGTCCTCCCCCTTGGTAATAAACGCAGGGATACTCAGCATAACACTGACTGCATCAAGAGTCGCCTCGTCCATATTCTGGATCCGCTCTTTGTCCTGTTCAATGAAATTTATCAATCCCTGCTTATCATTCCGGTGTTTTAAAAAACCAATCAGCTCATGAAGGCCCGTTTCAAACATGTTTTCATCAAGATCTTCGGCTTTGACCAAATTAATATGATAGTCTGCAACCAAGCGTTTAAACGTTCGTTTTTCTTCTCCTAATTCTAACATATCATGCAGATTGACGCAACCATCATATGGATCTTCTCCATGGTAAAACACAATTGTTGTAACGGGATTTAGTTTTTCTCCCTTTGCCATGCCGGAAAGGAATTCACTATCGGACAACTTTTCTATCCGGTTTCTGCCCAATTCTTTCAACTGCCTTTTGTACTCGATAACATCATACTCCATACACCGAAGCGGCATGGTGTAACTCACTTTATCCTGCGCTTCAATGCCGATTACGACATAACAGTTATTGTTGCAGATAGTTTTGAGGATATCCCGCTGCCTTTCGATATATTGGGTCTTGTGCTTATCAGATGGTCTATGATTTTCTTTCTGGTAATAGACCGTCCCATTAGCTGATAACTGGTGTGGGAAAACAACTTTTTCCCCATTATGGATACTTCCATTAATGAAGTCCGCGAAAATAGCGGGTTCCGATAAATAGCTGCATATAACATTATTCTTTTGTCCCATAAATATACTCCTTACATAGTTTTGGGAAATGTGATTGACAAAACCTCTTAAGAAATAATACACAGAATAATTCCGGCGATAGAATATATACGAATCTAAGATGCGGTTATTTTATCAGATAGTCAGACTTTTTACAATATTTCCATTATAAAATTTTCCTAAAGAAATAGAAATCTACAGAGATGTCTGATAAAATACTTGTATATCGGAGTTTCAGGAAATCGGTATTTACGGAAGGAAACGAATATGATTGATAAATCTTTATCACTGGTTGTTGATATGTATGGCTGCCCCAATCGGTGCAGACACTGCTGGATCGGTCACATGCCAAACAGAACAANGGAAGAAGATGCTGATATTTGGCTAGTCAACTATTTTAAGCCGTATTTTAACAACATTACATATTACAGTTGGTTAAGAGAGCCTGATTATTGCAATGATTACGAAAAACGTTGGCGCAAGGATAATCAGCTGTCTATCGGCACATTACCTGAACGATTTGAGCTTGCAAGTTTTTGGCGTCTGGTCAGAGATCCTCAGTATATCCACTTTTTAAAGGAAGTTGGTGTGAAAAAGGTTCAGCTGACATTCTTTGGCATGGAAAAAATGACGGATAAATATGTCGGCCGCAAAGGGGCATTCCATGAATTATTGGAGGCAACCGAAATCTTGATCACAAACCAGATTTCTCCAAGATGGCAGGCATTTATTAATGAAGAAAATATAAGTGAAATTGTGGAATTACAAAATCTGGCCAAAACCCTGAAATTGGAAGAAAGGTGCCATAGCTTTCAAGGAGAATTCACGTTTTTTGTACATGAAGGAAGCTGCGATGGCGAAAATCGCAAATTATACGACATACGTATCGAAAAGCAGAATATTCCGGCATCATTAATTCCNTATTANCTGNATTATGAAAATNTTTTNTCCGANCAGGANTGNTGCCGTTTNCTCATGNATGATANCTCAAATGTGGTNCANCATAATGAAAATNTGATTGTATTATANATTTCCAATTCGTANGATGTATTTTTNAATTTTACNCATATGTCAGAGTCACTGGAAAATCGGTAACTTAAAGGTCNATCNTCANGAAGAAATAATACGCAGAATTGTGGAAGAAGATATTCCCNCACTAAATTTGGCAAAAACTATAACTGTTGGANGGCTGGTAGAAAAATACGGAAACAAGCAATCACAAAAGGTATTTTCCATTAACGATTTCAAAACATATTTACTGAATTGCTATCTGGAAGATACGTTTGAATAGTCAGCTGCTTCCTTTTTCATCAGGGATAATTCCCTTTCCCTCTCCAACCAGCAGCAGCATGCCGTCCTTTACCGATACCCTGCTTTCTTTTCCCTTAAATTCGTTGCTCACNCCCAGAGGNTCTTCCTTTACCAGCACCGCATCCTCAAGGGAATATTTCAATCCGTGCTCNTATACCCCCAGTGCCCTGTCACCCATACAAAATACAGACAGATAACCTGACATTTCTNTGCCAAAGCAAATTTCCTCATTACAAATTACGCGATACCATTCGTCTTTCCCGATTAGAATGCCGTAACAGCCCTTTTGNGCNAGNNNGCAAAGCAGTTGAATATTTGCTATGGTATGAGAAATCCGCCCGCCGGTTCCTCCGTAAATAACAAACCTTCGAAATCCCTGTTCCAGTCCCNTCTTTACGGCACAGGCTGTATCNGTATCATCTTTTTCGGGCTTCAGCCGGATCACATTGGGATGCTCCGGCTGGAACCCCAGCGAATCAAAATCACCNATCACCAAATCGGCATTTATATTCCATTTCCTGCAATGCTCGTATCCTCCGTCACAGGCAATCACAAGATCTTCTTTTTCTGGTCTAAAAGTCAGTGATGCTNCTTCTCCTGCCCCCACAATATAACAAGTTCCCATTCTATCTCCTTCATCATCCCTTTTCCATCTGTCTGCTTTCCTCCACATCCCTGCAGATATCCCGGCACAGACGNTCNCNCATCGTCTTAGTGTCAAAAGANCGCACCGNTTCATCCTGATTTANATACATNGCATAGCAGATCAGGCGGGAAACNGTATTCATGACCAGATAGGTAATATCCTCCCCGGAAAGACTGATATCCTCTCCAANCTCCTCTCTGATCAACTCNCGGAGAAGNANNAAAAGCGGGATCTCNTTATCTTTTCTCNTTCGGAAAAGTTCCCTGAGCTGNTTGCTGACCTGNGAATTATCCATCAGCAGATGAAGTACTTTAAATGCNCANCCCACNTCCTGCATNTGTCTCTTCCATATCCANCAGAATCTGCTCCATCTTTTCATANANNTTTNNTTTTNTNTGNANCNGCTTATAAAGNTCTGAACAGACNANATCCATNTCATGATANAGNGCNCCTGCCAGCATNTCTTCCTTGTTNGCAAAGTAATCGTAAACNGTACCNTTGCCNATTCCCGCNCNGGCAGTAATCTCCGAAACCGTAAGACTGCCTAAATCCGCACCTTCCATGAATAATTCTGCTACCGCCTTATAGGCGGCAAGCACCTTGGGCGATAATTCCTGTTTTTCCATTTCATCCTCCGTTTAGCAACTACATTGTGTCACTTCTATCTCATCTTAATTTATTTCAGAAGTCTTCTTTTCCCGTGAAAATATATCATAAATACAAGGAATCACTACCAGCGTAAGCAATGTACCGTAAACCAGTCCGCCGATGGTAACGATAGCCATTGGTTTTGCCATCTCTGAACCCATGTCATTACTAAACACCATGGTGCACAAAGCTAAAATAGTTGTCAGTGCTGTCATTAGCACCGGACGAAGCCTTGTCTTTCCTGCCGTAAGGATTGCCTCTTTCTTTTCCATTCCTTCTGCTCTTAGCTGGTTCATGTAATCCACCAGCACAATACCGTTATTGACAATAATACCGGAAAGCATAACAAAACCGATCAATGCAATGACACTCAGTTCGCTTCCGCTGATCACCAGTCCCAGGAAACCGCCGGTAAATGCAAGAGGAATGGTAAACATGATGATAAAAGGTGAAAGCAACGACTGGAACTGCGCTACCATGATCAAATACATAAATATCAAAGCCAGCAAAAGCATCAGGTATAATTGTTCCATCGCATCAGTGATAGTCTCGTTCTCACCGGTCATTACCAGAGAATAGCCTGTGGGGACCTGATAGTCCTTTAACGCCAGTTCCACATCATCCGACACCAAACCAACATTGTAACCATCCGCGATCTCTGCAGACACACTGATGTATCTGGTCTGCTCCGTCCGGTTGATGGACTTGGGCGAAATGGTATTTTCAAAGGAGGCCAGCTCGGAAAGCGGAATCTTTTCTCTGGTTCCGTCCTGTTTTGTCCGTTCGATCTCAATATTTTTAACCAAAGATCTGGTAAGTTCCATGTCAGATCCGTGTTTTACATAAACATCATATTCCTTGATATCGGTCTCTAACGTGGTAGAACTGGATGCATCCGCAAGCTTGGCACTAATCTGCTGGAAAATCTCCGCAACTGTAAGACCGTGCTCAATGGCCTTATCCCGGTCAATCAGAATGCGCATCTCCCCTGTGGAATCCTCCAGACCGCTGGAAACATTCTGCGTCCCTTCCACTCCTTTTACAATCTCGGCCACTTCCTCTGCAACCTTCTGCATCGTGTCAATCTCTCGTCCCCTGACTTGAACGGAAATCCCGCTTCCTCCCAATGCGCTCATATCCATATTGGAGGTTTCGATATCGATCTCGGCATTGTTTTTCTCACAAAGATCCGCCAGCAGTTCTTCCATCTCAACTGCCAGTACTTTATTAGTTTTCTTTTTGTCCTCGCTTAATGAAATATAGACATCCGCCGCATTGGTGGCTGCATCCCCACTTCCCGTCAGCATACTCATGGAAGAGGTACTTGCCATAGCTCCCACATCGGTTACTTCTTCCATCTGCAATAACCGATCCACAATCTCATCCGTAACCGCCGCGGTCTCATCAAGGGGCGTATCATCCGGCATAGTCAGCGATAACGTCATCTGGGTACTGTCCATCTCCGGCATAAAAGCCGTACCTTTCGCATAAGAAGCAATTGCACTGAACACCAAAAGCGCCACAACCGCCAGCAGCACAATAGGCTTTCCCTTAAGCGACAGGGAAAGAAGCTTCTCATATCCGCCTATCAAAGTTGTAAAGAACCTGCTCTCTTTCTGATCCTTTGTTTTGGTCAGCACTTTGGAAGCCATCGCCGGAACCACGGTAAGGGCGATGGCAAGACTTGCCAGCAGAGAGTAAGCAATGGTCAGTCCCATATCTACAAACAGCTGTCTGGTAATTCCTTCGGTGAAAACAATAGGCAAAAATACACATACGGTCGTAAGGGTAGAGGCCATGATTGCCCCTGCCACTTCACCGGCACCTTCCACTGCTGCTTCTTTTGCCGAAAGCCCTTCCTTGCGCATTCGGTAAATGTTTTCAATAACCACAATAGAGTTATCCACCAGCATACCGATTCCAAGCGCCAAACCGGACAATGAGATTACATTCAGTGTCACACCGCTGAAATACATGCACACAATGGCGGTAACAAGGCTGATGGGAATGGAACAGGCAATCACAGCCGTAGGCCGTAAATCTTTAAGGAACAGGATCAGAATCAAAATTGCAAGCACTGCTCCGAATAATATATTGTTGATAATGGAATCCATCACCAGATCGATGTAAATACCCTGATCCATCAGGGTAATCAGCATCAGNTTCTCGTCCTCTTCCATCAATTCCTCAAATTTGTCAAGAATCTTATCTGAAACATCACCTGTGGAATAACCGGTCTGCTTCTGAATGGTNACCATAATTCCCGGNGCNCCGTTCACATTGGCATAAATATCCGCCGAATTGTCGGTCATAAATACGTCCGCCACATCCCCCAAGGTGATCACATCCACATCGTCCATTTCAGGATTGATCAAGGGCATTTTCTTCAGCTCCTCGATATCTCTCGGCTTATCTCCTACACGGATCAGATAAGAAATTCCTTCCTCTGTCACATAACCTGCCGGCATGGANAAGTTTTGCGCTGCCAGTAATGCTTTNACTGTATCTACGGTAAGNACANTGCTCATATCNGCTTTATCNTAGGCATCCTCNCTTGCNTCCTCAAGTTCTTCTTCCCCGTCTAATATCTGTTGCANCGCATCGGNAAGCTGCTCTGCCGTATCATTTAACTGCTCATATGCAGACTNGATCTGTTCTCTTCCNNCTTCCAGCTGTTCCTCGCCGGATTTNATCTGTTCTTCTCCGGCTTCCAGCTGNGATTCNCCTGCTTTCAGCTGGGACTCAGCNGTGGTAATCTGTAGTTCTCCCAGACTGATNGCGGTCTGGGCATTAGCAAATTCGATAGCTGCNGTAAGATTACCCTGATATAGCTCTATCANAGCAGCNTCCAGCTTGGCAATNTTTCCTTCAATNTCGGCAAGAGTGGATTGCATTTGCGTAATGGCNGCATTGTTCATAGCAANCTGNGANCCNATCTCCGTATTCTTTTCGTTCAGCTCACTNATTGCCTGATCCANTGCANNNATTGCNTCATCAANTGTTTGCCCATTCAGTTCNGNATTAATACCAGCTTTCANNGCATCTAACTGCTTTTNAANCTCCTCNNNCGGAAGGGCTNNCACTANCTCCNCATCCANTCCNGNCAAANCANCNAAAATCTGNNGTTTNNCTGATATGTCTTNTGCCNNNTCAATCNTATTAATNNTNTCTNTAGCCGTCTCTAATTTCTNTTTATTCTCNTCAAGTTCTTTTNTTGNCTCATNAATCTGTGANNNTCCNGAANTATANGCCTCATTCGTNGCTTCCAANGTAGCNATCTCCGCNGTAAANTGNANCTTCGTCGCTTCCAGATCCGCCTTTGCCGTTATAATCTGNGCCTCCGCCTCCGCAAGCTGCTTCGTNGTAGCCTCCTTTTTATCCGNAAGCTCNGTCTTTCCCTCTTCCAGCTTCNGNTTATTCTCTGCAATCTCNGCCTTNCCGTCCTCGATTTCCTTACGGGAATCCTCCAGTTCCTNCTTAGAGTCTTCCAGCTTCTGCCTGCCTTCTTCCAATTCCACNTCAGAATCGGCAAGNTCCTTNCGGGCATCTGCAANNTCTGACTGTCCGTCATAAACCTCCTGCTTNTTCTCCTCAAGNTCTTCCTTNGTCTCGTCAATTTCNTTATCGATNGAACCAAANANCTGCTCATTGATCAAATCNATCTTNTCCTGACGNATGATCACATGAACGCTNTCTTCCAAAAGCCCGGTAGCGCTGGCCGATGCCACNCCNTCAATACTTTCCAGTTCCGGAATAATNGTATTTTGNGTAAGCTCCGTAACNTCGGCAGAAGTCATGTTATTTCCGCCCACTGCNGCAATCATGACNGGAAGCATATCCGGATTCAGTTTCATAATAATGGGATTTCCNACGGAATCATCCCAGTAGCTTTTNATCTGATCCAGATTTTCGCGGATTTCCAACGAAGCGCCGTTCATATCCGTGGACTGGGCAAATTCCAAAATTACCATAGAATAGTTCTCACTGGATACGGAACTGATCCCTTCAATATTACTTACCGTAGCCATGGAAGCCTCCACCGGCTTTGTCACCACCATTTCCACCGTTTCCGGNCTGGCACCCGGATAAGGTGTCATNACGATCACATAAGGTAAGCTGATACTTGGCAGAAGGTCGGTGGTCATTTTCGTAAAAGATACCACTCCAAGCACAATAACAAGCACTACTGCCACCAAAACTGTATATGGTTTTTTGACACTGAATTTTCCTAACATATGTAANCTCTCCTTTTCGTCCGACCAGTCGGTCGGAATTAACCAAAAAAAGTATATTAACAAAGATTAACTCTGTCAATATACCTTTTAAGAATTTAATTCATTTTTNATATTTTAANCTTTTTATTTCTGAATCGCNTTTTTCAGNTTNCTNTTAATCCTCTGCAGCGCATTNTCCGTAGANTTCTCATCCCGCCCNAAAACACGGGCAATCTCACTGTATTTCATACCTGTNAGATACAGATCCAGCACCTGCTTTTCNAAGCTGCTCAGNTCCTTCTCAATNGTCTTTTCCAGACGCTCCACATTTTCNCTGTCGATCAGAAGNTCCTCCGGATTTCTTTCCGGCTGTGAGAGCAGGCTNCCCGAAAGCTCCCACTCCCCNTCNCTGCCNTCCNCATCCTGNTCAGCGGAGCCGGCATAAAGGGATATGTATGTATTTAACGGTGTATGTTTCTGACGCCCCGCCGCCTGAATTGCCGTATACATCTGTCTGGATACACACANCTCCGCAAAAGTGAAAAAGCTGGCATCCCGNCCGATATCATAATCTCTGACCGCTTTAAAAAGCCCGATCATNCCTTCCTGAATCANATCATCACGGTCTGCTCCCAGAATGTACATGGACTTTGCCTTGCTNCGGACCAGATTCTTGTATTTATCCATAATATAGTCCGTNATGGCNTCTTCCCCATCCCTAAGACGCAGAATCAGCTCTTCATCACCGCANTCTTCATAATTCTTCTTCAATATCGTCCTCCTGCATTTCGTACAAGCTGATCAGTTCCGCCGCAATTTTCCCTGCCAGCACCTTGTATCCCTGCTGATTGCAATGAACACCGTCGGGCATGTAATTATAAATNACTGCCGCATCATGGGAATCCAGCAAATTGGAACCATAAAGGTCGATCACNGGAATNTCATATTCTTCTCCAAGCGTCTTCATTGCATTCGCGATCATAGACTGCGGAAGCAGATAGTCTCTCTCCTTCCGAAGCATATCATGAAGCACATTGGGAAGGGGTGTCACAAAAATGATCTCCGCTTCCGGATAGTTCTCCTTAAGCCCCCGCATCAGTTCATCAAGATCTCCGATGAAGGTTCTCTCTTCCCGCTCTTCCATGGTTCCGAACTCCTCCTGCGATACACAGAATCCGTCGTTGGTTCCTCCCATAACGAGAATAATATCCGCATCCTGCGGAATATCCTTATAGCGGTCTACAAACGCATTTTCCCAGTATCTTCCTATGGAAGAGCCACCGATTCCCAGATTTTCCACGCTCCCGGCACCTAGAAATTCCTTAAGATAAGCAGGGTAAGAATACTGCTGATAATCCTCCAGATCCTCCAGATTTGTAGCTGCGGTGATGCTGTCACCCAGACAAACAATTTTTTTATCAGAAAAATCAATCCCATTATTCCTGATCATTTCCTGATTGCTCTTGTTTTGAAGGATCGTCTCCTCATAAGATCCACGTTTTTTTCGATTTTCGAATCCGTCATTACTTGACATAAAGCTTTCCGTCATATCCCTTCCGGGCACAGTATTCTCTGAAACGCTGTTCCCTGACACGCTGTTTCCTGACACACTGTTCCCTGATACGCTATTCCCCGACACACTGTTTTCGGATACGCTATTTCCAGAAACACCATCTCCTGAAACGTCGTTTTCAGACACATCTCCCGCAAACAGATCATTTCCGGATACCATATCTTGGAGCAAACTATTCCCTGAGATATTAGGGTCAGCAAAATCACCCTCATGCACAGCCTCCGAAATATCCCCAAAAGAATTCTGCCGGTCTTCTTCATAGACCTGTGCCGAATCTTCAAAGTATTGCTCATTTTCCTTTATAAATTCTTCCAACGCCTGCTGATCCTGCGACAACTCACTGATGGTCATCTGAATCTGCGCCACGTCCGCCCTGGTCTCCTCACAGCGCTCCCGCTGTTCTTTGACCCACTTCGCAGTGCTGTAATGCTCCATGACCTTGTTGATTCCCACTGCCATGATCATAATGGCCACCATTGCGATCAGCATCAATAAAACCTTATTTGCTTTTCCCATTTTTTTCCCTGATTTCTACTTCCCGATTCTCTGACGGACAATCTCATAGGCAAGGACACCTGCTGCCACAGAAGCATTCAGCGAATCGATATCCCCTTTCATTGGAATTGAAGCAATCATGTCACAGTTTTCCTTTACCAGCCTGCTCACTCCTTCTCCTTCACTTCCAATAACAAGTCCTATAGGCCCTGTCAAATTCAGGTCATACATCGTAGTTCCATCCATATCCGCACAGACAAACCACATTCCCTTTTCCTTCAGATCCTTAATGGTTCTTGATAAATTGGTGACTCTTGCTACCGGGGTATAATTCAATGCTCCGGCGGAAGTTCTTGCCACCACAGCGGTAAGGCCTGCTGCCCGGTCTTTTGGAACGATCACACCATGTGCTCCTGCCAAGTTCGCCGTTCTTATGATCGCTCCAAGATTATGGGGATCTTCTATATTATCAAGCAGGAGGAAAAAGGGCGGTTCTCCCTTTTGCTCCGCTAAGGAAAACATGTCCTCAATCTCTGCATAAGAATAGGCCGCTGCCACAGCGATCACGCCCTGATGCTTTCCGGTTTCCGACATTTGATCAAGACGCTGCCTGGTAACATATTTAATAATCGCTGCCTGCTTTTTGGCTTCCCGCTTGATCGTATTGACAGGACCGTCCTGACAGCCGTCAAGAATATACACTTTATCGATGGTCTTTCCGGAACGAAACGCCTCGATCACAGCATTTCTTCCTTCTATCGTAAATTCCTCTTCCTTCAACTCCGTTGTTTCCCGTTTTTTATCTTCCATGCTCATTTCCTTCTTCACTATTTAAGTTATGTAAACCAATTTGAATCAATTCAAGTATCCGTTCTACTTGTCCGGTAAGATACAGATAGCCGGTAAGCGCTTCCAGTCCCGTTGCCATTTTGTATTCCGCGATGGTTGCGTTTTTGGCCATAGTATAAGGCTTGGCATTTCTACCTCTTTTATACACCGCAAGCTCCTCCGGCGTCAATTCTTCCATAACTGCATTGACAAGCTGCGCCTGAGCAGGAGCCTTCACGTAACGGATGGTCTTGTTATGAAGTTTATTTGCCGAAGTATTTCCCTCCCCAACAACCTTTGTCCGAAAAATCAGGTCATAGACCGCATCTCCGATATACGCAAGGGTAAGAGGTGAATATGTTCGAATATCCACCTCTTTTAAATCAAAGCTCTCTTTAATCAACTGTAACAGACTTATGCTCTTTTCCATTTAACTCCCTCTCGGGTATCCTCCAAAATAATTCCTTTTGCCAACAGATCGTTCCGAATCTCATCCGCCCTCTTAAAATCCTTTGCCTTTCTTGCAGCCTGACGCTCCTCTATCAGCGCTTCAATGTCGCTCTCCAGCATTTCCTGCTTTTTCTCAACAATCAATCCGCAGATATCGGAAAGCATGATAATCTCATCCTTCAGCGTCTGCAGAAATTCCCTGCTGCAATCCGCCTTTGCATGGACATTGGCAAACTTGACCAGTTCAAAAATAGCTGCGATAGCATCTGCCGTATTAAAATCATCGTCCATGGCCTCATCAAATCCGGTGATAAAGCCCTTCGCTTCTTCCAAAAGCTTCTGCTCATCTTCACTTATTGTATCAGAAACGGAGTTTTCAAGCAAATAGCTTAAATTGCTGACACTGGTCACAATCCTGTCATAGCCATTCTGCGCCGCCTCCATAAGCTCCGCGCTAAAATTCAGAGGACTTCTGTAATGAGCGGAAAGCATAAAAAAGCGCAGTACCTGAAGATCATACTTTTCACTGATATCTCTTACCGTAAAAAAGTTTCCATCGGACTTGGACATCTTGTGATTATCGATATTAAGAAACGCATTGTGCATCCAATATTTGGAGAAAGGCTTTCCGTTTGCCGCTTCCGACTGCGCAATCTCATTTTCATGATGGGGAAAAACCAGATCTTCCCCACCGGCATGAATATCAATCTCCTCGCCTAAATACTTTTTGCTCATCACGGAGCACTCAATATGCCAGCCCGGTCGCCCGTCACACCATGGCGATTCCCAATAAGGTTCTCCGTCTTTTTTGGGCTTCCAAAGTACAAAATCAAGGGGATCTTCCTTTTGATCCTCACCGGTCACAAGTAAAGAACGGTTTCCTCCCTGCAGATCATCCAGATTTTTGTGAGAAAGCTTTCCATAGCCTTTAAAGCTTCTTGTCCGGAAATATACGGTACCGTCTGCTGCCGCATACGCATGACCTTTTTCAATCAGGGTCTCGATCATATCCAACATACCGCCTATTTCTTCCGTTGCCTTGGGATGTGTGGTTGCTGACCTTACATTCATTGCCTCCATGTCCTTTTTGCACTCAGCAATATACCTCTCGGAAATTATCGAAGCATCTACACCTTCCTCAATTGCCTTTTTGATGATCTTATCATCCACATCCGTAAAGTTTGACACAAAGTTCACTTCATAGCCTTTGTGCTCCATATATCTCCTGACTGTGTCAAACACGATCATAGGGCGGGCATTCCCGATATGAATCAGATTATACACGGTAGGCCCGCATACATACATCTTCACCTTTCCCTCTTCCAGCGGCACAAACTCTTCTTTTCTCTTTGACAGCGTATTATAGATTTTCATTTTGCAACATCTGCTCCTTTCTTCCTGCGTCTGTTTTGTTCTTTTTCATTTCACGAAGTTCACTTTCAAGATCGAGAACCCGGTTGGTAAGCTCTGTATTGGCATGATGCAGCGCATTCAGATCCTCCTGTACCGGATCAGGTAAATCTACCTGATCCAGTTCATCCTGAGGCAGCGATTGCTTCAAGCGCTTTACCACATGCCCCGGTACACCCACCACGGTGGATCCGGGCGGTACATCGTCAAGCACCACGCTTCCCGCACCGATCTTGGAATTGTCCCCGATGGTACAGGAACCAAGCACCTTTGCACCGGCTCCAACCATAATATTATTCCCCAGAGTCGGATGCCTTTTTCCCTGCTCCTTACCGGTTCCTCCCAGCGTGACCCCCTGATAAAGCGTCACATTATCACCGATAATGGTGGTTTCGCCAATGATCACTCCATTTCCATGATCAATAAAGAATCCTTTTCCGATCTGCGCACCGGGATGAATCTCGATCCCTGTCTTGCGCACACCACGCTGGGACACCCATCTTGCCAGAAAATAATGTTTCCGCACATACAGCTTATGGGAAATCCGGTAATGGATCATTGCCTTAAAGCTGGGATATAAAAACACTTCCATGGATGAATGAATCGCCGCATCTCTCTCCCGGATGATCGCAATTTCTTCTTTAATATTTTTAACAAAACCCACTGATATCAACCCCTTAATCCGGTTTCTGTCATTGCCTGCCGCTGATTCTGCGCAGATTAAGCAAAATGACAAGTCACAAACGATGAGAAACACGCTTTGCGAGTTTCTCACGTTCGCGGGCGGCGCCAAATTGGAATGCAAGCATTCCAGCTTGGCTTATGCCTTCCGCGCAAAAAAAGGATAACCTCTCTCCAAGAGACGAAGTTATCCGTGGTTCCACTCTATTTTAGAAGCAAAGCTGCTTCCGCTCATGTTACGTAACGTGTAAAACGTGTTCTGCTACCTGACCAGCCCTAAGCTGTCTGCTCACAAAACCTGCTCCCGGATGCACTTCTATTATCTCTTTGCAGGAATGCTTCCAGCCGATGACATCCCCTCTCTGTCCAAAGTCCGTCTGATAATCAGACAGATGAATAATATACTCTTTCCGTTCCAAGCATTTCACTATATAGAAACCGAAAATCTTTTTACATTAACAGAATATGCAAAAGCGGCGGTTTTGTCAACCGATATTTTTACTTCAACACTTTTACCAGTACAGTCTGCTCTTCCGGCAAGGCCAAAAAGGCAGCTGACCTATCTGGAAGCAGCGTAATCCTCTGCCTGTTCCACGAGTTCCGCAAGAATGTCCCTGATACCCGCGCTTTCCATTGCCAAATTCAGCTCTTCCAATGATGCCTCCACATCGCTTACCAATCCGTTAATCAACGGATCATAATAAGTACTGACTGCTGCTTCTACCGCTGCCATCTGTGTAGTCACATTGGTAGGATCAAAGTTGAAACCATCATACACATGCTCTGCTTTCACGCGGCCATTCCATTCTTCCATCATTGCATCATAAGTATCATCCAGCGCTGTTCTATCTTCAATATACTCTGTTCTCTTGATATTTTCGTTCATCCACCCCCAGTTGCAGTTACTATCAACACCATAATTGCTCTCATCAATCACCTTGTACTGATCCTCTCCAACAGCTTCCCAATGCTTTCCGGGGATGCCGAACCTGGTCAGATCGTTGATCTGTGGATTCGTGTAAAACTCATTCAGAACCATCATTGCTCTCTCAGGATTTTTGCTGTTTACATTGATTGCCACGCCATTGTTAATATAAGAATTGACTTTCTTATCCTGACCGGATACCGGATCTACCAAAGTAACTTTCCAATCCGGATTAGCCGCATTTGCTTCCGCCGCATAGGTTTTACAGCTTCCTATATTCCAGATCATGCCTGCCGTTCTTCCTGTCAAAAGTCCTATCTGCCTCTCCTCACTTGAATTCAGCACATCCGGCGACCAGCACCCCAGATCCGCAAGTTCCTTCATTTGATAGCAGTAATCAGAGAATCCATCCCAATCCAGCAGATAAGTAAAGCTTAGGTCATCAGGATCCTGCGTGTGATATAAAATGAGTTCACCGTCCTTCGGTGCCCCGCCGGTAATAGTCAGACCCTGCGATTGAAAATACTGATACCAGGGACCTTTCTGACTTGCATACATGCCATCTGCCGCACATGCCTTATAAAACTCAAGTAGTTGATCCCAATTTTTTATCTCTGAAATTCCGTATTTCTCCATTAAGTCTCCCCGAACTGCCAGAACGTCCTGTCCGAACTCATTCTGATAATTGGGAACCATATATGCAGTACCATCAATCTTTGCCTGGTTCCATGCAATCTCGGGAACTGTATTCCAAATATCCGGCGCATAGGTTTTAATAAACTCCTCACTCATAGGATAAAAGCCGCCCAAAGCTACCGTCTGCTCATAATGCCCCCAACTGGTAGCAGTAAAAATCAAGTCAAAATCCTCTCCTCCTGAAAAGAGTAAAGAATACTTGGTATCATGCTCACCCCATGATAAAAAGTCAACCGAAACAGATGCATTCAGCTTTTCTTCCAGAATCTTGTTAATTTCGGCATAAACTTCATCAAAATCTGCCGTTCTGTCCCCCAGCAGGTACATTTTTAATTCCACGTGTTCCGAAATATCTGCGCCATTGTTCTTTTCACTCTGCTGTTCCACTGCTCCCTGCGCAGGCGCTTTTGTTTTTTCTGCTGAACCGCCGCACCCGCCCAGCATACCTGTCGTAATTACTGCGCTTAATAAAAGTGCCATGACTCTTCTCATACTCTTTTTCATAATGACCCCCTTTTTATGAAGCGTTTTGCTTTTGACCTTATCCCTTGACAGCACCGATGGTAATTCCCTGTACAAAATATTTCTGCACAAACGGATATGCAAGTATAATAGGACCTGTCACAACAATGGTCAAGGCCATTTTCAGTGTCTGTGTGGGAAGGGAAACTGAATTGACTACCGCCCCACTGACCGTTCCGTTTGCAATCAGTTTTTTATACCCCTCAATATCATTAATCTTCTGATAAAGAAAATATTGTAATGGGTATTTATCCTCGGTTCTTATATACAGCATAGCATTATACCAGTCATTCCAATAAGTCAGTGCAATAAACAGCCCCACTGTTGCCAGTGCCGGTTTAATAAGAGGCACTACCACCTGAACCAGCGTCCGAAACTCTCCGCATCCGTCAATCTTTGCCGCATCTATCAAAGAGTCCGGTATTCCTATTATGTAACTCTTCATAATCAACAGATTATATACACTGAACACCAGCGGCAGAAGCAGCGCCAGATAAGAATCGGCTAAATGTAATGTCTGACGAATCAACAGATAATAAGGAACCAAGCCTCCACTAAACAGCGTTGTAAAATAAAAGAAAAAAGAAAACGCATTTCTCCACTCAAATTCCTTTCTTGCCAGAACATATGCTGTCATAGTCTGCAATGCCAACCCGAAAATCGTTCCTGCCAAAGTCAGACAAATCGTAGTTGCATATGCCCGGAACACCACTACCGGCTCCTTAAACACGGTTTTGTATGCCTCCATGCTAAAGTCCTGCGGCAGAAGACTGAAGCCATTCTGCGCAACCGCCGCTTCTGAGGAAAAAGAACCCGCCAATATCATCAGAAAGGGAACCAGACAGATCAATACCATGAATCCGCAAAAACCATATGCTATAACATTTAGCGCAATAACATCTTTACCCTTTTTCACTTTTCCTAAATGATCGCTTATTGCTGCCATTTCTCCGCCCTCCCTCAAAACAATGTATAATCACGGTCATAGCGCCCTACCAGCCTATTTACCATAACAACTGTTGCAAAGCAAAGAACCGACTGGAACAATCCAATTGCTGCAGACATTCCGAAATTATTGCTGGATATCAGTGCCCTGAAGGTCAGCGTATCAATAACGTCCGTGTAGTTATACAACAAACCGTTGCTCCCTACCAGATTGTAGAACATATCAAAATTACCCTTGAAAATACCGCCTACAGAAAGTAAGAAAAGAATGATAGTAGTTGGCATAATCATGGGAATCGTCACCTTAAAAATCCTCTGAAATACATTTGCTCCATCAATTGATGCCGCTTCGTATATGGAAGTATCAATACCCATAATTGCTGCCAGATACATAACCGAACCATATCCCACACCCTTCCACAAATTGAAAAAAATAAGGATAAACGGCCAGACTTGCGGCGTAGTATAAAAAGCAATTTTTTCTCCGCCAAATGCAGTGATCAGTCTGTTCATAAAGCCATAATCAGAACTGAAAATATTAAATGTCATAACACCGACAATTACCCATGAAATAAAGTATGGCAGAAGCATGATCGACTGTGCTGTCTTCCGGTAATGCTTGTTATGTATCTCTGTCAACAGAATCGCAACCGCAATCTGTGTCACCGTATTAGTAATAATAAACGCCACATTATACAAAACGGTATTTCTTGTTACCAGACCAGCTTGCCCGGATTGAAAGAAAAATTTAAAATTCTCAAAACCATTCCAGTCACTTCCCCAGATTCCTCCGGCGTAGGTATACTTTTTGAAAGCAAGCACAATTCCCGTCATCGGATAGTACGCAAAAATCAAAGTATAAACCACCGCCGGCAAGAGCATTAAAAGAAATGTACGATACTTGTAAACCTTTTTCAAAAATCCTTTGAGACCTTTTTTTCTATTCATCTCCTGTCCTTTTTCCTTTCTTGCGTAATTACCAGCTCTTTATGCTGCGCATTGCAAAAAAACATTTATCCTTTCCCGCCTGATACTCACTTCTGCTGAGGGCATCCGCTGCATCCCTCACAGCCGCGCATCATAACGTCCTCGCTGGCAAGATTCACCGGACTTGTAAGCATACAAATTGCCTGCGAAGAAATACCTTCTCCCGTTCCCGTAAAACCAAGTCCTTCCTCTGTCGTTGCCTTTACATTGACCTGCTCCACCTGAATCCCAAGTGCTTTTGCAATATTTTCTCTCATGGTATCAATATAAGGGCGCATTTTCGGTGCCTGGGCAATGATCGTCGCGTCAATATTTTCAATCAAAAACAGGTTTTCCTCCAAAAGCTTTCCAACATGCTCAAGCAGCTTCATGGAAGAAATCCCCTTATAGGCAGGATCCGTATCCGGAAAATGCTTTCCGATATCTCCCAGCGCCGCTGCGCCCAGCAAGGCATCCATAATGGCATGAAGCAGCACATCCGCATCCGAATGGCCCAAAAGCCCCTTATCGTATGGTATCTCCACGCCGCCCATGACCAGCGCCCTTCCTTCCGTAAGCCTGTGAACATCATAGCCCATTCCTATTCTCATGTATGCACTCCTTCCTGAATTTCCACCGCTATATATTCTCTTCCCGGAAGATCAATTTTAAACCTTCCGCTATATACCCCTCTGTCCTCAATCGTCATATTCCATGTATCAATCACCCTGACACGATAGCTTTTCTCTTCCTTAAGATGATAGTTTCTTACACACGGACGCATGAAACCATAATAGAAAAGATAATATTCCGGGTCCTCGTCTTTTTCCGGCACTCCGCATACTTCATCCCATGCAGCCTTCTCCCAAAGCTTAAGCCCCTGTACGCCGCTTTGCTCCAGAAGATTACGAAGAAATGCAATCCGCGGTGTGCTTTCCCCTTTCAGAGCTCCGCCATGAGACCACCAGAGAATATTATCCGCGCTGGTAAATGTTTCACCGTGCTGAGGGTAACCTCCCCGGCATATTCCTTCATAATACCGGCGCACCAGTTCCTTTCCACTGATGTTTCCCCAGCCATGCTGAATGTTCCCCTCATAAGCAATCTCATCCAAAACAACAGGCTTTTGATATGTTCTTCGCCACTCATCTGTATTTTCAGTTGTCCGATACAAATCCGTCCTCTGGATGCTGCAATGTGTGATCCACTCCTCCTTGTGGTCATAAAGCTTTATGCAGTTGTGGATCGACCGAAGATGCTGATAAGGATCTTCCCTTTGAACCAATTCCCCGCAATGTTTCCAGTCCTCATGAGATTTATCCATAAGATCATACTCATTAGCAAATGCCCACCATACATTTCTATACGCTGCCAAACGTGCAACCACATATTTCAGGAAAAAGTCATCCTGTTCCCTGCTCATTTTGGAGAATCCCCATCTGTCATAAGGATGGAATAAAATGATATCTGCTTCGATCCCCATCTTCATCAGTTCATTTATACAGTACTCAATATGACAGAAGTGTTCTGTATGGAACCGTGAAAAATCAAAATTACTTAGCTCTGTATTTCCCGTAAACTGATCAAAATTCTCCTCAGTCAAAACACTGCTGTCCATGGGTGTCCCTTCATAAGGATAAGATCTCGGTTCACCTAAATTATAGACATAATGCTTGGGAAAAATACAAAACCGTATCTTGTTAAAAGGAGATTCCCTAAGCGCTTTAAGGGTCTGACTGACCAGTTCATCATTTTGCAGATTCCAGACATAGCAGGTNGTCCCAAGGGGAAANTANNTTGTCCCATCCTGATATTTGAAATGNTACTGTCCAAAAACCNTTACCGGACCATGATTTCCTTCAGAGGCAGGCANNACAANAAAGTCTCCCTCATATGTNTCTNCCGAAAAAGTTCCGCTTACCCTGTAATGATAANGTCCCTCATACATNGGCATAAACCTGACCTTATAGNTCCCNTTGNCATCATAAAATCCCCNGACTCTGACCTGCTCCTGTNCGCCTTTNAANTCTCCCCAAACAGCATAGTCCGCAAAAGGATTCCCTTCTGTTTTACCNNTGCACGAAACTTCAAACACTCCNCATTTNTCAACACTCTGCATTTTCGCTCCCTCGTATGTCNTTTCTCCCGACAGANATTTACATTTTCAGAATTGGAAATGCCCGCATAATAATCTTATTTATTTCAATTTCATTCCGCATTTTGAACCACATTACCCATCAGTTCGCCATAATTATGCACCTTCATATACTGAAATTCTACAACTAAGTTCTCCTTCCCGTCAATCAAAATCATCTAATACAAATTATCATATCGAAACATTTCCTATCTCTTTATCTGTAATAACTCCCTATCCTGCTGTTCTCCATAGGAAAATGCTGCTATGGCATAATCATCTCCCCACTTTCCATTCCACTTCACAATGTGGCTTTCCCCGTTTTTCGAACGGTTCAATATAATATAAAAACTTTCACCATCATAATAATACTCATAATCCATTGCAATTTGATTTTCGTAATAATGAATCAAATAATTATCCCTTCCCACTTCGTTATAAATTTTATCTTTTGGAAGCACATCTTCAATAATATTTTCTAACCCGTCTGCATCAATATCAGCCAATTTAGTAATGGATACCAATTCCNCGCTTTTCAAATCAAAGGTACTTCCATAGTAATAATGATAATCATACATCATATTCTCTATGCTCGCTATTTGAAGGATACTCAGCAGTTCATTATCCAAATACATAATCCTTGTGCTCATGGCATATCGGGAAGGCTGATTTGCAATAATCCCCTCCTTAAACAGCTCACATAAATGGTAAAATTGAGTACAAAATGATATGTAATTACTGTCACCATATAATGTGTTCCGTCCATCTCCCACAAACCATTCCTGCTCTTCCTTCTCGAAAAACTCATTAATCCTTTGAGCCGTCCCCGAATTTCCCGACATTACCGGTCTGTCATAATATACTTCTGCCAAAACTTCCCCTTCTCCGTTTGTAATCATTCTTGATGTGCGCTCCACCGCCACTTCCAATTCGCCATTGNTCTTATACCTTGCCTCCTCATATTCTTCCTCCGTCTCCAGCCATGCCCAATCTATCAGACCATTGTCTATTTTCGCATTATCGTCTGCCTCAAACAGCTCCTCATAAGTGAAAGTAACCCTTTCTCTCTCCTTGTCCGATTCCTTCAGGGCTTTAAAATAGTCCTGTGTCAATTCATCAAATTGCTCTTCCGTCACATGGTAAAGATACAACNCATTTTCCTCACTAAAATATCCCTGCTCTTCCATCTCCTTCGGCATTTCTACCTGTTTCCCATTATAAAAAGGCATTGCAACCATATAAGTCTCAATTCCATTACTCCAGGAAGCCTCCACCAGAAAATAAACATCAAATATCTCTTCTCCCCGCTCATCTATCCTTTCAAACCCATAACGCACCCCTTCCCAGTCCCATGAGAATGCCTTTGTNCCATGGATCTGCATATTATAAAACGGTATCTCNNTCCATAATTCCATTTNCCCGGAATCACTGTGNTACTTAAAAATNTANGTTTCCNTATCCCATATACATAATTCAGGGGTATCATCNCCATCCATATCAAACAGATAATAACGGAACTCACCAGGATCAAATTCTTCATCTCCATACGCTTTCAAACCTGAATATTCATTAATATAATACTCCTCTCCTGTCTCAAGTTCTGTAAATGTTATTTCATTATTTAACATTTTTTTGAATTCTTCTTTATATTCATCATATATATCTAAGTTCCCTATTTGAAACTCACCGGTAAAGTCAATTTCATCATATGTTTTCTTTAAGTATGCATAAGTCTTCTCATCCACAAACTCCATATTTCCATAAGGAAACTCNCGGTGGCTGTCATAGCTTCTCAAACTAAGCTGGATCACTCCTGCTTCCGCCTTCCCTTTCTGCTCATAGCACACCACCGCCAAATCACCATGTATTTCCGATACATACTCAAAGATAAAGGGCACCTTGATTCTTCCATTGATATCCACAAAACCATATTTTTTCTCTGTCATTGAATCATCTGTATAATCATATGCCGCTATCCAGCCGGGTTCAATACTATATGTGCTCCCGCCTGTCAGGAAACAAGAGTTATTGCCCAGAACCTCNTTTCCCTCTTCGTTAATCAGACAATACAAATCACTGGTGACAAGGGCATAGCCATCTTGAAATTCGCCCACAAGCACTACCCTTCCCTCTGTAGCGCTGTACAATTCATAATCCACAACCACCTCATTCTCTGCATTGATATACGCCCATTCCTGATATCCATCAATAATATTCGCAACCGCAGCTTTTCCCTCGCTGAAATTCCCCGCATCCTCATATTGAAAATCAATTTTTAAATTACCGCTTTTATCAATAAAGCCCCATTTTCCATCCTTTTTTACTGCCGCAAGGCCTTCCGAAAAATACAGTGCGGCCTCATACTCTTCTTCAAAAACCGACTTTCCCCTCTGATCAATATAGTGCCATTTTCCATCTGCTTCCACCGCCGCAATGCCTTCATGGAATTCTGTCACATTGTCATATTGACAGGTTATGAGAATCTTTCCCGATGTGTTGATAAATCCCCACTTTTCCTCCTTTTCCACCGCTGCAAAGCCTTCGCTGAAATCATTGGCATCTTGGAAAGTTTCCTCTGAAATCATTTTCCCACTATAATCAAGAAACAAATAATTTTGATCCCAATCTACCACTCTTGCAATCTGCTCAGAGACGCCCCACACATTCATATACTGGCACTCCACAATCAAATTCTTATCCCCATCGAGAAAACCATATTTCCCTGAAGAATCCTTCACTGCAATGAAATTCTCATCATATAGCTTAATATTCGAATATTCTCCCGGCTTAATAAACCAGTCCCACCTGGAGTTATCAACCTCTTTGGGGCTTTCCGGCTGTTCGTCCTCCGAATCCGCTTCTTCCTCTTTCTTTTCTTCTTCTACTTTTTCTACCTCTTCTACCTCTTCTACCTCTTCTACCTCTTCTGCTTCTTCTTCCCTTTCTTCTTCCTCTTTTATCTCATCCACCTCTTCCTCAACCCATGGTGCTATATTCTCTAATCTCCAAAAAATATCCTCCCCATCTATAGTCTTTTGGATGGAAAGTAACTCAATTTCCTTTTTCTCTGATTGATCCTCATAAACAAATTCTATGATAACCGGAATCTCCAGAAAATCATTAAATGATATGGAACTATTATCCTGCCGCAAAAAATAATATCCACTGATTTTGGCTCCCGATTCCCTTAATCCTGAAATAAAAGCAGAAACACTCTCTACATCTTTTTCCTGATTAATATATCCTGCAAATACGTCAATATCATCACTTTTCTCCGTCAAATAATCAGACAATTCTCTCAAAAAGCAATCTGCAAACAAATAAAAGTCATATTCCTCTCCTGCCAATTCCTCATAATCAACCACCACATATCCTTCCGGACTCTCAATTTCCCCAGCATCATCCTTTATCTGCTGGTAGTTATTTTGTTCTTCTGCTTCTACCACGAGATTCGGATCACCAACAGAGTTTTCATCCAGCTCTTTACCTTCTTTTCCACAGGAAACAAGCATCATCAACGCCAACATTATTAAAACAATACAATTAATTCTTTTCATTTACTTCTTTCCCCCTCTTCAAAGTTACAAAATCAGAAAAATAGCGCAAACCGATATATTTATCAGCCTACGCTATCATTTTACAAGATGTATGCATCATAGTTGCATCAAAATTGCATCATAGTTGCATCATTTCTTAAATTAATGTTTAGCTGGGTATGCGTATGTAAGACGTCCACTCAGATTAAAGTGAATTCTACGTCGCCACGCTCGATAAAGCGTTCGCGAAAGGGCTCCTTTAGAATTCACTTTAATCTGAGCTGGGTTATCGAGTAACGCAAAGCCCAATTAATTAATTTACTAAGATTGAATGGTCCACTCTTTAGCAGATAACCGGACAGTGAATTTGGCGACTATAGTGGAGTCGTTAGCTGGTTTCACGTCAGCCAATAACTTAAAACCCGGATAGAAATCAAATTCTTAAGGAGCCCTTCAAAAAGCGTTGGTGCTTAGTGAGGTTCCTAACGAACTTAGCACCATTACGCTTTTTGTAGAACGAAAGTGCGGCGACGTAGAATTTGATTCTATCCGGGTTTCATATTTCTTTTTGTGAACTAACTAAACGTTACTTTATACTTCCACTACCCATCCTTCCGGAGCCTTAATAGTCCCCATCTGAATACCGGTAAGGGTGTCATACAGTTTCTTGGTAACAGGTCCCATTTCGCTCATGCCGCTGGGCAGGCAGATCTCTTTCCCATGATCAACAATCTTTCCAACCGGAGAAATAACTGCTGCTGTACCGCACAGACCGCACTCTGCAAAATCTGCAAGTTCTTCCACATAAACTTCCCTCTCCTCTGCTTCCAAGCCCAGATACTCTCTGGCAACCTGCATCAGGGAACGTCTGGTAATCGAAGGGAGAATACTGTCTGATTTGGGCGTCACTACCTTGCCGTCTCTGGTAACAAAGAGGAAATTTGCTCCGCCTGTTTCTTCTACCTTTGTTCTGCTGGACGCATCCAGATACATATTCTCATCATATCCCTGTTTATGAGCATCCACGATTGCATGAAGACTCATAGCATAATTAAGTCCTGCCTTGATATGTCCCGTTCCGTTTGGCGCGGCACGGTCAAAATCAGAAATACGAATAGTTAAAGGCTTTACACCACCTTTAAAATAAGGTCCTACCGGTGTGGTAAATACACGGAACTGATACTCGTCAGCCGGCTTCACACCGATTACAGGGTTACTGCCAAACATATACGGACGGACATACAATGTAGCGCCGCTTCCGTAAGGGGGTACATAGGCTTCATTTGCCTTGATCGTCTTAAGAACTGCTTTCACAAATTCATCTTTAGGATAAACCGGCATTTCCAAACGCTCTGCACTGTTCTCCATTCTCTCGCCGTTTAAATCCGGACGAAAAGTAACAATACGTCCATCAGCAGTAGTGTATGCCTTCATGCCCTCAAAAATCGTCTGTGCGTACTGAAGAACACCTGCGCATTCACTGATTACTACATTTGAATCTTCAGTCAAAACGCCTTCATCCCATGCTCCGTTTTTATAATTGGACACAAAGCGGTAATCTGTCTCAATATAACCAAATCCCAACTCAGCCCAATCAATATTTTTCTTTTCCATCACTCTGCACTCCCTCTTCTGTTATATCATTCCTATCTAAGACATTTTCATTATTATACTTTTCCTTTGAAAAGTCAACAATTCTAAATATACTCCATGATTGCTTTGAGCATTTCACATAATCGCTTAAGCATATGTCATAATTGCTTTCACCACTTCCGGATATGCCCACTCACATTTTCGACGATCCATTAATCCAAACAGCTCTCCATTCCCTGCAAAAGCGCCGTTATCCCAAACACAGCAGGTGATCCCCTTTGCCCTTGCTGCTGCCACATAATATGCATAAAAGTTCACACGATCCTGCAGATTATTATTCTTATCTCTGGCTCCATACTCTCCCATGACTACCGGAATTCCCTGCGATACGAATTTTTGGTATAAACTGTCGACCAAATAATCGATATCCTTTCTTCCCTGTCCGCCTTCCGCCGGGAAGCTGTCTGTAGAACCACCCTCTGTCGGAGCCTGAAGCGCAAAATTATACGGTGTATAAGCATGTGTAGATACGATCAGTTTATTCTCCGCGCTGTCCGCCGGCAATACAAACAAATCCGTAGTCACACCTGCAAGAGAAGCTGAATAACCGGGCACCATCAAATACCTCTCTGCATTGTTTCCTCCGCTGGCTCTCACCACATCAACAAACACCTGGTTCAATTTGTTAATACAGTCTGCGCTATCTTTACATTCTATCGATGAACTCTGAAAATTCCACTCATAGCTGTTGCCAACCAGTCTGGGCTCATTCATACTTTCAAAGATTAAATGCTGATCATAATCCTTAAATTTTTCCGCCACGATTTCCCATATCGTCCGGATGTAGTTTTCCGACTGGTCATAGTGATCACTGTCCGGATAATAAAATTCCACATCAGTGTCATGATGGATATTCAAAATAATATACATTTCATTGTCATATGCATAATCTACTATTTCCTGAACCCGATCCAGCCATTCGCTGCTGATGGTGAACGCATCGCTTCCCTCTTCCTTCTCCAAATGATTATGCCAGGTCACAGGTATACGGAGCGTTTCAAATCCTGCATTCTTCAACTCCGTGACCATTTCTTTCGTGGTCGCCGGATTTCCCCAGCATTGCTCCGATGAAAGTCCTGCATTACCATTTCCATTAAATGCATCCATTGTATTTCCAAGATTCCATCCCGCCTTCATGCTCTTTACAAATTCCATCGCTTCCGTGTCCGGAATATTATCCGATGCAATTTCCACCTGCGGAACAGTAATTCCGCTTTCCAGTTCCTGCTCTTTGTCCGATGTCTCCTCTGTCTCTTCCTCGGATACCTGTTCTGTCTCCTCCGGAACCTGTTCTACCTCTTTTTCTTCTTCATTTGTCTGTACATTTAAATTCTCATCCATATCATTATCCTCATCCAACGCTTCGTCCGCCTGCGGTGCTACTGCCTCTGCCTGTTCCGCACCGTTTTCCGCGGCACCGCATCCTCCAAGCACCATAGCTGCTGCCAAAATTATTGGCATTACCTTCCATCTGTACTTCCTCATCGTTATCTTGTCCTTTCTTTTCGCATATTTTCCTATTCACTGACCTATGTTACTTTACACGCTCGTATTTCAGGAAATGATAGGTAATATCAAAATAGGTCTGTTCCTCACTGTCCGCTGTGATCTTCCACTCCGGCATGGCATCCAGATCAGGGAAATAGGCATCCGCCTCATAAGCATGATCGATCTTTGTCACATGCGCAACGTCGCAATATGGGAGTAACAAACGGTATACGCTTTCTCCTCCCACCACATATACATCCTCTGTATTATATTTTTCGATCTGAGAAAGCAATTCAGCCAGATCATGAACTACCACCGCATCTTTCACCCGATAGTCCTTATTGGTTGACATAATAATGTTTGTACGGTTTTTAAGGGGAAGTCCCTGAGGAAAGGTCTCAAGAGTCTTTCTTCCAAGAATTACTACCTTCCCGGTTGTCTCCTGTCTGAAGAACTTATGATCCGCCGGAATGCTGATCAATAACTCGTTTTTATTTCCAATTGCCCAGTTTTCATCTACTGCCACAATTAAATTCATATGTTTCTCGTCTCCTTACGTCTCTTAATCGGCCTTGTTCTTATTTCAAAAAATTTCATAAATTTCAAATAGCAATAGGTATATTCGCAATTTGTTCTCCCGTCACATAATCCTCAACCCGCACATCATTTCTGGTGAATTGATAAAAATCCTTAATTTCGGGATTCAGCCAGAATTTCGGTGCCGGATAAGGTGTCCTCCCTATAAGCTCTTCTATAATAGGCACATGACGGTCATAAATATGTGCATCTGCAATCACATGCACCAGTTCTCCCGGCTGCATATCGCAAACCTGTGCCAGCATATGTACCAGAACCGCATACTGAACCACATTCCAGTTGTTTGCCGCCAAAACGTCCTGGGACCTCTGATTTAAAACAGCATTTAAGACAAGCTTTTCCTCCCCCTTTTTCTGGGTAACGTTGAAGGTCATGCTGTATGCACAGGGATACAGATTCATCTCATGAAGATCCTGATGTACATAAATATTCGTCATGATCCGTCTGCTGAAAGGATTATTCTTCAGATCATAGATCACACGATCCACCTGATCCATCATCCCTTCCTTATACTGATGCTTTACTCCTAACTGATATCCGTAGGCTTTGCCGATCGATCCATCCTCATCCGCCCATTCATCCCAGATGTGGCTGTGAAGATCTTTGATATTATTGGACTTCTGCTGCCAGATCCACAGAATCTCATCTGTTGCGCTTTTCAGTGCTGTTTTACGAAGTGTAAGAATAGGAAATTCTTTGGACAGATCATACCGATTCACCACGCCGAACTTCTTGATCGTGTATGCCTTAGTCCCGTCCTCCCAGTGGGGGCGCACCTTTTCCCCTTCTGTACTTGTCCCGTTTTCCAGAATATCCCTGCACATCCGGATAAAAATATCATCTGCTAAACTCATCCTTTTCTCCTTATTTTTACTTAATATCCCATTTATCACAAAGAGCAGTAATCTGATCCGCAAATTTGGCAAGATCCTTGTTTGCTCCTCCTTCGTTCTTATGAATGACTGCAAGCAGTCTCTGCCCTGCTGCCAACAGACGGGTGAATACATCCGATACTGTCCTGACTTTCTTTTTAACAGGAATCGGAACCCCTTCATATTCCAATTTATCCGTAAGAAGATTAAATACCGTTCCACTGTAAGGCGCATAAGACTTGATACCATGCTCTACCTTAAGGCATTCCACAAAGGATTTGCAGACAGCATCCTCTCCATGTACCACAAAAACACGGCGGGGCTTTTCCGAAAAGCCTTCAATCCACTCAATCAGACCTTCTTTATCCGCATGCCCTGACATTCCGATCAACGTCCGGATAGAAGCCCGCACACCAATCGTTTCCCCAAAGAGCTTGACTTCATCAACTCCTTCGATCAGCATACGTCCCAGGGTTCCTACTGCCTGATACCCTACAAACAGGATCGTACATTCCTCTCTCCAAAGATTATGCTTTAAGTGATGACGGATTCTTCCCGCCTCACACATACCGGAAGCGGATATAATTACTTTGGGCGTATTTTCAAAATTAATCCCTTTGGACTCATCACTGGTGACTGTAAGTCGAAGCCCCGGAAAAGCAATGGGATTGATTCCTGCCCGCACCAGATCCATCGCCTCTTCATCAAAGCACTGCATCTCATTTTTGTGGAAAATACCGGTCGCCTCCACTGCAAGGGGGCTGTCCACGTAAACAGGAAAATCTTCATGCCCTTTTACCAGACCCTCCACTTTGATTTTTCGTAAGAAATATAAGATTTCCTGTGTTCTTCCAACTGCAAAGGATGGAATGACCACATTTCCGCCTCTGTCAAAAGTCTCCTTTAGAATTTGAGTCAGTTCGCCCACATAATCCGGTCTTTCCGCAGAGTGGAACCTGTCGCCGTAAGTGGATTCCATCACCACATAATCTGCTGATTCTGTCAGCGCCGGATTCTTGATAAGCGGTTGATTTTTGTTGCCGATATCTCCGGAAAAAACAATTTTCCGCGTGGTATCTTCTTCTGTCACCCATACCTCAATACTGGCTGACCCTAGAAGATGTCCTACATCTGTAAAACGGATTCTGATACCCTCACACAGTTCAATTTCCTGTCCATAAGCACACGGAACCAGACGTCTGATAGCGCCGTCTGCATCCTCCATAGTATACAAAGGCTCACTTTGCGCCTCACCGGAACTTCTTTTGGACTTCCGGTTCTTCCACTCGGCTTCCTGCATCTGAATATGAGCGCAGTCACGAAGCATGATACTGCATAGATCGGCAGTTGCTTCTGTCGTCATAATCTGTCCCCGAAATCCTCTCGCCACCAGCTGAGGAATCATACCTGAATGATCAATATGCGCGTGGGTGAGCAGTACATAATCAATACACGACTCCTGAACCGGGAGTTCACAGTTCTCAAACACATTGACTCCCTGTTCCATTCCATAATCTACCAATATATGCTTTCCACATGCATTTAAATAATGACAACTTCCCGTAACTTCATGTGCCGCCCCAATAAATATCAGTTTCATCCTTTCGCCTCCATTCAGTTATTATTACAAATGATATAGTTTGTATTTCCGTATATCTCATTTACTGCTGTAAAAAAAATATCCCTATCCTCCTCATCGTTCATATCTCCATGAAAAAAGAACACTTTAATATGATAGATTCTTTCCAGTTCCGCCTTGATTTTTCTTCCCAATTCCTTGTTTCTGTCCATAATTGCAATCCCACATCCCTGTCCGGCGTACTTTTCCAACAGAGAATACTCTTTTGATCCTGTCATACCAACAAGGATACACACTTTCGTATCTCTCATGATAAATTTTACACCTTTCTTCTCTTACCGACAAAAAACATCTTTTCTCGTAGTCAAATTATACCATAGCCGAATATGATATAGCAAATAAATAAGGCAGCGCATTATGTTTTATCTATTACTTATATTAATCATTGTATTGTCCATGGACGCATTCACTGCCGGACTGTCTTATGGCATGGATGACGTCCGGGTACCCTTTTCCTCTGTCCTCACCGTTGCATTCCTGTCAGGATGTATGCTTACTCTTTCCCTGTATGCCGGAGATTTTCTCCTGTTGTTCCTTCCGGCAGGCCTTACGAAAATTGTATCCTTCACGGTTCTTTTTCTTTTATCCTTATACAAACTTTATGACACGATTCCATGGCTTCATAAAGGAAATTCAGGACTTACTACCGACAAGATCTCTCAAAAGATCAATTACGCCTCCCCGTCCATCCTGTCCAAAAAGGAAGCAGCACTGCTTGGCATGGCTTTATCCGTAGACAACATATCCGCCGGTTTGTGCACAGGAACCCTAAATATAAATCCCTGTCTGCTCCTACTCATAACCACACTGATCCATCTGCTCTCTATCCGCCTTGGACTTTTCACGGGAAAACTGCTTTCCCAAAAAGGATTACGCAGCTTCTCCTGGCTGGGGGCCGCTATTCTCATGCTCCTTGCTTTCTGCCGTCTTTTGTAAAAGCCCTGCCGGACTTCCCTTCGACAGATATTCTGATAGGATCAGTATTTCATGCACCACTATCGGCGTTAAGGACAATATTCCCAGCATTCCCCACTCGCTAAGACTTAATCTGCTGGTTCCGAATAACGTAACAAAATATGGAAATTCCGTTACCAGCATCTGAAGCACAACACCAGCTCCCAACGCCAGAAGCATATAGAGATTATCCAGATGTCTCATTCGGAATACAGACTTATTGACATCGCGCATCCCCACTGCATGTACCAGCTGGCTCATTCCCAGCACCGTAAATGCATGGGTCTGCGCCTTGGCGAGAACAGCTTCCATTCGCAGCATTTTTTCCAGATTCTGTATGGTAATCGGAAGCTGCTCTCTTAGAAGCTCCTGATAGGGGACAGTCAAAAACGCCAGCAGACTGATCACTCCTATTACAATTCCAAAGCATAGAGTACAGGCAAGCCCCCCATGAGAAAACATGCTGTCTGTACTCTTGCGCGGTGCCTGCTTCATCAATGCATCTCCATCGTTCTGGTCCATTCCAAGCGCCAATGCGGGAAGCGAATCCGTGATCAGATTTACCCACAAAATGTGACTTGCTTTTAAAGGTGCCGGAAATCCCACCAAAACTGCCGCCAGCATGGTGATGATCTCTCCGAAATTAGAAGATAACAAAAACAGAATCGTTTTCCGAATATTCTCATAAATTCCCCTCCCCTCACGCATGGCTTTTTCAATGGTTGCAAAATTATCATCTGTCAAAACCAGATCCGCAGCATTTCTTGCCACATCTGTTCCGCTTTTTCCCATTGCAATTCCCACATCCGCCGCTTTTAAGGAAGGCGCATCATTAATCCCGTCTCCTGTCATTGCCACAATCTTTCCGTTTGCCCGAAAGGCTTCTACAATACGAACCTTATGTTCCGGTGACACTCGCGCAAAAACTCTCACTTTCTCCACTCGTCCGGCAAGCGCTTCCGAAGATAGTTCTTCCAGTTCACCGCCCGTCATGCACTCACTTTTATCTCTGGCAATTCCTAATTCTTCCGCAATGGCTAATGCCGTATCCGCATGATCTCCAGTAATCATCACAGTGTCCACATGTGCCTCCCGAAAGCTTTCCACGGCTCCTTTAGCCTCCTGCCTGGGAGGATCCATCATTCCTACCAACCCCAGAAAAGTCATACTTTTTTCATCTGTTAGATCTCCTTTACGTTTTGAAGCAACTGCCAGCACCCGCAGAGCGCTTCCTGCCATCTCATCCAATGCTTCCTTTGCTTCCTTCCTGGCTCTGGTTGAAAAAGGAACTTCCTTTCCGTGTATTCGCACGCTCACACAACGATCCAGCAATTCGTCCGCCGCTCCCTTACAGAAGGCAATCCTCTCTGCTCCCCTTTTGTGAACAGTAGTCATTCTCTTCCTGTCAGAATCAAACGCCTTTTCATCCACACGTGGAAAACCTTTCTCCAACTTATCTTTATGATATCCATACTTTTCGGTCATATCCAAAAAAGCCAGTTCCGTGGGATCCCCAAGACGGCTCTCTCCAACGGAAGCATCATTACACAAAGTGCATGCTTCCAGAAACAATCTGTCTTCTTCCTTGTCCAACTCCGATGCATCATGCATCATACAGTTTACATAACATTTCTTAATGGTCATCTGATTTTGAGTCAATGTCCCTGTTTTATCAGAACATACTACATTTACCGCCCCCAGCGTTTCCACCGAAGGAAGTCTTCGCACAATAGTTCCAACCTTTACCATTCTGGAAACACTAAGCGCCAATACAATTGTCACGATTGCCGCCAGTCCCTCCGGAACTGCTGCAACTGCCAACGATATTGCTGTCAAAAGCATGTCTCCAACATCACGCTTTTGCAGCACTGCGACCAAGAATAAAAATGCACAGATTCCCACTGCCAGAATACTCAATATTTTTCCAAGATCAGCAAGGCGCTTCTGAAGCGGCGTCAATTCATTTCCACCACTGCTTATCATACCGGCAATTTTTCCAATCTCTGTTTCCATCCCCGTTGCAGTGACAATTCCCTCCCCGCGCCCGTAAGTAACTGAAGTAGACATAAACGCCATGTTTGTCTGATCACCAACGCTATGCGCCACCGCCTCCGGCTCTGTATCGGTCTTGTCCACCGGAACGGACTCACCTGTCAACGCCGATTCTTCAATTTTTAAGTTGACTGCCTGCAAAAGACGCATGTCCGCCGGGACTTGTCTTCCTGCTTCCAAAAGAACAATATCCCCCGGAACAATCTGTTCACTTGGCAGTTCTATCTCTTTTCCATCACGTCTGACCAGCGCCTTCGGACTTGCAAGCTGCCTAAGTGCATCAATTGCCTTACGTGCCTTATCCTCCTGTATAACACCCACAACAGAATTAAGCAGTATAACTGCGGCAATGATCATAGCATCGCCCGCCTCTCCCAGAAAAAGGGAAATAGCAATTGCTGCCATTAAAATATAAATAAGGGGATCCTGAAGCTGCTCAAAAAACAACACAAAAACCCCTTTTTTCTTCTGTTCTTCCAGTTTATTAAGCCCATATCTCTGTCTTCTCTCATCTGCCTGTCCCGATGAGAGTCCTGTTTGTCCGTCCGTATCAAACTGCTTTAATACTTCCGCCCTATTCCGGTTCGCATACATAGTTAATCCCTCCTACTCCTATGATTTTATATGCAGGAGTTGGAGGGATTATGAACAAAACGTTGTTTATTTACCAAGTGCAGGTGTGAGATTGTCAACGTAGCTGGAGTTACATCTGACGCAGGTATAGATCGTCTGCCCTGTCGTGTACTGGGTAGGCGGAATCACCACCGCACGATAGCTGTGTCTGTCGAGATCAAGTTCTATACTCTCCGCATAACTGCTTCCACAATTACACACAAAAGATCTGATCCCCTTTTCCGTACAATTTGCTTCCTTTAACACATAGGATTTGTACTGATGCGAATGGGGTGTTGCCGATGGAGTTGCCGATGCACTAGGCGACGCCGACGATGTACTGGTACCTGAAGTAGGTGCTATCGTTAAAGTCGCTGACGGCTGCGTACTGGCTGATGCCGAAGCACTGGCGGACGGGCTTGGTGAAAGCATGGAAACCCGTCTGGAATCCAGAACTACACCGCATACACTACAGGTTCTCTGCTCCGTTCCCATATAGGTTGTGGTCGGTTCCTCCGCCACGGTCCAATCCGTTGCCACATGTCCCGGAGCCGGAATCATTTCTGTATAAAAATTTCCGCAGCTACAGGTGTACTTCCTTAATCCTGCCAGAATGCAGGAAGGCTCTCTGACAATTTCTGACGTATACTGGTGAATATGATTTTCTTCCTTAGCAGTATCTTCTTCACTTCCATTCCTGTCTTCAGCCTTGTCAGTTTCATCTACAAACAAAACATTTTCCTGTGTCACAATGTCATCACAATAGATACATTTCTGCACCCGGAGACCATCTCTTTCTGTGGTAGGGATTCTGGTTATTTCCCAGTCACCCGCTACATGTCCTGTAGACATAACATCCACGTAATACTCATCTCCGCACTCACAGCTATACTTAATCTTTCCTGCCCTGTAGCAGGTTGCTCTTTTTTCTATTGTCTCTTCATAATCATGAATATGATCTGTATCCCCTATCGGTCTGGGTGTCTGCACCGGCTCTGCACTTTGAGAAGGTTCTTCCTCTCCCGGTGTCTGTTCCGGAACTGCCGTTACCAGTGCCTGCTCTGCCATTGGTGCAGCAGTCACTTCTGCAGTCACATTTGCATTCTTCTCCGCTCCTGCTCCTGTCATGGAATATCCTATAATTCCTATAGTAGCAAGACATGCAACTACTGCCATCACACCCAATAAACCAGTCAAAACTTTCACTAATCCACTCATATAGGTTCTCCATTAGTCACTCATCGCAAGATTTTGCAATGCATAATTTTCATATGTTTAGTATATAGTTTTTATCGGATTTTGTAAAGATGTCTGGTCAAATGACTTTCGCCTTCGGTATCCTTTCCAAAGAATATTTACGGTCAAGAAATGCCGATATATTTATATTAATATTTAACTAACAAGACTGATATGAAGCATCAGACTTGTCATAATACTATCATTATGAGCTTCATTCATAGTGAAAATGTGAGGTGCATATTGTGGAAACAATCGATTTAGGCCAAATACTTTCTTATATTGATACACATATTTACGAAAAAATCACCTTGGGAGAGTTAGCAAAACTTGCAGGCTACAGCCCTTTCTATTTTAGCAGATTATTTTCAGAGGCAATGGGCATGCCCGTGACAGGATACATCCGGATCAGGAAATTGCAGCATGCCATAATGTCTTTGTTGGAAGGTAAAAAAGTCCTGGACGTTTCACTCATGTATGCATTTGACTCACATGAAGGTTTTACAAGAGCTTTTACACAACTTTTTGGTTCGACACCGAGCACTGTCAAAAAGTACATGGCTTCTTACCGTGTGCCCGAATATGTCGTACCTGTCACAGATTTCAGGAGGAAAAAAATGGAAACAAATTACACTGACAAATTACAGGAAAATTTACATCAGCTTATTTATGAGGTTCTCACAGAGTCCATAAAAGAAGCACTGGAAGGCTATTGTACTGAAATTGAAGTAATTATCTCAGATGATGGAACAATTAAAATTACAGATAACGGAAGAGGAATCCCCTTAACCCAGAATAAACATGCCGATCAAATGATTCTTGATAAAATACTTGCAGGACACCCGATCACCAATGCTGAATACAGCCAAATGGGGGATTTTTCAGGAATTGGCATGCAGACAGTCAATTCTCTCTGTGAAAGCCTGCAGGTTTGTGTCTACAGAGACGGTATGCGCTTTAAGCAGGACTATGTCCGCGGGATTCCACAACATGAAGTGCTAAGTGAAAAAATGGAACATCTATCAGGTACGGAAATTACTTTGAAACCGGATACTTCTATTTTCGGCAGCACAACACCTTCCGACACCGAGGTCCGTTCATGGCTAAAAGAGCGGATTGAGGATATCGGACACCTTAAAGTGCATGTCAAGAAACAAATCATGCGGCAAATCCGTTTATATTGTAATTGAATTGTGTTTTTCCAATAGTTCAAGCGAACATTTTCTACCTGAATTTACTAAAAGCCAGCAGGTTGGATATAACCCAACGAATTCAACCTGCCAGCTCTATCGCAATCAATGCAGGATATCTATTACAGGAACAAGTCCTGAACCCCTATTGAAACTTCTGGAATAATTTTTACGCCAACGCCACTCTCTACATCCCAAACGCAATCAAGCAATAAAACTACCGTTCCATCTTGTTTGAATAGAAGCGTCTTTGGCGTGACCATTTGAGCCAGATCCTCTTTGCTATCAACGTATCTTGCAGTAGCCCAGTATTCGGCGAGTTCCCGAAGATTATTATTCACATAATTTTTCAGTTCGTTTTCAATAACCTCAATATATTTTCTTTCATTCTCCATGAACTTAACATAACTATCCTGTTGCTCGTTTGTTATAGCCTTTCCAGAATACGCTTTGGCTGCTACTGTGATATTCCATGTCTGTCCAAAAATACTAATTTCCTGTTCCTTATACCATCTATGCCTATAAGTCATTTCGCCGAAAACGGCATCATTGCACTTCGCTTCGCTCATATCATCACATCCTTTCTACGCAGATTTCTGCTGTGATTTGTATTCGGACACTCCACCTGAGTGAGGAATATTTCCATGTATTTCAGAAGGTACTTTTTGCATAGTTTTGCAGTCTTTACACTCATGCCAAGTGTACTTATGCTCTTCTCTCCATTTTGCTACCTCTTCGGGAACGCACCCCCTTTGCTCAGCCAGCTTTTCATCCGCTTGAGCAAAATTAGAGTCTCGGTCATCGGTAAAATCATCTATCTCAACCTCACCTTTGGAAATCTCCGAAAAGTCAGGTTCGCCATCATTAAACGGAATGTATTCAAATCCATATTCCTCTTTAATCTGTCTCCACGTCTTATGTTCAGGGTTGGTACCATTCCTATCCCCAGGCTCAACATCTGAATCAGGCGTCCAATCAGAATTCCCCGGTTCACCTGACCATTCTCCTCCAGTACGTGGTAAAAGCTCAGTTCTTTCAATGCGAATCTTCATGTCCATTTTTTCAATTGTTACGGATTCACTCTTGGTGGTCTCCTTAATTTCCGCCTCAATCACATCTTTTACTTCTGATCCAAACGGATTGCTCATAGTAATCGCCCCCTTTCTGTTAATTCATCACGCCATTCTTTATAGAATAGAATCCCTTCTTCGCCAAAATCACTATAAGCTTTTACAAGGCAATGACTTAAGCTCAAAATTTCATCATCAGACGGTCGATCCAACTTCTGCGAAATCAAAGTGTTAAGGAAGCAGTTAAATTCAACTAAATCTGAGGATGCTCTTTTAGAATACGCTACTGCGCGTTCCAAATGTAGAATCTGTCTAACTATTTTAGCCTGCTCATCAAAATTGCTTTCACTCCAAATCGATAGTTTGCGTTTCGCTCTATACTCTCTTAAAAGCGAATACAATTTTGTCTTAGTAGATACAGAACATTCACATTTTTCTATTGCGCATTCTATGTCTGTAGGTATAATCACATCCGGATGATCCAATCTGTTATTTATGATAAAATTGATCAATACACTGTTTGCGTATTTTCCCTCATCCTTTTGCTTCTTTGGCAAATAATCAAATTCCTTTTCCTCTCCCTCAAATTTATCAATCTGGCATAATACCGGCTCAACCCAATCATTTTGATAAACAACCGCCACGCCTCTCGGTAATTTAGCAATTTCATCTAACTGAGTATCCTTCAAGGCAGCTGCTTTACCAGATATCCTGCGATCTGATTCTTCTGGCAAACGCATAATAATCTTGGTGTTTGTATTTCTGATTGCAGATATATCAACGGCACCCGGAGACTGATCAGCAATAATAAATCCCTCTCCATATGTTCTCATTTCAGCTATAGCATTGGAAATCATCTCAACTGATTTACTTGCCACATTACCACCTTCCTCTGCTGACAGTGAAGCTGAGGTTTCCCTTAAAATATTATGTGCCTCCTCAAGCACCGTAATATGATTCAACCTGCTATTTGATTCTTTTGCCGTACTCATCCTGTATTCTGATAATCTCATAACAAGGATACCCATGAGAAGGGCTTTTGTTTCTTGTGAACCCACCCTGCTTAAATCTATAACTACATTTGAATCAAATAAAATGCTATTATCAATTTCATTTGCCGTGAAAATCATTCCATTCAAACCATTGGTCAACGACTTCACTCTTGTAAGAAGTGATCCTTTGTAATTCGACTTAACCTCATCCGAATACCCTGAATCATCAATAACCCTTATCAACTGCTCCTGCAAATCTTGAAATGACGGGAAAAGATTGTCAGAGATTAAATTCTTGGAAGTAGAAGTATCCCACCCACATGATTCATAGGATTCAATCACGGCATCTTTCAAAACAGCAGGCATCGCCGCATACATAGGCCAACACACATTAAATATTTCAATCAGTCTATCAACGTGTTCAAGTACATGTATTCCCTTCTGGAACTTAAATGGGTTAATCTTGAGCAAATCCATATAATCAGGATTTGTTCCAAATACTTTTACACCCTTTTTATGCCCCCAAACTTTTTTATACTCTCCTTTTGCCGGCTCAATCACCATAAAACTCAGCTTATCTCTACGAGTACAAATAAGCTCATTAAGTATATGGTAGACTGTATTCGATTTTCCGCTTCCAGTCGCTCCCACAATAAATGTATGCATGGCGAGACTTTCAACATCCAGTTGTACCTTACTGCTATCTACAGCCCTTCCCATGTTAAACACAGAGCCAAGTTTTATAGACTCTGATCCCTCTTTATACGAATACTTTACAACCTCTTTTCCAAAATCAGCATGCTCAATAACAGGAAATCCACAAACAGAATTCCTTGGTAATCCCATATGGATGGCCAATTCATTACCACTCACCAAATTTGTCGGCATAACTGGTATTGTATTCCCAGAAATATTGTACTGAAATACTGGATGTATAAAATTAGTCACATATTCTGCTATCAGTTCATTTTGGGACTTCCCTTCTGCAATTAAATTTTGCGGTCTCGTCCATGTATTGATAGCAGAAACCTCAAGACCGGTATTTTCTCCGCTCATGAGTGCTTTATAGGTAGCTGCTGCAACCTCAGATACGGATGAATCCGCACTCATAAAATAAGCAGCGCATTCCCACATTCCAACACTTTCAAACTCATCCAGCCGCTCAAGCTGTTTATCGATTCGCGAGAGCATATCTATTAAGGGCTTGTTCTGAATGGTTAACTGCATACTTTGGGACTCGCCTGTGGTTAACCCTAAAGATGTTGCTAAACTGTGAGATGTGCCTGTAGTGTATGTATCACTCGACCCGGTGGTTATAGCATGAGATATATTCTCGCTTCCACCGCCGGTTGTTGTCGATATTGATTTATCTGTGGCAGTAGATATCGCAGCTCCTACAAGACCTCCAACTGCTCCTCCTACTGCTGCACCTATTGCAGTACCAACGCCAGGGATTATACTTCCGACCACAGCTCCCGCCACAGAGAGTGTTGCCCCAATTGTACTCCCCACTTTACTTCCGGTTGTTTTTCCTGAAATGCTTTTTATTTCGCCAGTATTCTTTGACTCACCCTTTGTGTCTGTAGTTGATATATTTTCAGCATGAGCATTATTCTCGTTTTCGCCAAAAGTTTCTGTTTCATTTTTGGTCTCAGAAGTATTTGTCCCATAGCTAACAACTGTATTTGCATATGGTGAAAGTTGAGTATATATGGCTTCATACCCTTGCCTGACCATGTTAAGCTGACTCTGCGATGTGGAATTAGCAACTATTACAGCAGTATATCGGCTTCCCTGCATTGCTAAAGCTAATTTTTCTAACCCCTGCAAGTACTCATCATTATCAATAAAATCTTTATTTTTATTATTTGCAACACAAGAAACTGCGGATAAAGCACTCGCATCAATCGACTTAAGCAAACCTTCAATCTGCTTATTCTTTAAATTCTCAATTTTTGTACCAGGGAACTGCCCCTGCATAGCATTGACCAGCGTAGAATACGATGTCTGAGTGCTGTTTTCATCAGACAGGGAGCGTATACCTAAATAGAAGTCCGTTTTGACTCCATCACTATCTATAATGGTAACTATTGCACTTTCGGTCGCTGCAACAGCATTAAATACACTGGCAAATTTATATGTTGCAGATTCGTTTTGTTCGTATACCATCTCTGTTATCTTGAACAATCTTATCTTTCCAAGATTTTTGGATATAACATCAGCATCTAATGGAACTACCTGCAATTCAGGAAGCCTGGTAATGTAGTTCTTTAATACTACATCATCTACCAATTTGAATGCATCAGCAAAGCCTTTACTAAGCTGTGATTTGTTTGGTATCTCGACCATTTTATCTTTCCCATTTCCAGCATTTTCTTCGCCCATAACCGTCACCTCGCATTACATTACTTTTATAATTTTTATTACACCTCCAGATACAGCAACCACACCTCCTACTCCGGCTATGGCTACTCCTGCATGAATAACTGCAGGTTTTGCAACAATAGTACCAACTCCTGCAGCTAACCCTCCAACCGCTGCTACCGTTATTCCACCACCTATCATCCATGCTGCTATATCCACTGGATGAACCTCTTCTTCTGTTCTCTTCACCGAGCTACTTTTCTCACCTATAGTCCTTCTACCCGTTCGGCCTTCATTCAAAGAATTAGAAGTTGGCTGAGTGTTATAATTGACTTTCGAATCCGATCTGGAAACCGTTTTTGCTGCCTTAGTGTTAACGTTCCTACTAGCTCTCGTACCCTGTTCAGAGCGAGGAGTAGCTTCTTCCGAAAGAACTGTCCTTCCCGTTTTATTCCCTTGCGATTTAACCTTGGGAAGTTCTTTGACGGCATCTAGATTTTGAACACCATGTGTCTTATCCGCCAGTACAGTTTTTACTACCAGCTTAACATGGTCAATCCTCTTTTGCGAAAAATTGATCATCAGCGCAACCTTCTGCTTGTTCAGATAGGTTTCATTCCAATGTTCCTGAACTAAGTCATAATCCGCCTTACCATCATCTGGTTCAAAGACATCAATTAATTGTTTAGCGTAATCCAGTGCTTCATCAAATCGGCTAAATGTAGTATCTATTATTAAATAATCAACTAAAGCACTTCTTATAGTGACAACGTCTCCCGACTCGACATTTTTCTTGAACTCTTCCGAAACCATCGTATTACCTCCTATATTTCCAAAATCTCATCCAATTCAGTCCTAATTCCTTCAAGATCTTTCATGAGCTTCTGAGCTTCCTTGAGAGCATTTTGCGCATTCTCTTTAGATGTCGTTGCCTTTCTCAATTCTTCCGCTTTATCTGCCAATATCTTATCAACCTTGTCAAACTGTGCCTCAAAATATTCTATAACACGCTGAGTCTCATTCTCTGCGTACTTTAATACTCTTGCCCTTTCTTCCAAAAGCTTCTTCCTGACCGGTGCAACCATTTGATTAGAAAGCTTCTCACGACTGACAAACTTTATCTCTTCTTTAATTTCCACATCGTAGTACTCAGTAGTTGTGTAATACGGATCAAACCAACTCGACGGATGGAAAAGCCTATCCAACCCTCTTCTGCGATGTGTTACTTCCTTAGACCTCTCTTCTGTATGAGTTTCGATCCTGGAATCAATTGAAGCATCAATAGCAGAATCGGCATTTAAAAGTGCTAATTCTCCCTTGACATACGATCCCAGATTAATCTTAAGACCCTTACCACTAAACTCCTCACTAATCGCATCTAACTTCTTTATGTATTCTATCAAAAGCTGATCGCTTTTAGCTTTAATGTCTGAATCTATCATACCTTCCACCGTGACCTGAAATTCGTTTTGTTTAGAGTCAGCCAATGTCTTAAATCTACGAATGTAAGACATAGCATCTTCCTCTTCCATTTCCGCAGGACAGTTATGGAAAAATAGTGTCAGCTCATTTTCCACTTCGGCTATCAAATCATCAAGACACTGTGTCAACTGTGACTTAACATCAAGTTTTCTCAAACGCTTCTTGAATTTTTCATTCTCATCCTTACTGGCAATCTTCTTGTTAAGGCTCTCCATCTCCTTTCCAAGTTCTGTCAGCTCATCCTCGTGGGATGATATTTCTTCCTTTGTCTTTGTAAATGCCTCAGCACTCTCCAGTCCTCCCAAGAATGTATTAACTACATTAGTTATCTTGGCTGGTCTGCAATATTTTGTCACATACATTCTAATGGTTTCTTCAATTCCACGAATACCACTATGAACAAGAGCCTGTCCCAAAATATCATCATTCTCAATGGCTTTCTCAAGTTCTTCATCAATCGTCATCTGACAACTACGAGACAAATGAGGATATTGTTCCAGATGAAGCTGTTCCTGTCTTATCAGTTTTTCTGCCACAGGAGTTATCTTATCCAGAAGCTTCTTTTTTTCCTCTTCATCAAAGGTGTTCTGGTATCGCCTTATCAAAAGAGCAGGCTCTGCGGCTGCGGGGAAGATATTAGGATCTTCAATTCCCATCTCTTCAAGATACTTTATCGTATCCGGAATCGTCTCACCAGCGATGTCATCGTCCTCTTCCTCATAATCGTCCATCTTATTTATCACAAAAAGAAAGCGTTCTTTAGACTGCTTACCCCCAACACTCATACTTTTTGCAATACGTCTAAGAAAGGCATCTTGCGCATCATCATGTAGCTTTCCGCCATTCATAACGAACATCACAAGCATCTTCGATGACTGGTCTAATGCTTTTGCTGTGACTTTCCCGTGTCTTTGGTCTCTGGCATTGTCAGGACCAGGGGTATCAATCAGAACAAGAGACACCTCGTCAGCAGTCACAAACGGAATATTACCCTTTACCTGAATCTCGCTGACATCTGGGTTCTTATTCAACGCCTTCATCGTTTCATAATCAAGAGATGAATAATGTTCTAATTCCGTTTTATTCTGATCAACAGCCACAGCCTTATACGTAGAATCGTCATCATCCTGAATCCTCGTTATCGTTGCTGTACATGCGCCCGCCTTAGATGGCATAAGTTTCTTCCCGAGTAATGCATTAATCAATGTAGATTTTCCGGCACTCATTGTTGCAACCACATTGACTTCCAAAAGTTCATTAAAAGCAAGGTCAAAAGCATTAGCAACTGCTGGAGACTGCAATTCCTCAAAGGGCAGCTTCTGTATCTTAGAGAAGAGAGCTCTGATATCTTTCTCCTTATCTCCAAATTCCTTTGCCGGAAGCTTTCTTGCAGTAAAACTAATATCTTCTTTCTTAGCAATTCTTATTGCTGCCATTAAATCCTGGTAGTCCAGTTCCGTTCCAAGAAAAGTCAAATCAAACTCATCATCATTATACTCAGTTGAAAGCAATGAAGGAATCTGATCTACCCATAACTGAAAACGCTTATTCAAAAATTGGATAAGCTTGCTGTTCTGCTTGGGTTCTTCTCCATCAACAAGAATCTTAGCTTTAACCTTATAAGGATTGTAGGTTATTTCAACATTTGTCATTTATGTAACCACCTTTCTTTACAGACCAAAAACAACTTGTTCCAGTCCTGGGATTCCCGTACTTAAAAGCGCTCTGCTATGATAATCACCCTCATTTTTTACAAGAGGATAATACTTTCCCAAATTATATTCCGGTTTTGAAAACAGTTTAATAAAATTCTCAGCACTCTCCCTCTCATTGTCTGTCATCGCTGTATTCCGAACCATTTTTTTAATCAACAGTCCTGCTTTAGCAGAAACCGGACATACTATCGGATTTTCAAATCCGATCTCCAACAAATGGTCTCTGATATTCTGTAAAATATCTTCCACACTATCATCTTCAGGATCATATGTATCCATCATGTTAACCACAAATATGATTCGCTCATATAACACCTTTTTTAAGACATATTTAAGATGGTTATAATCATCTTCAGAACCATACGTCTCAACCGGAATCACATAAACTAAAATCTCTGGATTATTATCTGAAAGCTCTTTTCTCGTCAATTCTTTATGTTGCGGATTCAAAGATGAATCAACACCTGGAGTATCCACAAGGGTATACTTTCCCTCATGCAACACTGACGAGAAATATCCTACTATGTCTATCTGCCGTGTGCTGTTTCTTACACACTCCTGTACATGCCTTACATCCTTTAAATATTGACTTCCATCAGCGTTTATAATCGTGTATCTGTCATTTATATTCGGTGCCGCATGAAATCTAATAATGTTTGATGTACAAGCAGCTTTTTTCGTGCCAGATAAATCTTCGCCAATTATTGAATTAATTAAGGTTGATTTCCCAGCGCTCATTGTTGCAGTAAAAAAAACTGAATGCTTCCTTGACTGCGAGTACTTTCGAGCATCCTTCCACGCTTTTACCATGTCTATTGAAATAAGTGTTTTATCAGCAAATTTTTCGTCTCCGCTATACATCATAGAAACCATCGTGTCTATCTTCTTATGATATCTACTATGTACATGCCTCTTAATTTCTTCACATATATGTTTACCTTTCCTATTATCCGATATAGCAAAGAGCATCAGACAGTCAAATAGGAAAAGATATCTATATGAGAAGAACTTAAATCGTGAAAATCGCGTTTTCAACACTTCCTCTTCATCGTGATCTGTATAGCCCCACCTTGCCAAATTAGTGTTATCTTCTCCAAACAGCGCTTGCTGGAGCATCTGTAAATCGCTTATTCTTTTCTCTTCTATCTCATACTTCTCTGCATATTTTTTTATTAATGCAACATATTTTCTCTTCAATTTTTCCTTTTCATCAGACAATGGATGCCTTATTAATGGGTAATATACTACGCATTCCGTCCAATCCTTCATATCAATCACCATATCCTACAAATTCAATCTATTCTGGATACCAAATCGCCCTGACTTCTCATCCACATTTCGATTCCATCACCAAACACTTCCGCACTAACAGTGTAAACTCCATTATCTTCATCCAGCACCTCCGCCGTCGGCAGCCTGTCCAAAATAGCATCAATATCGGAACCAGAATATGTAAATTTCACTTTTTGCAGCTTACCACCATACATAAATTGAATCCGCTTCCTAAACTCCCCCTCCTCAAACCTGCTGTTATAAGGAATATGGAATCGTTCATCAAGTATCTTAAAGGATTCGATTCGATCGATCCGGTATATCGTTGGGAAAGAGTCATTTATCACATCAAAGTCTTTTTTCACCTCTTCATCATCAATGAACGCTGTAAGGTAAAAGTAATATTCCGAAAACATGACAGCAACTGGTTTCACCTTTCGATGGACAATTTCCTTATCCTTCATCCGATAATAATCAATTTCGATGTATCTGGATTCACGCACCGCCTTACCAATGTCCCAAAGGCTGTTCAAAATCTGTTTTTGGTGGTGTGGTTCTATATAATGATACTTTTCATTAGCAATCAGATCCCGAACCATCTTCTTGTTTTGCTCTGGCACACAACAGGAAATCAGCTTGTCCAAAATAGGAAGGAGTTCATCCTTTCTCATAGAACGACTTTCCAATAAAATCTTGCAAACTGCCAAAATTTCACTATTACTCAATGCATGTGACAAAGTATTCTGGATAAAATATCTATGGGTCTCTTTATCATAAATAATTTCCTGACCTGTATTCTGCTCTTCCAGAAAGCAGCGCAGCGTTCCAAGATCACGCTGAATACTCCTCTCCGTCACTTGGAATTGTTGGGCTAATTCTTTTTTGGTAAAAGTATTGCCGCCAACCAACTTAAAGTAGATACACAATACCCGATCCGTCTTTATGGCAGATACATTTCCCATGCGATTTCCTCCTGTGCATGTGCTATTAAATATGTATTTATATCTATAAATTATAATATTATATCTCTGTGCTCATGTCAATTCCTGTCATAATTGCTTATCATATAAAATCATGGAGGAATTACTGATGAAACAAATTTATGCAGACGAATACCGTCAAATAGGACTGAAGATAGCCTATTATCGTAAACTGCGAGGGCTAACGCAGGAAGAACTGGCTGAACAGGTAGGGTTAACTCCTGCCTTTATCGGACATTTAGAAGCTCCTAATATTTCAAAAGCCTTATCCTTAGATACCCTGTTTGATATAGCTGCCGCACTTGAAGTATCTCCACATAAATTTCTCACCTTTGAAAGTAACTAACGTATTCATTATAGCATTCGGGATAGACAACTATTGTCCTTGCAGGATTTTTTATATGCTTTTTTCTATTGGTATTTTTCATGTAAAAATCCGAGACACCGTCTCGGACTTTATCCACATCTAAAGCGAATGAATTTCCCTATATCTACCAACTTACGCCATTCCGATTATATATACCTACTAATAATACTGTTTCCATCCCACTTACATCTACCCCATCAATATAAATTGAATCTATAGTAGCACTATCTCCAAGTACCAAGAAATTAAACTGATACGTAGAAGCCTTTCCGTTATCTTCTTTAAACTTTCCTGTAAACCTTACATATTTATTGCCATTATATGTGTATTTAGACCATTTACAATCAGTAAATACATTTTCAAAAGCCTCTCCAATTGTTATCTCATCACTATAACTTGTAAAATATGCATTACGAACAACAGCACCGGGATTCCAAATGCTGCTAATAGAATTCCAATTAAGCGCGATGATTACTACGATAATAACGCCCGCCATTATCTTGGCAAACCCTATAATTATTTCTTTTGAATTCTGTCTGTCTTTATCAGTAAAATCATGCTTCATGATAAACGGGAGTACAATACCTGCAATAATCAAAATGCCAATAAGTATTTCCCATGTTTTGAACAATAGCCATAATATAAGTACTGCTTCAGCAACGATAAGAGCAATGGTTACAACTTTATTTTTCTTAAATAATTTTTCATGTAATTCAATAAACCATTCAAGAAATTCACCCAGTCTGTCAAAAAGTTTATTAAATACTTTTTCGCCCTTTCCTTCTTTATCTGATTCATCAGAAGAATTATTCACTTCATCCTTGATGGTATTTTGAACCTCTACCGATGCTCCACACTTGCTACAGAACTTTGCCCCATTTTCCAGCTTGGTTCCACAATTATTGCAAACCATAACAGAATCCATCTGATTTACATCTTCTGTTAAGTTATGTATTTTATCTTCATCCACCATCACAGTTGCTCCAATTTGTGTGAATTTTTCTATGATTGCCTGCGCATCTGTTTCCTGAATATCTGTTATAATATATTCATTTCCAACCTCTACTCTATCAACAATATCTTTAGCTTCTGCCAATCCAAAACTTGTTACCTCACGCAACGCCTTAATAACTTGAACTTTATTGGTGCCTACACTTTTTAGTACTATATTCATCCTTTGTATCCTCCTAAACAATTACAATAACTTCTCGGAATTTTTAGACCAGTAAATAAAATGCTTTAATAATCCGGACTCTCTTTCACACTATCTAAAGAATGATGCCAAAATAAAATTAATCTTGCAATTAGTAGATAAATTAAGATTGTAAATGACAGTGCTTCCCTAAAATCACCCAAATTTCTTCAAATCAATTCATAATTATAGCTATTATAAGCTGTCAACGGGTATGCCGGCAGCATACTTTTTGCAAGAGAAAAACAAAAAGAGGACTCTAAAGAGTCCTCCATGCTTGAATCTAGCTATAAAGCCATGGACTATAATATTCCTCTGTTAAAACCTCCGGCATAAAACTCGACTGATACTCATTTGGGCGGGAAGACTGAGCTTGAACCGTAAAACGGTACGGACTTCCTTCCTCTGTTATAAACTCCGGTCTGATAGTTATACCACCATTTCCATCGCGTATGATCCCTCTTTTTGTCCAAATATTATTCATTACATAATTGCCATCTTTGTCGTAAAATGTAACATTAAAGCTATCATCGTCCTCATAATCATCAAGATTGCTCCATGTAGCATAGTAGAAACGCCTGCCCCCCTCTTCTGTTTCTTTAAGTTTCCATTTTAATCCTGTTGGCGAGGGCAACGGAGGAGCATCTTCACCTGTATATTCAAAAGCATCCGACATCACATATGGACTGTCCGTATATTGGATGCCATCTCCCACAGCACATACCTCAAAATAGTAAAATCCGTTTCTTTCTAATTTGGTTACAAAGGATAGCTCAAAAATATCCACGTCTTCGCCACCCCAGCCCACTCCCCTAAAAGTGGTTTCATAATAGCACTGTTCCTTTTCAGGATCAGGCGGAAGATTTGTGTCTTTTCTATATAGCTTACAGTGATATTCCATCTCAGCCCCTACACCAGATTCGCGTACACACCCCCACAATCCGGTTCCTGTCTCGCCATTCCAATGAGGGTTATCCGGCGCAGGCAGTACGGTTAACTCCCCACTTCCAGATTTTGCACTTTCTGATCCCCTATCATTTTGGTTCATTCCATAATTCCATGTCAAAATCAGCAGAAGGATTATCAGAATACCAGACAAAACTTTTTGCTTAGTATAGAAAAAAGCTTGTTTTACCTGCCTCACAGACTGATACCGTTTATCCGGATCCAAATTTGTACATTTACGAATGATTCTTTTATAATGCGACTTTCGCGCCATCTCACTCGAAAGCTGCTCCAACGTTACTCCAAGTGCGTAAATATCTGCCCGCTCATCAGTCTGGGCGAATCCATACTGTTCCGGCGGTGCATATCCTCGTGTGCCCAAAAGTCTTGTATCCTGCTCCAAATCTTCTTTCGGCATACGGGCTGCGTCAAAATCTATCAACCGAATATGCCCGTCTCCAGCCAGAATTATATTGGAAGGCTTGATATCACGATGAATAATGCCTTTTCCGTGGATAAATTCCAAGACGGAGCACAAGTCTCTGACTACGCTTAGAAATTGCTTTTCCGATATTTCCCAGCTGCCTAGTGCCTGGCCTTCTATGTATTCCTCAATAATCGTTGTAACGTCTTCCTCCACTCTGACCTCGTACAGCTTCGGTAAATAGGGATGCTGGCAGTTTTGCAACATCGAGTAAACAGGACACTGGCCTTTCAGTGTTTTCCGTACAAAAACCTGTTCTCCATCCTTTTCATGCACTAATTGTACCCTGCTTCTTTCACTTTCCTTCAGTAATCTGATTTCTTCGTATTCCATAATCATACATATCCAATCTTGTCAAATAAGCAATAATTCTGTAAGATTATAGCAGACAAATCAGGGGAGATGCAAGATGGAATATAAATCGACCGACGAACTCACGTAAGGGTCAAATCCGACGCCCTCCTATAAAATTCAGCGCCGTTTAGTTGCGGCGCTTACTATAACAATCAACTGGTAAACTCTTTGACCAAGGCATGAGTGGCTCCAGCTCTGATTG
>JAAVAA010000028.1 GCA_014804285.1 Lachnospiraceae bacterium | reverse complement strand
CATAGTACCAGCTATGTCCAATGGTTATGTCCATTTTTCTCAGATTTCTTTTCCTGCACGATATTCAGTTGTCAAATTTCAAGTGAAATCTCATTCATTGAGATTCCGAGAAGTTATAAAATCACTTATCCATAAATACACCCGCAATCCGGTATCTCTTCCTCCCGATAGTTTATCCGTTTCTTCATCGCATCTTTTCTCACAAGCTGACAAACACTCTCCACATGCACCGTCATCGGAAACATGTCCACCGCCCTCACTCTTTTAAGCTCATATCCCCCTTCACGAAGCACCTTCAGATCTCTTGCCAGAGTAGCGCTGTCACAGCTTACATACACAATCTTCTCCGGTTTCATTTTCAACATAGTCTCCAAGCACGCCTCATCGCACCCTTTTCTAGGCGGGTCCACAACGATCACATCCGCATGTATCTTTTCTTTCTCATACTTTTCCGGAAGCACCTCCTCCGCCTTNCCCACNANGAANGNAGCATTCCGGATTCCATTTCGATCNGCATTTTCTCTGGCGTCTTCNATAGCCTGCGGAATNATTTCCACTCCNTAGACNTGTCCNGCNCTTTCTGCCAAAAACAAGGAGATAGTTCCAATCCCGCAATAGAGATCCCACACCGTTTCCTTNCCGGTCAGGCCNGCATAGGAAAGGGCCAGGCTGTAAAGCTTCTGCGTCTGTANNGGATTAACCTGATAAAAGGANAGNGGNGAAATCGCNAANGTGATTCCCTTGCCCTCCGGNNCAAAATCNTTTTCNACATCTCTCACATAGATGGTATCCCGAATGGTGTCTTTGCCCCANATGGTATGGATTTCCTTTCCCATGATCACATTGGTTTTTTCNGAATTGATACTTACGGAGATNCTNGTCATGCCCTTTATCCNNGTCAGTCTGTCAATAAGCTTTTCCTGCATGGGCAGAAAAGNATCCGATGCTGCTTTCTTTCGGTGCGGCTTATTGATCACCAGACACACCATGATCTCTCCGCTGTAAAAGCCTTTCCGAATCAGCACATGACGAACAAGACCTTCTCCTGTGACCTCATCATATGCAGAAATATGATTTTCTTTCATGTAAGATAAAATTGCTTCCAAAATCTCTCTGTTTTCCGAAGCTCCCAGGCTGCAGTCTGTGTTTGCTATGATGCTGTGGGTTCTTCCCGCATAAAACCCGGCTATAGGATTTCCTTCTTTATCGGTTCCTATGGGATACTGGGCCTTATTCCGATAATGCAGAGGTTCCTCCATTCCCACAATGGGCTCCATAATCCGGTCAATCTCCTCTGCGTGAAATCCGCCAATGCGCACAAGATTGTTTTTTACCTTGGACTCTTTAAATGCCAGCTGCCGCTCATAGCTCATTGCCTGTATCTGACAGCCGCCGCACTGCTTATGAAAGCTACATNCCGGCTGTACACGAAAAGGAGAAGGTACTAATACCTTCTCTAATCTTCCATAAGCATAATTCTTCTTTACCCGGACTACCCGAATCTCTGCCCGGTCTCCGATCACTGCATCTTTGACAAAGAAGGGATAACCGTTTATCTTACCGATTCCTTCTCCCTCCGATGTAATATCTTCAATATCTACCGTTAAAATCTGATTCTTTTCATATCCCATTATTACGCTCCGAAATAACGCTCTAAAGCTTTACACATATGCAAACCATCTCGCACATGATCTAAATCCTGACCTACTCCATCCCCGTTCTTCGCACATTGGAATCAAACAGACGGTTAAATCCCATCCAGCCTGCTTCCGTATTGTTTTCCAGTATTTCNGTAAAGGTCTCCAGCTTGGCATCTGTATTATCCGCAAAATTAAGGGCCACNGCCTCAATAATTGCAGGCTTTTTGGGAGAGCCAAANTCGTATTCACCGTGNTGNGACAAAATACAGTGCTTCAGCTCACTGGCAAGCACTTGGGGAAATCCGGGGATTTCACTGATCTTTTNNCCAACCATCTCTGTTCCGATAACNATATGCCCCAAAAACTGTCCCTCATCCGTATAATCATTTTGTGGAAAAAGGGAAAGCTCTCTGGTCTTTCCGATATCATGGCAGATTGCCGCGCTGATCAGCAGATCCCGGTTCAGCACAGGGTAGGACTGGCAGTAATATTCGCAAAGCTTTACCACACTTAAGGTGTGCTGCAAAAGCCCGCCTACAAACCCATGATGAACGGTTTTGGCAGCAGAGGACTTTTTGAAAGCAGCAGCAAAATCCTGATCCTTTACAAAAAANGCCTGAAGAAGCTCTTTCAGATATTTATTTTCCACCTTATCAATATAGTTAAGGAGCTCNCCATACATCTCTTCGATATNGAACTTACTTACCGGAAGGTAATCCGCCGGATTAAACTCTCCTTCCTGACATTTGCGGATTCTTTTTACATTAAGCTGCAGCGCACCCTGAAAATTGGTNATATCNCCGTAGACTTCTATATAATCCANCGCATCGAATTCTGCAATTCCCGCATTATTGGGATCCCATACCTTGGCATCCAANGTNCCNGTCTTATCCTGCAANATAAGGCTTTCATAAGGTTTTCCNTTCTTCGTCACTGCAGATACCTTATGCTTACAAAGATAAATGTCAAACACCCGGTCTCCGTCTTTATATTCCTTAATATATTTCATTCTTTAAACGCACCCTCTTTCCAACTCGTTTTATCGTTCTACTTGCTTTATCGTTCTACTCGCTTTATCTCGTACTCTACTTGCTTTACCGTTCTACTCACCTTTCTGTCCTAATTCCGCATCGGTCTCCATCTCAATATACCCTTCCGGTCCCTGACGCATCANGCCTACCTTTACCGTCTCTTCCGGTCTGATTGTCAAAAGAGCTTTGACCAGATCCTGATATCCCGCAATCTCTGTTTCTCCCATACGGACGATCACATCTCCGCTTTGTATTCCCGCATCCATTGCCGGAGAATCCATGTCAATCTCTGTAATATATGCTCCGAACGGTACTCCAAGTTCCTCATATGCTTCTCTGGTNACATCCACGCCATAAACTCCGAAATACGCAATGCTTCTGTTGTTGGAAAGATTTTCCACCAATCCCTTTAGCTCGGTTATTCCCACAGCACTGATCATATTCCGCATATCCGATGCATTGTAGGACATATCGATCATNCCGATAACCTGTCCCTTCAGATTGATCACTACTCCGCTGGCTCCGGTACTTCCATAAATATCCGTTGTCAAAAATTTATAATTGGAATCAGGAAGCCTGATGCTGTTCCCGATAGAAGTAATATTGCCATAGCATATGGAATTCTCGGTTCCTATAGGTCTTCCTAGCGCAATAACCGGAATTCCCACCAGATTGCTGCTGGCAGAGCTTCCCAGGCTTACCGCTTTTGCCATGTTGACAGTGGTATCCTTCATTGCCGATTTGCTAATAGAAATAATCGCGTAACCGGTGTTNNCATCCTTCTTTTTGATNANNGCCTCATATTCCAGATCATCNGCAAAGGCCACCTTCAAAGAATCCGCGTCTTTAATACTGTTGATATTTGCCAATATCAGCAACTCTCTCCCATTATCCGCGACTACTACACCGGATACAACGCCTTCACTTTCATACACGTTATCCAGCCANCCGATATCCGATGTAACTCCCACAACACTCACAATAGATTTTTGTATCTCTTTTGCAACATCATTTAAGCCATTAACCAGAGAAATGTAATCCTCGGTTCCCAGCTTCATCTCTGACAACACCTGGGCGATCTGATTATCTTCAAGAGCTGGCGCTTCCGTGGGCTCCGGCTGCATCTGGGATTCGTCAACAATCATATCCTCCGGAAGAATCTCATTTTCCTCCGTTTCTTCCACAAAAACAATCTGGTCCGGCTCCTCCTCCGGATAAAGCCGGTTGCTTATGACCGGCTCTAAAAGCAAAAAGGTAACACATGCCACCAAACCAAAAATCACTGCCATAGCTGCNGTGATCAGCGTACGCCGGATTAATTTCTTCCTGTTAAGCGGCCTCTGTTTAATGGTTTCTCTCATAAAATCAGAATTGTTCTGATTCCGGTTATCTTCCATTCCTTCCTCCCATACAATCCTTCATCGAAACATCAAAATACNTGTCAGATACAAAAACAGTCATCCTCCCATCGAAGATGACTATTTCCAGTCGGCGTGACAGGATTCGAACCTGCGGCCTCTACGTCCCGAACGTAGCGCTCTACCAAGCTGAGCCACACGCCGATATTATTTTTCAAGACAATGTACATGATACAATTTTTACAACTAATTGTCAATGTTTGTACTATAATATTTTTTTTCTCTCTGCTACAATNTTTACTGCATGNANNAAAAATGAAAGGCAANTNTCTTATATGAAAACCAAAATAACNAATATGACCGAAGGGTCTCCTTCAAAATTAATTATAACCTTTGCCCTCCCCTTAATGGTCGGCAATATCTTCCAGCAGCTTTACACGGTTGTTGATACTATGGTTGTGGGACGGGCTCTGGGAGTATCTGCCCTTGCCGCTCTGGGAGCCACAGATTGGCTGAACTGGCTGTTTTCCGGTTTGGTTCAGGGTTTTGCACAGGGATTTTCTATATTGATGGCTCAGGAATTCGGGTCTGGAAATCATAAAAGGCTTCGAAAGGTTATTTTCAATTCGCTCTTTCTTTCCGCCATCTGTTCCATACTGATACTGATAATCAGTCAGGCATGTGCACAGCCGGTACTGACACTGCTCCGTACTCCAAATGCTATTATGAGCAATTCGCTTTTATATCTGCGGATTATTTTTCTGGGTATGCCTGTTATCATGGCCTACAATCTCTCTGCTTCTATTCTGCGTTCACTAGGTGACAGCAAGACGCCCCTGCATGCCATGATTGCAGCATCTATAACTAATATTGTTCTAGACCTTATTTTTGTTCTGCTGTTTCACTGGGGCATTGCAGGCGCTGCCGTTGCAACTCTTCTGGCACAGCTTTTATCCAGTGTTTATTGTTTTTACTTTATCAAACGCATTGACATTCTGAAAACCTCACGGGATGAGCTGGTGGTGGAAAATGATCTCTGCGGCAGGCTTCTCCTGCTCAGCTTTCCGGTCGCGTTTCAGAATATGGTAATCTTTATCGGCGGCATGATTGTACAATCGGTGGTGAACAGCTTCGGTGTTCTCTTCATTGCCGGCTTTACTGCCACCAATAAGCTTTATGGAATCCTGGAATACGCTGCTACCTCCTACGGTCATTCCATGAGTACTTATGCCGGGCAGAATCTTGGTGCCGGAAACAGACAAAGAATAAGAACAGGTGTCCGCAGCGCTCTGCTGATTGCCCTGATCACCTCCCTGACGATCACCGTTGCCATGCTGCTTTTGGGCAAAAATATTTTAATGTGGTTTTTGTCCGGCGATCCTTCTGATATTCAAGTTACCTTGCAGATTGCCTATCATTACCTGTCTATCATGAGTATTTTTCTTTCTACCCTGTATTTGCTTTACATTATCCGTTCCACTCTGCAGGGAATTGGCGATACGGTTATGCCGTTTGTTTCCGGAATTGCGGAATTTATCATGCGGGTAGGGGCTGCTCTGATCCTTCCCCGCTTCTTCGGACAGGAAGGCATCTTCTATGCAGAAATCCTTGCCTGGATGGGCGCCGATGTTATTTTACTTTCCGCCTATTTTTATCATATAACTGCATGGAAAAAGCTTCCTGCAACTACAGATGCTACTGCAGATATCGAAACATCGGCTAAAATACCTACTTTAGCATCTGCTAATGAATCTGCTAAAACATCTGCTGAAACAGAAGATAAATTACCGTAAGGATCAGTCCCGCGCAGAACAGCAAAAGTCCAAAAGAAAGGCTCCGCCCTATGATCGTACTGTCTTCCGACCATTCCTGATGGATCAGCGCATATTTATGCCGATAATCCACCTTTTTCGGATTTTTACGCCATATGGTAGCATTGGCAGCATATTCAAGACTATTGACAAAACCTCCTGCCGCATAAGTAATAGGCGTTCCTTCTTCCAGTTCCCTGGGAAGCTTGCTGTCTTTATAAACCGTTTTTCGGAGCGCAACGATAATAGTGTCGACCAAACTATCCATAATTCTGCAGATCACCCCGAAAATGAACGGAAAAGCCTGCAGAAGAATCGGCCGGTAGATCATATTCTCCAGATCCAGATACGTATACCATCTGTTTATATAGACAACCGTTCCATCCTTCTTTTTAGTCATCCAAAGCCGCACTATAATCAGGTAAATAAGGATACCGATTCCAATGGAAATAAAGGCTCCTTTCAGATTCTCTACCGAAAACCAGCTCATAGCCTGAGCTTCCTGCTTTGCCAGCATAAACCCTTGTCCCATATCCGCGATCCGGCCCATTACCTGCCCCGGCAGAAGGCCCATAGCAGGAAGCAGGGTTGCGCTGACGGTGAGTGCTATACTGCTTACGGTATTCATGTAATTTCCTTTTTGGGAATCAAACTTCTCCTGTATCGCCGCATCCCGATTCTTCTCTACAAAAATTACCATATACAGCTTAGTCATGTACGCTATGGTCAGACCTCCGCTGATCAGAAAGATCCATTCAATTCCTTTTAATGCGGACACACTTAAAATTCCCTCTGCACCACTCTCTAGCAGCTCGGTATACTCCACGATTGCTTCGTGAATCAGGGTCTTACTTACATAACCGTTCCAAAGAGGAATTCCTCCGATTCCAAGCGCTCCCATGAGAAAAATATAATTAAGCAGAGGTTTCTTTCTTCCAAATCCCCGAATGTCGTTTAAATTCAACTTGTGAATATTCATATAGATCACCCCTGCTGCCAAAAACAATGTCAGCTTAATCAGGGAATGATTCACCATATGGAGCAGACTTCCCCGCACAGCAAGTCCGTTTTCCTCTCCAAGCAGTCCTGCCATACCGACTCCTACCAGGATAAATCCGATCTGGGATACCGAAGAGCAGGCAAGCGTCCTTTTCAAATTCACGGAAAATAATGCCAAAACAGCACCTAATACCATGGTGCACACTCCAAGAATCAAAATCAGGGTTCCCCATCCCGCGCTTCCCGCAAACAGATAAAGCGTCAATATCAAAATACCAAACACACCTGTCTTGGTCAGAATACCGGACAGTAACGCGGAGGCCGGCGCCGGAGCTACCGGATGCGCTTTGGGAAGCCAGACATGGAGCGGAAACGCTCCTGCTTTTGCTCCAAATCCTACCAGCATACAGATTCCTGCTGCCAGAACTTTCTTTTCCGGAATTCCGCTGGAAGATGTACGGATATAATTATCATAACCGCCGATCAGTTCTTCAAATTTCAATGTTCCCGTAACCTGGTATAAAAGGAAAATTCCCATCAGCATGACAAGACCGCCGATCACCGCAATTCCAAGATAGGTCTGGGCCGCCCGAAGCGATTCCTTCTTTTCATCNTGCGCNACCCATACATNGGAGGTGAAGGACATTACCTCGAAGAAAANAAAGGTTGTGTAAAAATCTGCTGATAAAANGATACCGGNCACAGCTCCCAAAGTAATCAACAGNAAAAAGTAGTATCGATTCCGGTTTCGNTATTTTATNAAATACTCNTTTGAGAACAAAGTNCTTATAAACCACATAAANGCCGCTATACTTCCATATAGAGCCCGGAATCCATCCAANGTAAAGTAAAGNCCCATGCCGCAGACTTCCGGAATATTTAAGGCAGCGCTTCCGCCTCCGGTCACAAAAATGAGGAGCGCCAGAAATACAATNAATTCCACTCCTGCCACGATATCTGCAAAATAATCTCTCATATCTTTATTTTTTCTGCCTATCAAATAAACGGCCACAGCAGAAATCATAGGGAAAAAAACCGTAAAACCAAGCATAAAGCTCATATCACTGCCTCCTCTTAATAAATACCGGCTGCTACATCACTGAAAAATTTTACAATTGTTTCGGAAAACAAACCAAATGCTATGATAAAAAAGGTGAACACAAACAGCGGAACCAACATTTTCCAGCTGGGATCTTTGATACCTTCCAGTGTGCTAACATCAAAATCTTTAACCGGAAAAAAAGCCCGAACCACGATTGTCATCATATAAATTGCGGTCAAAAGCGCCGAAACCAGAAGGCAAGCTATCCCCCAGCAGGCAAGCGTATTTCCGCTTTCCACTGCCGCAGACGCCAGGTTCCATTTACTCACAAACCCGGCAAGTCCCGGCACACCCATAAGCGCTAAGGAAGAAACAGTAAATATGCCGAAGACACAGGGCATTCGGTAACCCATTCCATCAAGCTCATGAACATAATGCCGGTCTGTCTGATGCATAACGGCACCTGCACAGAANAAGGAAGCAATCTTCATCACTGCATGAAACACCAGATGAGTAAGCGCTCCTACAAGNCCAAGAGGCGTCATGATCGTCACACCGAACAAAATATAAGACAGGTTGCTGATGGTGGAATATGCCAGTCTTCTTTTCAGATGCGTCTCTTTTACTGCACGGCTGCAACCGTAAATGATCGTAAACATTACAACNGCCATCACCACATTCTGNGCCCATGTTCCCTTTATAAACTCTGTCCCAAAGCTGTAATAAGTAAGTCGNATAATTGCAAATGCACCGGATTTCACTACCGCTACCGCATGAAGCAGCGCTGTAACCGGAGTAGGCGCTACACCTGCATCCGGCAGCCAGGAATTNAAGGGACAAAGNGCTGCCTTGACACCAAATCCTACAAAGGCNATCACATAGATCAACAAAAGAACATTAGTCCTCTCACCAATCCTTTCCAGATCCAGAACACCGCCTAACACGAAATTCGTTGTACTTCCGTAAATGATGATAAAGATCAACCCGATAAATGCAAACGCCGCTCCGCCCAGCGAGTAATACAAATATTTCCGGCTTGCCAGAATTGCTTCTCTGGTCAGCGTATGCATCACAAGCGGAACCGTCACGAGCGTTAATAGCTCATAATAAAAATACATGGTAAGCAGGTTTGCCGACATGGCAATACCGAGAGTAACCCCGTATGTCATGGTATAAAACATAAAAAAGGTTTTTTCATGTTCTTCCTTCGTCATATATTCAAAAGCATACAGTGTGGCTAGAGGCCATAAAGCCGACACAAGCCCTCCAAAAACCATGCTCATTCCATCTATCTTGAAGCTGACCGACAAATTTCCCGTAAAATTTGCAAGCGTAAAAATGCTGTCGGTATGATGAAAAAGCATATACCATACCAGTACACTGTTTATGATGATTGCCGTCTCTAAGAAAATTTCCATATGGGCTCTTTTCTTAAAAGGAATGAGAGGAACCAGTATGCCTGCTAAAATAGGAATTAGTATAACCAACATAATCATAACTGCGCGCCTCCTCCCTAGACAATCTTTGTGGCAATCTGCATCAGATACCGGATCACTCCTCCCGGCATAAGACCCAGAAGTACGGACAATATAGTAAGTATAAGCACCGGAATCGTCATAAAGGGGGACGGCTCCTTCTTTTGGAGCGCTCCGTAATCATAATCTTCCCCCGGAANAAATCCCTTTATGGTAATGGGCAGCAGGTATCCTGCNGTAAGAAGTGCGCTCACCAGCAAGATCACCGGCCCCAGCCAGTCAAATACAGGTATACCGGAAGAAAGCGCGCCTATCGCCAAATGCCATTTGCTGACAAAACCTCCCATGGGCGGAATACCGATGAGCCCCAAAGAAACGATGGTATAACAGATCATCANCAGCGGCATTTCCTTTCCGATCCCGCGAAGCTCCTCCGCTCTGGTCTTCCCTGTCTGATAAATAATNGCNCCTACACACAAAAACAATGCCGNTTTGATAAANCCATGACACAGAAGATGCAGAAGGCCTCCTGTTACTCCTTCTCCATTCATAACTGCAAGGCCGAACAAAATATAAGATATCTGGCTGACGGTGGAATAAGCCAGCCGTTTTTTCATCACCGGTTCCCGATATGCCAGCATAGATCCCATAAAAACCGTCAAAAGCGTCAGTGTCATCCATACGGTCTGTACCCAGCTTCCCCGAAGAAAAGACGCTCCGAATATATAATAAACCACCCGGATAATACCAAGTACTCCCGCCTTCACAATCACTCCCGACAATACTGCCGATGCAGGCGCAGGAGCTGCCGGATGTGCCGCCACAAGCCACGCATGAAGGGGAAACATTCCCGCCTTCACACCAAATCCCANTATCATGAAAAAAGCTACAAGAAGTAACATTCCGCCATGATCTGCNGCCGTCTGCGCGCTGATCACTCCGCCGGCGCTGAAAGTAAGGGTATTCCCATATCTCTCTACAAAGTAAAGACCGAACAATGCCATATAAGCGCCGCACAGGGAATAAAACAGATATTTAAGCCCTGCCATAACCGCTTCCCTGCTTCCGTTATGAAGAACCAGCGGAAAAGAGGTCAAAGTCAGCATCTCAAATAACAAATAAAAGGTGATCAGATTACCGGCAAAGCACAATGCAATTAAAATTACAAAAACAATCAGATAAAACCCGTAAAACCTNTTTTCCTTCTCTTCGTGCTTCATATACTCAAAGGAAAATACACCGGCACATACAAATACAATTACCGCCATCACTGCAAAAACGACACTGATCCCGTCAATTTTAAACAAAATGGGAAGCCGGTCTGTGAGAGAAAAAGGTGTATACATATTTTCTCCGCCTAAACAAATTGCAAGAATTACCAGTATGGGTATAATCGCCAAAAAAGCTCCTGCGGTTATCAAAAGTATTTTCCTGTCTTTCATTTCCTCCTCCTTAAGAGAACATGGCAAGTCCCTGTTCAATCAAATTCACAACCGGCTGAGAGCTTACTCCCAGAAAAACATTAAGTACCATAAAGCAAACCAATGTGACCGCGTACAGCTTCATCTTCCCAAAAGTCACACTCTCATATCCCTGATCGTTCTCAACCGGCGTATAAATACGAATAACCGTCTTCATAAAGTAAATGGCATTCAAAATTGTACTGATCCCCAAAACAATCAAAGCAGGCAGCATCTTTACATTATTTTGGACAGCCGCCTGGGCAAACAAAAGCTTACTGATAAAACCGGAAAATAAAGGCACGCCGACCATAGATAGGGATCCTACCGCAAATCCCACACCTGCCCATTTATTCCGGTACCCTGCACCCGTCAGCTCCAAAAACTTCCTGCTGCCTCCCGATACATCGGTAAGCCCGATAGCTGCAATGAATAAAAGGGATTTCGTGGCAGCATGAGTCAGAATGTGAAATACACTTGCAGCCATACCCGCTTGTGTTCCCATACCGATACCCATATAAATATAACCGATCTGCGCCACCGAAGAATAAGCGATCATTCTTCTCACATCATTTTCCTTGATGGCGCTTAGGGAACCGAATATCATTCCCATAAGCCCGAATGCAAACAGCACGTCAATAATCCGGCTTTCGTCAAATATGTTTACTCCGATTACCCGGTAAATGATCTTGATCAGCAAGAAAATGTATCCCTTGGAAACCAGGCTGGATAAAATNGCCGCTGACGAAACCGTGGAATATCCGTAAGCATCCGGAAGCCANGCATGAAANGGAAATANNGCGCTNTTAATAGCAAGTCCCACACTCATCANTGCAATNGTCACAAGCAGCGGAACACGGTACTCNCCGGAAGAAGCAAGANCTTCCACCTGTTCATGAATATTGCTCATCAGCAAATGNCCTGTCAGATCATAAAGCATGCAGATTCCCATCAGAAGCATACCGGAACCCAAAAGNCTCATGATCATATANCGGACTGCTGCNTCAATGGTTCTGCCGTTCTGCCGGATCATGATAAGACCGCAGGCNGCGATCGTATTGATCTCCACAAACACATAAGCAGTAAATAAGTCATTGGTNTACACCAGCGCCAGCAGAGAACTGAGCATCAGATCCGCCAGAATATAATAAAGGCTGTGNTTACTNTCTTCTACTTCCTCATTCAGCTTCTTACGCCCGCCAAGCAGTGANAGAAGCATGATNATGCAAAAAAACAAAGCCATTCCCGCTTCCAGAACACCTACCCGTATNTCATTNCCCCAGGGTGCCGGAAAATGTCCCATCATATAAGTATAACTGCTTCCCGTCCCGATCACATAAAAAAGNANAATCAAAGAGAGANCNCCCNCCANACAGATCATAATGGTATTCACCCATCTGGCTGCTTTTCTGGGAAGCACTGAACTGATAATCCCTGAAAACATGGANAGAATAATAGAGAAGAANGGAAAATTCTGNACAAAATCCATNACAATCCCTCCTTCCTGAGCCTTAGGGATATCTCATCTAAATCCAGTGTATTATAACGCTTATACAAGCGAATGGTCAGGGAAAGCATTAANGCGGACACCGACACCGACACCACAATACCGGTAAGAACCAGACCGCTGGGAATCGGATTAATATATGCCTCCACNTCCTGAANGCCGTTTACAANNATGGGAACTGTCCTNCCNCTGAATATANCCCTTTTCCGCCANAAACANATANACTGCNGAATCCATAATATTCAANCCGATNATNTTTTTAATAAGATTCTTCTGCAGCAGCAGATTCATAAATCCGATTACAAAAAGAATCATAGCNACTGCTTCTCCNTAATTNNCAAATAAATTGGATCCCATNTTAAAAGTCTCCTTTACGAAACATTACNTAAAANGTNTACATNGTNCAGGCAACCACCAGCCCCACGCAGATNTTNAGCGGCAGAATCAANCCGCTGCTTAAAATATGNCCTGCTTTTCCCANAGGNATATGACTGTCNANATGNTTNGCNCCGGTAAAAAANGAATANCTNTTTGCAAGACANTANAAAGTAAGCGCCAAGCAGCANANCACNTTNTATGTCTTTTCNGTAAACATCTGCTCTGTCTTCTTAAAACCAAATGCNTTNANATANAGGATTAACCCTGCACCGATAATNGCNCCTCCCGAAAATCCGCCGCCGGGCGACAAATGTCCGTTTAAAATAATATAAATTCCAAATATAATGATCACCGGCACCAGAATNGCCGCACTTGCCTGTAAAATAACATCATTTTTGGGTTCAAANNCCCGATCGTCCTCTTCTCCCTGNTCCGTATGNTTTTTCTTTTGATGCAGCAGNATCAAAACCGTAATGGTAGCNATAAAAAGCACATTGGATTCCCCAAANGTATCNAANGCNCTNTAATCCANAATCATNCCGGTTACAATATTCACCGCTCCGGTCTCNTNAAGACCNCTNTCAATNTACCGCTCCGGCACCTCATTATTGGCGGGATTGGAAGCATTTCCTATCTGAGGCAGACAAGATACCGTATAGAGCAAAAGCCCCGCGAGAATAATGGAAAAGAAAATGGCAGATACCACATAAAATTTATTAAAAAAGATCAGCTTTTTGTTTTTTTCCGTATCGTAGATCTTGTCCCGTATCATCTGACTCTCGTTCATTCTCTCCAAAATAGTGGATTCCGGAACCTCCGCCTCCTTTTGAGGTTTCATCTCCACTTCCCCTACATACGGATCTTTACTTCCCGACAGCCACCTAAAAAAGTGAAACGCACCAGTTTTCTCATACTCCTTTTGAGATTTTAGCTTACTCATTTACCGAAACCTCCTCTGTCTTTGACAGCTTATCTTTTGCTTTCTCGATCTGGATTCCATGAATTTTCTTCAACGTGGCAAAAAACAAAATACTGGTAACACCTGCGCCTACCGCCGCCTCCGTGATAGCGAGATCCGGAGATTCCAGACACACCCAGATTAAGGACATGACAAGACTGTAGGACATATAAATTAAAATGGAATTCAAAAGATTTTTTGAAAAGCTTACCGATATAGCACATACCACCAAAAATCCTAATAAAATGCACTGAAACGCCGTCATGCCTTATCACCTCCTGTTTCTTCTTCAAGCTCATCTTCCAGATCCTCAAGCCGGGAATAAAGCTTACAATGTTCCTCAAGGTCTTCATTCGTAGTAAACTCTACTTTTGCAAGCAGATGAGAAGATACGGGAGAAGCGATCCAGAGTAATATAACGATCAACGCCATTTTCAAGGTCGTAAAATTAAAACCTGAAAAGATCATCAGTCCTACCAATGAAAAACTGATTCCCAGAGTATCTCCCATGGCTGCGGCATGCATCCGGTTCAGCACATACTTAAAATGAAAAACTCCGTATATTTCCGTTAAAAAAATACCAAGTCCGCACAAAAGCAATGCCCCNCCTGCAATGAGACGAATCCATCCAATTATTTCCATNTCTATACGCCCCCCTCTTCCTCTTGGTCTTTCTGATTGTCATTCCCACGTTTTTTCTCCTCATAAACACCCATATAAACCTTGGAGATAACAATAACCGCCAAAAAGCTTACCATTGCATAAATCAGACAGATATCAATCAGAAACCCTTCTTTTAAAAGCAGGGAAAGCACGGCAATCGTAACCATGACCATGGTTCCCATCATGTTAACCGCCACAATGCGGTCAGCGATCCTGGGNCCTTTTACGGCCCGGATCAGACAGACGAACAGCATGAGCGCAAGGATAATCAAAATCGTTATGTACATGCCATGATAAATTTTATCTAACATTGTCATATTTTCCGTTATCTGCATTTTAATCCATCCTTTCCAGCTGTCTTAAAAGCGTCACAAATATAGAACTGTTTATTCCTTTTGCCAGCTCCTTATCAAGACAGTGCACCACATATTCGTCTCCCTCCAATGAAACCGTAATCGTTCCCGGTGTCAGTGTAATGGAATTGGCAAGCAGAATCCTTGCCGGCGCTGTTTTCAAATCTGTCCGGAACCTTACAATGACCGGCTCNATCTCNTAGCGTGAAGACATAATCATTTTAATGACNGCATAGTTTGCCTTNACNATCTCTTTCACCAGAACAAANACATATTGCAGGATCAGGAAAANCTTCCGGCACAAAATAAGATCCATTTCCGGCTTGTANCCCATAAANTTACAGATAAATAAATACATGACGGCNGCGATNACTACTCCGAAAGCNGCTATTTCCCATGTNANCTGTCCNTTNAAAATAACCCATATCAGAAAAAATAATAAAAACATGTCTTTAATCCTCCGATAGNAAAGCAGGTNNGGCTTACGCCAGCACCTGCNTTANNTTTTCTTCTAATGCGGTTTTTGATACTGCACCCATTATCGTATCCACTGCNTTTCCATCTTTAAAGAAGATAAAGGTNGGAATAGACATNACTTTAAACTCACCCGTCAATTTNGGATTTTCATCCGTATTNCATTTCCCGATNTTGCACTTTCCATCATATTCTTCCGCAAGCTGNGCAACTANCGGNGCCATCATCTTACAGGGCCCGCACCAGTCGGCATAAAAATCCACCATAACCGGCAATGTNCTTTCNCTTACTTCNGTGTCAAAATTTTCATCCGTAATCTTTAATTCCATATAAACTCCTTTCCACCCGCAGTCTGCTGCTCTATGACTTCTTNCTTTTTATTATTATCTATCTTCTGATAATATATTTACAAATTGGATTTCCCAGCGCCGAAAATTTTTCNTCGTATTCNGTCATAATNTTTCCTGNNGACATTTCCTGATCNCGATGCAGATCAAANGTAACCTGAACGGCCTCCCAGCCCGCNTCNTCAAGTTCTCCTAANGCAAAGTCAAACAAATCACGATTATCGGTTTTAAATTCCAGNACACCNTCCTTTTTTAAAAAGCTGTCATATCTTTTTAAAAATTCNCCGGATGGNAGNCTNCTTTTTGCATGTCTGTCTTTGGGCCACGGATCNGAAAAATTNAAATAAATCCTGTCAATTTCTTCCTTACCGAATACTTCNGCNATNTCCTCNGCATCCATGCGGATAAATANNAGATTTGGCAGCGGTTCGCTNTCCATTTTCTGNAGCGCCCGAAGAAGAACGCTGGAATACTTTTCNATTCCTATATAGTTGACATCAGGATTNATNTGTGCAAGCTGATAAATAAATTTTCCTTTTCCCATTCCCACNTCAATGCGAATNGGATTNTCATTNCCAAAAANCTCTTTCCAGCTTCCCTTATGCTGCTTTGGNTCATGAATCACAAGCGGACTTTGTGCGATCACATCTCTTGATCCCGAAATATTCCGTAGTCTCATTTTGGCGGCCTTTCCTTAATTTCTTTGCGGCTATTAGTTTACACCTTTTATCAAAAAAATGGAAGAAAAAAAATTTACAAATTTCGAGCNNATATTTTTNNGAATTTTTATTTAGCTTTCCGCAAAAATAGTGTATGATAATAGNNAATTATNCCAAGAATCATACTGGNAATNATTNCTACNCAGNCAGNACTATTTATTTTATCAGGAGTTNNCATGTATTNTNATAGATTTCGNCNGTCAAANTTTCANAAATTANNNATATGGATCANNNCNNTGATCCTNATCTTATCTNTGGGACNNANCGCTTATGCNGCNCCTGNCACAACAGAGGATTATCTTGCCGAAGCCGAAGAGCGCAAGCTCCTTCCCATTGAAAGCAATCAAATTGAAAATTGGCCCGCCGGACCTGCTATCGGCGCTCAGTCAGCGATTCTTTTAGAAGCAAATACCGGCGTTATTCTCTATGCCAAAAATATTGACGAAAGGCTCTACCCTGCAAGTACTACCAAACTTATGACTTGTCTGATTGCCGCCGAAAAATGTCAGCTTGGTGAAACCATTACCTTTTCCCATGATGCTGTTTTCAGTCTGGAACCGGGAAGTTCAAATATGGGAATTGATGAGGGACAAGCCATGCCCTTAGAGGAATGTCTTTACGGCATTTTGGTGGCTTCCGCCAATGAGGTGGCAAACGCGGTAGCGGAGCATATTGCCGGCAGCCGGGATGCCTTTGCGGAAATGATGAACGAGAAGGCAGCAGAGCTGGGCTGCAAAAACACTCATTTTGTCAACGCNCACGGNCTTCATGATGATGATCACTATGTCTCCGCTTATGATCTTGCCCTGATTGCCAANGCCTTTTTTCAAAANGANNTNCTTGCCAAAATCGGCAATACCGCTTCCTATCATTTTAAGCCTACAAATACCCAGCCTGATGATTTTACTAAGCGNAATAAACACGAGNTGATNACCGGTGAGATTCCCTANGAAGGAATAAAGGGAGGGAAAACAGGTTATACCGACCTGGCAAGGCAGACCCTTGTCACCTGTGCGGANCAAAACGGCATGAAGCTGATCTGCGTTATTTTAAANGANGAATCNCCTGAACAGTTTTATGATACAGTTAAGCTTTTTGATTATGGTTTTACTAATTTTTCAGTAGCTAATGTGGCNGAAAATGAAACCCGGTATTCCATTCAAAATTCNAATTTTTTTAATACNTCCAGCGATGTATTCGGCAATTCCAATCCTATTTTATCCTTAAATCAGGATAGNTATTTAATTATGCCCAANAATNNNGNTTTNNNNGAANTGGANTCNNAAATATCCTATGACACGGAAGATCAAAATCAGGTTGCGATTATTCAGTATTATTATCATAATGCTTATCTGGGAACTGCAACTCTTGATCTTGCCGGTACCTCTTCTATTTCCTACGANTTTACNGAAAATAGCGATGCTGTCATTAACACGGAAGATCAGAATGTCATTGTAGTAAACATCAAACTCATTCTTATGGGTGTTCTTGCTATTGCTGTCTTTATCATTGCCATCATTATTATCCGTTCCTTTGTCCGCAGCTATAATTTNCATAATAACCGGCAGNANAGACGCAGAAAAAGGCTTAANAAGAAAAACCGGAAAAATGGTCCACACTTTCCATCCTCCTGGTAATCTTCCCGGTTTGGCGGTTTTAAACTTTAACTTTGTGTTTCTTTTTATTCNCCTTGCGGTGCTCTTTTGCCGCATCTCTTTTTTGTATGATTTTCTGACAGTCTTCCTCAGAAATAAATTTTGATGTTTTCACCACATATACTTTATCGCTTTCCGATTTTCGTATTCGAATCTTTGATTTCATGTATCCATGAGAAGGGCAATAAGAAATGCAGTAATAATGNTTTCCGTTGGGAGAAAACCAACGAATCTTTCTGCGGATATTTTTGCGGCAGATATANCATTTGGTGCTGATAACTTCTCTGTCTTCCATAGCCCTTTGNTTATCCGGAAATTCTCTGGATATATATTTCATATAATCACGGAACATAACATGAATTTCATCTTTGCGATCTGCCGGCAGTATATAAGTNTCAATGGAATAATTTTCAAGTACCCTTTCCTCCAGAACGGACAAGATCCGGGCTGTGTAATAAGCATCNCTGAACGCCCTGTGAAAAGGAATGTCCTTCTCGATTTTCAGATAATTAACCGCATATTCCAGTCCCCTTCTTGTCTTACTGTCCTCATAAGCAATACTAAAAAGCTTTTGCACATCTAAAAAACGTATCGGTACTTTACTTAAAGGCTCCATGTGGTAATAGCGCATATTTCTCTGAAGCTCAAATAAATCCATGGAACCCCATGTACAAAAAATGTAATCGGTTCCGCACCACGCAAGAAATTCTTTCATGACCTCTGTGAAGGCTTTTCCCTTTTGCAGATCCTTCATGTGAAGATGAATCAGATTACCGGTAATTTTGTGCATATGCTGATACACTGCCGGTTTAACCAATTGATTGAATTCACCGATCATACCTTTATCTGCATCCAGTTTAACCGCACCGATATCAATAATCTCAAAAGGAATTTCTTTTGCCCCCGGTTCCTCTCCGGTATCGCTTTGATTCCATTCCAGATCGATTACAATATAGTTCATTTCAATTTCCTCATTTCCAGCTATCTATCTCTTAAACTGTATCAGCGAAAATTATGAGTTCTAAAAGGCGCAAGAGGAAGTCCGTTTGCACCATACACACTTACCTCACCATAGTTTGTCCACAAATACCTTGCCATAACCGGCTCCTCAATTTCTTTCGAATGCACAAAAATCTTATTCCCTGCGAAATCAGCTTCGGCCTCCTTAAAGATACCGTCCTCTCCTGCTAGCTCGAATCCGGAAGGACTCTCTCCCTGACAAGTAAATCCGCCCTCCGCATAATCAAAGGTAATTTCCATACCTTTATCCCGATACAGAAAGTCCCGATAAACAGGCCCGAATGCCTCCTGTTCTGAAATCAGGTGATATACTCCACAAAGAGCCTGAAGGGCCAGACGCTCTCCAACCGGTCTCTTCTTTTTCGGATGGATCTCATGAAACTGTCCACAGTCAATGATTACCGCAATTCCCGTATTCTTTAGAGTCCTGAAAGCCTTCATCTGACTTTCCCTGATAATGCACCAGCTTTTGGTATCCTCATCATGCTGATATCTGTGCATAGGGAGCTGAACCATGAGAAATGGCAGGGTATCGTCACCCCAGTCTTCTCTCCACTGTCTGATCAATCCGGTAAACAACGCATAATAACTGTCCGGTTTATGCTCATCGCTTTCCCCCTGATAATACAGAAAACCACGCAATGTATATGGCATAACCTTTTTCAACATAGTTTCATACAAACCTGACGGTCTGGTGAAATTTGCGAAATTCATCGGTCCGGGATATTTACAGACGCCAATCAATTCCTGCACCTTATCAAAAGCCATCATCGGCTCTGTTTCGTAGATCTTTCCTGCTTTTTTGTCCCATTCTTCCTGATAATGCTGGTATTCCTGATATTCTTTTATCTGCTCAGCCATCGGTTTTTGAATTACCTCTGAAGCCTCAAACTCTTCAACATAGCTTTTTGTCTGTTCCCCGGACAAGATCATTTCTCTGCTCATCCAGCAGCTTGCAGAAGTTCCTCCCCAATTACAGCCTATAATTCCTACGGTGACATTCAGCTTTTTCGCAATCTCCCGCGCATAGAATACTCCTACAGCAGACCATCTGGCAGCATTCTTTTCATCAAAAATCTCCCAATGAGATTTCTCAAATGTCTCCTCATAATTCTCATCCTTATATGCCAGCTTAGGCGTATAATAGAACCTGACGGACTCTGAAATTCCTTCCTTTAAAAGTTCTGCTCCTTCATCCGCATCTTTTAATTCCAGCTCCATATTTGACTGTCCGCCGGCAAGCCACACTTCACCCACCGCAATATCTGTAAACCGGATACTCTCCTCACCGTCAGATATTTCCATGTTCAAATTTTCTTCGGCTTCTCTTTCCGGCAGATAGATCATCCACTTCCCTTCCCTGCACCGGGTAGTGGCGCAGTCATTTCCCAAAATCACAGAAATCTGTCTCCCTGTAACGCCTTCTCCAAATACACATATTTTTTTATTTCTCTGAAGAACCATATGATCACTGAAAACTGCTGCAGTCTTTAACATTTTTATTCTCCTGTTCTTTTGCAAAATTTAAATTACTTTCCTATTCTACCACACTTTCCTTTGCTTCTCTACCTGCATTATGCTAACATANATAAAGTTGAAGGNTTTTATTGGAGGTTCATTATGGAAAACGGAAAATGGAANAAGTTTTTNTCTTATTATAAGCCCTACAAAANGCTGTTTGCGGCGGATATGTTTTTTGCCTGTCTGGCNGCAGCCATCACATTGATCATTCCCCTGATCATCCGNTTTATTACAAATGATGTGATCTANCGGGAATCNGGNGAATCTCTCCATTTGATNTTTNNNCTGGTAGGGNTNATGCTGGTNTTNATCGCTCTGGAATTTTTCAGNAANTTTTTNATCACNAANTANGGGCANATNATGGGNGNNAAGATGGAATACGACATGNGAAATGAAATTTTTGCCCATTACCAAAAGCTGTCTTTCAGCTTTTTNGACAATCAGAAGGTGGGACAGCTTATGAGCCGTGTCACCAATGANCTGTTTGAGATCAGCGAGCTTTTNCANCANGGTCCNGAGGATATTATTATNTCNATNATCAAGCTGATCGGCTCCTTTNCNATTCTNCTTACCGTCAACTGGAAGCTTGCCCTNTGCGCTTTTGCCATNGTNCCGGTTATGCTTGTTTATGCATACTATTTTAATGTCCAGATGAAACGGATCTTTGTGAAGAACCGGGCAAGAATTGCAGATATCAATGCTCAGATTGAAGATAATCTCTCCGGCATTCGTGTGGTAAAATCCTTTGCCAACGAAGAGATTGAGATGGATAAATTCAAAATAGGAAATGATAACTTTCTGGAAAGCAAAAAAGAAAATTATAAATATATGGGACTGTATCATTCCGGTCTCACTGCTTTTACCACACTGATCACGGTCATTGTTATTGCCGCGGGCGCAGTTTTCATTACCAAGAACCTGATTTCCATTACCGACCTGATTACCTTCCTATTATATATTAACAATTTTACAGAGCCTATCAAGAAACTGATCAATTTTACGGAACAGTTCCAAAACGGCGCATCAGGCTATACCAGGTTCCTGGAAATGCTCAGCATTCACCCGGACATTGAGGATCTCCCCGATGCCATTGAACTGAAATCCGCCAAAGGGGATATCCGCTTTGAGGATGTTTCCTTCCATTATGAAGAACATACGGAAATGGTGCTTTCCAATTTAAATCTTCATGTACATCCGGGAGAATATATTGCATTGGTGGGAACCTCCGGTGTAGGAAAATCTACTCTCTGTAGTCTGATTCCCCGTTTTTATGAGGTATCCGGCGGCAGGATCACCATTGACAACACGGATATCCGCAATTTTACCTTAAAAAGCCTTAGAAACTGTATCGGTATCGTGCAGCAGGATGTTTATCTGTTTACCGGAAGCGTCATGGACAATATCCGTTACGGACGTCCTGATGCCACGGAAGCGGAAATTGTGGCAGCTGCCCAAAACGCCAATGCCCATGAATTTATCATGAACCTGCCTGACGGCTACGATACCTACATAGGCCAGCGGGGCGTTAAGCTCTCCGGCGGTCAAAAGCAGCGCCTGTCCATTGCCAGAGTCTTCCTTAAGAACCCGCCCATCCTTATCTTTGATGAGGCAACCTCCGCGCTGGACAATGAAAGTGAAAAAGTGGTACAGGATTCCCTGGAAAAGCTTTCCAGAAACCGTACCACCTTTGTGATCGCCCACAGACTTTCTACCATCCGCAACGCAGAGAAGATATTGGTGCTTACAGAAAATGGAATTGGGGAAAGCGGAACCCACGATCAACTCCTTTCACAAAATGGAATTTATGCTGAATTATATAATATGCAGTTTGCGAAGCAATAAAATTAACACTTAAATTTCAAAAAAATTACCAGAATTTTAAATTTTTTGAAAAATAGGCTAATGTATTTCTTCAAAGAGCCGATAAAAAGGTTAGAAACGTGAAAAGGGCGGATAAATTTGCCTTGGAAATTCTGAGATAGCATGGAGGCTGTGAAATGGCAAAGAAACGTAAGAAACGCAAAAATGGGCTGATAATAATNTTGTTAGTGTCTATTTTGGCATTACTTGGCATCGTTATATTGTTGTTACTGCGTAGACAGCCGGAAGAAGTAGTTGAAAATAACAGGTCAGTACTACTTACGGAGGATAATGTAAATGAGTTTGACTCCGAAGCAGGAAGCGTTGAGGACGGCTATTATCTGGTTACCATGAATACAGCATGGGAATTTGATGATGGAAGAGCGGAATCCAACAATGCGTTTGTTGCCAATGCGAAAGAAAACTCCAGAACCGTTTACTTCGATGTAATTCTCAGTGACACCGATGAAGTTATCTATTCATCACCTTACATGCCGGTAGGTACCGAATTGAGAAATTTCGCTTTGACCAAAGCGTTGGAAGCGGGAGAGTACAGCGCAGTAGTAAGGTATTACTTGGTCGATGACGAATATAAGGTGATTGATGACATCGCAGCGGAAGTTTCCATAAGCATTTTAAACTAACCATAACTTTTCAGTGCCTTTTGCCCTTTTGGATCTTCACGTAAGGAACTGAATAGTTATACAAATTCAAGGAGGAATTGTATGAAAAGGATGATGAAAAGATTTGCAGCAGGTGCATTTGCTGCAACACTGGCTCTGACCAGTGCTAACATCACAGCACTTGCTGCTGGTGAAACAACAGTCACAGTAACCGGTGATGTAAACTATGTAGACATGTCTACTTATACGCAGGTAATCCTGCCCACAACCAAAACTCTGCAATTTGCACTTGACCCTCAGGGTCTGTCTGCTATGAGCGGCAATTCAGCTACAGCGGCTGATTTGGCTGCAAGTGCAGGAAAAATTGTTTCTGNTGGTGAAGCAAGTATTATAAACTGGGGCTATTATCCGATTAAAGCCAGCGCAAAATTTTATGTAACAGATAATGGCGGCAGTGAGTTTGTGGACACTGCGGCAGGTATTGATGCTGACACATCAAAGAAGATTNANCTGACAGNAACGCCCAGCTCAGCAGCAACTACTGTAACAANAACCAANGATGCTGATGGTAAGNTTGAAGATATTACAACAGCNGGTTATNNTGCTGCAGCAGAAGGAGTNGCAATTACATCAAANGCAGCNGGNACCGCAAANGGNATGGTTTTNGCACTGGAAGGNGCAGAGTATACTTTTANNAAAGATACTGTTGACGGAAANGATGTATANAGTGCAGAACGTAACNCTTCCGGAACATACGGAGTTGNATCCTTTAAGATTGGCGGAGANTTNAATAAGAANGCTGANTGGTCTGCTTANAGCGCAAAGTCTCCNAAGACATTGAAGTTAAANGCAGTATTTTCTTTCACNACAATTACACCCGATGCACTNNCNTATTACAAGNCTTCATTTATTGANCCGGGAACCNATAATATGATTNCAAGCAATGCACCTGGAGNAACAGATNCNGATGCTNCTGTATATTATGATCCTGNAAANGGNGGAAGCATTGTNNAGNTGNCNGTNGGTACCGGTGCTGCNGAGTCTACGATNAAGACNGTACAGTTNGTAAAGACAACTNNTAAGACCAANATANGATGNTAGTNCAGCANCCTANCACNTCTACCAGCAACGTTGNNGTAAGCAANTANACNNTNAANNCAACAGGAACTGAANTNACTCTTACCTTCTGTANCAGGAGTGTTAAANGANGTGGANAATGGTNACAAGGANACNACTGNNNCAAATNNCNTTGANTCTGNTTCNAGCACNTACNNGAAGATTGCATATGCTGATGCAACTTACAGCTATGAAGTTACGTATGANCTGAATGTTNNCTNTGCAGANGGTACATCTTTCAANCTTCCTGTAACNATNATTAAGGCAGTTGGACCTACTGTGACGTATTCTGGTGCTGATTTAAAGAAGGTTACNAAGGAAACTGCNAGTGCTGCAATATCAGGCATTACAGTTACACTTGGTAATACTGGAGCAACAGAGGTTGCTGATGTTGAATTAAACGCATCTAAATCAACCGTACCAACGAGTTCTTATAATAAAGCTAATGTAACAATTACCAATCCGGCTGGAGGCGTTCCGACAATTGCATTTAAAGCATCCGCTTTTAAATATACAAGTGCAGATGTAGCTGGTCAGATTGTTTTCACAGTAACATTTAACAATGGTGAAACAGCGGATCTTGTAATTCCGGTTGCATAATAAACAAAATGATTTAATCAATTTATTGTTGGTGAATAAGTGAAGTAACCTGCAATAAGGAGGTAACTCTTTATTGCAGGTTTTTCTTCCATAAGTTGAATTGTAAAATAAGACCGTATTTGACAGGGATAAGCCTATGTATATGAGATTGAAGAGACTTGTACGCAAAAATAAAATACTTTTCTTACCATTATTTCCAGTATTGGCAGTTTGTGGTTTTTTTAACATAATGAAAAAAAGTTTCCATCGCCCTAAATCAAAAGCGGCTATGGGTGTAAGTGTCGTATTTGCTGTGGCAGTTCTTTTTGGTGTGTGCAATTATGATGCTTTGGCACAAACTCTGGAAGATAGTTGGAAGATTCTTAGCAGTAAGATTGAAAAGATCACTTCAAGTGACGGTTCACAGTCTATGCAGGAAATCTCGTTTTATTGTGTGAATGGATTCGGCTACAAATTGTTTGATGACGGTACATATGATACAGATATAAATTACGCAGGTATAAATAATACAGATATATATATTAATGACATATATAACATTGGATCAGAGCAAGAAAATGACCCGACAACAGCCACAGTAGAAAATGGATATTATAAATTGACGGTTGAGGCGCTGGGATATAATGGCACTGTTTATGAGGGAGAAGACAAGTCTGTTTGTCCGGTTGTGATTCGAAATGACGGATTCGAGACATTGACAGGAATTACTGTAAATGCCCCCGGAATGAAAATACAAGGCAATGGTGTGGGGCAAGAAGTATACCCTCCATCGGATCTTAATAAGTTTGAAGAAAATAACACAAATGCAGTAGAGAATACAACAGAAGAAGGCGAAGAGGAAAAGAGAGAGACAGAGCCTTCAGAAGAGATTATAGAGGAAACAAAGCCTGAAGAATCTGACAGAGAGGACATCAGTAATGATGAACAGGGAAATTTAATAGGAGATTCGGAGGAATTAATATATAACGGTTACGACTATACACAGCCTGCTACAGAAGATAGCTTGGAAGCGGGCAAGGAACCCTCTAATAAGGAGATGGGAAATACAGGCGAAACAGAGCTTGGAGAATACGATAAGGAAGACATCAAAAAAGAGGAACCGGAAAGTACAGATATGCAGGAACCGGAAGAATTGATATCGAACGGTTTTGAGCATACACAGCCTGTTACAGGAGATGGCTTGGAAACAGAAACGGATCCTTTCAAAGAAGAGATAGGAGATATAGACGAAACAACAATAAGTGAAACAGAGTCTGATGAATTCAGTGAGGAAGACACAAAAAAAGCAGAGCCGGAAAGTGCGGAAGTGCAAGAAACAGAAGAATCGGCAGGTATTAGTTATTGGTATATAAGGCCTGTGGAAGAAGGAGATCAGGCAGAGATAGATGAGATTAAAGAAGAGATAAGAGAAGAGATTAAAGAAGTAATAGCAGAAGAGACAAGAGAAGAGATTAAAGAAACAATAGAAGAAGAGGCAAACGACAAAACAGACGAAAGCTCAAATATGCCTGAAGAACCTAATACAGAGAATACAGAGTATTCAGAGAATACGGGGTATTTAGAGAATACAGAACTTTCAGGGAATTTAGAGAATTCAGAGAATACAGAACTTTCAGAAGACTTAGAAGACGGCATAGCAAAAGAAGAAGAAATATATATTGATCAGGATTCATTATCAAATTTCGAGCAATCGAGCTTCTCTCTGTTTCCGGGAGAAGAAAAGGTATTATATTTCAGTTTATCAAACGACTATGGGCGTGGAACTTATATAAGTCAGATTGATGTTACGGCTGCTGAATTATATGCACCATGCAGTATATCCCTTGAGACAAGAGTTTATGCGAATAGCGGTGAGCCTTGGGAGACAATGCCTGACAAAACTGCACCGCAGATTATTTTCAGTGAAGTAGCAGAAGAAGAAAAAGCACCTTTTAAATTCGCTTTTCATGTGACAGAGCTGGAAACAAATGATTCCGGAATAGCTAAGGTAGAATGCTATCTAAACGGAGTTAATGTCGAATTAATTCCGGATAATCAAAAAGTTTCTGAACGCGGATACTATAATGCTGTGCTGCTCGAAGATTACTCAGTAATCCTTTCGAAACCCGGAATTAACCATCTTCTGGTTCGGGCAACCGATTTAGATGGAAATCAGACAGAACAGCAGATAGAAATACAAGTAGTGAAGGAAGAACTATATGTGGTTACAATATCCGATAAATTAGGAATAACCATTGACCCTGACAGGGTATTCGGGGATACGCAAATATATAATACCGATGATTTTATGATTGAAAACAAAAGCGAATCTGATGTGTCAGTCGATATCAAGCAGTTAGTCTTGATTGGAAATAGTGGTTTAGTTGGAGGATACGCTCAAAACAATTGTAATATTACACTGTCAGTTATCGTAGATGGTATAGAAATATCCTCTATCACATTGCAGGATGGTTCTTCTAATGATCTGGATACTTTTATTCTTAAAGGAACCGGGGGATTTGAAGAGACACATAAGGCATATTTGAAAGTTACAGGTGATGTTCAGACAAGAACAAATGACGAATGGCAAAGTGGTAATATGGGAATTGAAGCACAGATTACGATATTGCCGGTAATCGATATCCCCGAAGAGATTCCAACAACAGAATGACATAAAAAACGGCGGTCGGTTGACCGCCGTTTTTATGCAAGTATCTTTCATCATCTTTTACTGGTTTCATAATTCTATTTATCACCATAATGTCCCCGACAATGAGCAATATAAATCCGCCCATTCTCAATATGCATCTGACCAGATTTTTCACTCATCATCCACCTCAATTAATTCATGGGCTTTTCCTTTCCCATCCCAAAGTTCCTTAACAGATTTCATGACATATTCTTGATTTGCGCTGCTGAAAAAAGGATCAAATTCTATTTTATCCTGTGTATCCATCCCAACTGTAAATGTTGACTGCGTCACAATAAAAACTCCTTTCAACGACGTTTTATATTTTACACATTATTATCATATACAAATGGTATTTAGATATCAAGTAAATGTAATATGATTTTATTCTTCCTCCCACCGGACTACATCACCTTTTTTGATTTCCTTAGTGGAGGAAGAAATAATTTTACTATCCTTACTCAATATTCCATCATCTATTGCAACCCAGTTCTCATTCTGATCAATAATCTTCACCACAGCCTCATCAATATAATACTCCTGACCCAAAATTCCTTCTCTCTCTTTCAACACATAAACAAAGAAAGTGTCATTCTTCTGATAAATTACTGATGGCGGTATGCACAACCGGTATTTTTCCCCTGAATCGGAACGGGTAATCGTACCGGATAGCCCCGGTATCCCCGTAGCCTCCGGAAGATTGATCAACGCTTCATAGCTTCCGGGAATACTTTTACTCTCTGACAGATAATCTATGGTTCCATCCAGCTTGCTGCTTTTTCCTTCCAGCTTAATAGAAACGGAATCCCCAAGTCCCACATATTTTTTTTGTTCCTTATCCAAAAAAACCTTTAGCTGGCAGGGAAGACTTTCATCCGAGATCAGTACCACAGCCGTATCCGGTACCCTTCCCCCTACGGAAACGAAGACATCTGTGATCACACCGCCAAAAGGCGCCGTCAAAACTCCCTGTGTGTCTATGATCTGCTGATATTCTCCAAGCTGGGACGAAAGAGCTTTCTTTTCCATTTTTGCAATATCCAGATCGGAAGAAGCTTGATCCGGCATAAGGATATCCTCCACCTTTCTTCCTGCCTGTTTTACCGCCTCATCCCGCTTTGATCTGGCATCCGCTTCCCCGTATGCCGCGCTTTGCAAGGCGTCCCTCAGCGTATCATCTCCTGGGTCTTCTTCCAAATCTTCCTCTGCCTGTACATAATCTTCCATGGCACGCCCTACATAAGTGTCTTCTAACCTTGCAGTGGCATCATAATCTTCTCTTGCACGGGCAAGCTCAAGATCCTTTTTTTGCTGCTCAAGCGCCTGATTTTCCAATATCGTATTTATCTGTAGATCAACTTTGGCGATTTCCTCCCGCTTTTGCGCCATAGATTCTTCCAGTTCTGTCAAATCAATTTGAAGAAGAACATCACCCTCCTCCACCCGGTCTCCCACATGCACCATAACAGAATCTATCCGAAGATTCGGAAAATAAGTGACTGCACGCTCCCCGCCTGCGATCACGATTCCTTCCGCCTCCACCGTATGCTCCACATATTTTTCCTCCGGGGACAAGGTACTGACCATAGGAAGCTGATAAGCATAAACACTTTTGGAGATTACGGTACAGACCAGCATCAGAATCAAAAAAACAGCAAAACAAATTGTAATCCTTTTTATTCTTTGATTATTCACTTTTTACTCCTTTAATCCCGAATAGATAATTCCCTGCTCCAGATAATCCTGCCCCAGCACAAATACAAATACCGCCGGTATTAACGTGATCACACTGGCACAAAATGCAAATCCTGCCTGNCCCCANGTNATNTCCGGCAGATATAAAGATAACGGCCAGAGCGATTTATCTTCCAGAAATGCCATAGGCTGCTCCATCAGATTCCAGTATTCCAAAAAACCCAGCACCATGGCAGACAGAAGTCCGCTTTTGCCCAAAGGAAGCCCCAGCCTTATAAAGATAGTCAATTCTCCTGCCCCATCGATCCTTGCCGCTTCAAACAATTGTGNTGGAATCGCCCGGAATCCTCCGTAGGATAAAAACACCGGAAAGGTGGAAAATACCGCCGGAAGGATAATCGCCTGATGAGTGTTTAAAAGGGAAAGCTTATTCAGCACCAAATAGCTGGACAGCATCGTTACCTGAAAGGGAAGAAGCATCAGCACCACATATAAAGCAAAAAGTACCCGGCTTCCTTTGACCTGATATACTGCAAATCCCCATGCTGCCGGTACTGCCATAACAAGCTGACCGATCAAAATACATACCACCAATTTCATGGAATTCCAAAATAAGACAAAAAACTGAGGAGTCTCAAATAGCAGCTTTTTATAATTTGCAAAAGAAGGGTAGGCCGGTATCAGCTTCCAGCCAATGAAAGTATTTCCCTGTGTAAAAATCGTGCTTAAATATCTTCGCAGCTCATAGGTATCCATAAGCGCTCCTGACAATAATACCAGCACCGGCAAGACCACCAGCATCGCCGGTAAGAGAAGCAAAAAAATCACAAATACCTTTTGAAATATCTTTTGAAACACCTTTTTCCTATTATCTTTCATTCTGATCCCACAATTTCTGTAAAATTAAAATGACTATCATCAAAAATCCCCCTGTACAGACTGCCGCTGCCGCCATCTTATCCAGCTCCAGATTCACAAACCAGTTATTAAACACATGCTGCAACAGATAAATACTTTTATCCGGATAGGAGCCTGCTGTAAGATAGGCTTCACGGTAAATTTTAAAGGAATTCAAAAAAGATAAAATAACAATCGTGTAGAGACTGCCCTTTAAGTTAGGTAACGTAATATACCAAAGCCTTTGCAGGCTGTTTCCGCCGTCCACTTTTGCCGCCTCATAAAGCTCTGTGGGAATTCCCATAAGCCCTGCCAGCCATAAGATTACCGTATACCCCAGATTTTTCCAGATATAGCTGCCCACCAAAACCCAAAANGCTNCNCCNGATCCTAAGTAATCCGTATGTATTTCACCCCATAGCCCGGATAGCTGCCCCATCCGGGTGAGAAACAGATTTAAAAATCCCTGCTTATAAAACACCATCTTCCACACCATGACAATGGTTGCTGTAGGCATGGCAAGGGGAAATANATANAGNGATTTCACCAGCCCTTTATTATCCAGTTGATCCAAAAGCAGCGCTGTCACAAAGCCGATCAATACCAGAAAAGGAATACACACCAGCGTAAATTTCAGGGTATTTGAAACCGCCAGTAAAAATGCCTGATTATGAAAAATAGTCTGATAATTTTTTACCCCGTTAAACTGTCCCGTTATGGCAGTGGTGAAGGATCTCTTCACCACGTCCATAAAAGGAAGCAGTACAAATACCACAATCCCCACAAAACTGGGCAGCAAAAACAGGTAAAAAAACTTCCGCTTTCTTTTTATCATTTTTCNAGNTCCCCTTTGGGAANAATGGNGNGCTNNCNCCATTCTTTATTCNGCNANATAAATAGCTATCTTCTGCTCAATCGCACTTANNGCNTCNTCNAGGCTCTGTTCTCCCAGTATAAATTTNGAACCTTCCTCAAATACAGTCTCTTCCAAAACCGCATCNTCCAAATAAGGGGTATCCANGGACTCNATCNNTTTNNAGANGTTATCAATCTGCTCCTGATCCGGGAAATAAACTTGTACACTTATCATTTCGCCATCCCAGCTTGACGAGCCGATACTTCCATACTCGCCATTTTCCCCAAGCATATTTTCTTTTGGAGTGAACAACTCTTCCATGGCATCTCTGTTAACAGCAAGCCCTCCCATTGCTGCCTGTGTTTCCTTGCCAAGGAGTTCTTTTAAGAAGTCCTCTGCATATTCTGTTCTGGGAGAAGCCGCATTGATTCCCAGTAAAAGGTCGGCTGTAAATATATTACTGCACTGTCCGCTTACCGGTTTGAAAATAACGTCTTCACCGCCTTTATTTCTTGGGGTAGAAACCTCTTCAAAATAACCATAAGGATAAGTCAGGGAACCTATTTCTAATTGTGTAACATTTCCAATCAAATCTATTTCGGAAGCATAATAAAACCGATTATCATACATCCAGTTTTCACCATATTCATCTGTGAATATATCATTGATCATCGTAAACCTTTCCAAACACTCTTCATCAAGACCATCCATCTGTGCTTCGTAAATCCGTTTGGTCTGTGTAAGGAATTCTTCCACAGCCTCCTTGTCAAGTTCCCCGTTTTCTGTCTTCCATGCCGGCGCTGATGAGAGGGCAAATCCTTTCATAACCTGTTTTGCCTGACCCATGCCAAGCAGGTCTTTTCCCGGATAATCCTCCCTCATTTTTTCCACCTCATCTGCAATTGTCTTTAAGTCATTCATCTGAGAAACATACTTTTCATGCCCTCCTATCATTGTCAGATAAATCTGACCAGGTACCATGTAAAGCGCTCCGTCTTTTTCAAATGCCTGGAATAAATTCTCAAACATATTTTCTTCTTTTTCCAGGTCACTGACCAGAGTGCTTACATCCTTAAGCAATCCCTTATCCACGTAAGAATCAATGGGAAGCCCGCTTAAACACAACAGGTCAGGCCCTTCTCCTGCCACAATCTGGGTATTTAACTTTTTCAAAGCATCATCTCTCGTTACGGAACTTCCGCTTTCTATTCCTACCTCATATTCGATAAACATATCCGGATTCTTCACCTGATAAGCAGAAATTGCAACCCGAAGCGCGCTGCTCTCCTCAAGGCTATATACCTTGATTCTATTGTTAGGAACGGTAGGCACATCAGGGTCATAAGTAAATTTTATTAGCTTTAAATTTGCAAATAATCCTAAAAACTCTGTATCGCTCAAAGGTAAAAATCCCACAATCCCATAATCAGGACTTCCAAGACGGGATAATCCTCCGTCCACCAACTGCTCGACTGCGCTTCCTCCTATTACATGCCGGTGAACGCCTTTTCTGCCTGCCAAGTAAATTACATTATCTTTATCCATAAAGTAAATCATACTATAGTAATAATTACCATTGGAGCTCCGTTCACTGTAATAATCTTTTAAGAAGGACTGCAACACCTCATCGTCAATCAGTTCCTTGGTTTCTATATCATAGAGTTCAAATACTCTTTCTGCGTTTGCGTAACTGTCTACTGCCGCTACATTGCCGACAACCTTAACATAATCCGCTCTCTGCTGTGGGGATAAAAAGATTTCACTGCTTCCATCCTCTTTCACCTCATAAATATTCCGATCCTGATAGCTGGTTACAAAAAACCGCCCTGTATCAGAGACCCAAATATCATTTAAACTTGCCTCATCATTCTCCATAGACACTTCCACCGGAATAACTGTTCCATCGGGTTTAATCAACACAACATTTCCATGCATATCTTCATCACCATGCACACTGTAAACAACCCCTATGGTACCGTCAGGCGCTGCTTTTGCAGCAAAAATATAATCGGATTTTTCAAAACAGTCTGTAAGCCATTGCACTTCCTTTTCTTCCCAAGTGATGCCATGATCCTTAGAAATAATAGGAAAATTCGACTGGCTCAGTATCATGATGCTTCCATCGGACAGCATCTGCATATCTAAAACATTACTGGTATACTCAGAAATATCGATCTCTTCCTCCACATACCTCCCCATAGCTACATTTTCGGACGGCGTTACATCGTCTATTGCCTGCCTGTTCTCCTGCTGCCCTTCAGCAGATGAACTGCTCTGGCTGCTATCCCCAACAGGATTTCCTGATGTATCCTGCCCGCCGCACCCTGCTGCCATCACTACCATCATTACTGTTAATAGCAGACATAAAATCCTTTTTTTCATACTTTTCCTCATTTCTGCTCCTTTCTGAAAGCTGATATCCTCACATATAAGTCAGGATATTCTGCTTTATTCATATACTTCTATAATCACTTTCCTTGCAATAAAGGTATCCCCGTCATAATTCCCGGACATCTCCAGTCCTGAACCTACTGCAATTTCTGAAAAAGAAGACCCTCTCATATCAATGTCCCCACCGCCACTTTTGATGGTCCAGTGGTGAAATTCCGTGGCATCTGTAAAATTTACTGTCACCAGCTCCTCTTCCCTGCCGCCTTCCCCCGGGAATATAACAATACTGCTGTTTCCATCTTCGCCGTCTTCTACAAATATTTTACTGATGATCACGCTGTTTTCTCCGATGCTTTTCACCTTTCCGGAAAGACTCTCTTCCCCTTCTTTATTCGGTGATATTTTATACACATTTTCTTCCTCTTGTTCTTGCCGCACATCTTCTTCGGACTGTACATTACTATCAGGCACTGCTTCATTTTCCGGTTGTTCTTCCCCTACTGTCTCTTCCATATCCTTTATGTTTTCTATTGCAACCGCTGGAGCTTCCTCTGGCTCTTTCCCACTGCACCCAACAACCAGACCCATAAGCAATATCAGTCCTGCTGCCAGATTGTATCTAATTTTCATTTTATCCTGAACTCCTTTTTCTATTTTGTCTTTTGTATCATAACAAAGCAATCTCTAAACTTTCTCTAAGTTTCTTTAAAATATTTTTAAACTTCTATACAAACTTGTAGAGAACAACTTTTTCTGCAACAAAGGTATCCCCTTCATAATAACCTTCCAGAGAAACTGATGCACCCTCTTTCATATCTGAAAAAGACGCCTTTTTTACGGTAACATCCTCGTCAGGGTTTACACCGCCATTTTTTACAACTCGAAGCTCATATTCTGTAGTTTCCTGAAAATTGACATTTACCAGATCTTCTTCCGCTTCATACCCGGGCGCAACACCTACCATAACCTTACTTTCATCGCCCCTCTCTTCTATTATTGCTTTAATAATAACTACACTGTCATCACCAATGCTTTTTACATTACCTTCCAACTTTTCAGCACTCTTTTCACCTCTCGACAAGTCTGTCAAACCGCCGTCTTCAACTGGTTCATCTACGTTTACTTTTTCACTATCTTGTATTTGACTGTTTTCCTTTGTTGATTCACCATCCTGAGATATTTCATTCTTCTGTGTCTGTTCACTCTCCGAAGTCCCTGTCCTCTCAACTGTTACTGCTTGCGGCTCCTCATTCTTAGCACCACACCCTATGCCCACTGTAATAATAAACACACATAATCCTGCTGCCATAATCCACTTTTTCTTCATACCAAATAACCTCCATAATTTCTTAATCACTTAATTGCTTTGCATGCATATATATAGCAGAGCAGTCTCTAAAATTTCTCTAAAATATAAAATCCGTTTGTTGACCATAGTTATAGCCTACGATAAAATATGAATGAAACATTAATATAGTATAACTATGTAGAAATTGAACGTATACTATAAGTGAAAACCGATGAAGGAGGTATTTATGTATGGCAACATCAAGTATTTTTACAAAGGTGAAAATTAATGACCCCAAAAAAGCGGAAGCTTTTATTGACGCCCTTGAAGCGTCCGAAAAAAGCCAAAAAGAAAATCATCTATACCAGTTAAACCACCCTTAACAGATTATGATGCCATCCGACGATTAATGGAGAAAGGAGATGCTACAGATTGAGACAGTTTGAAACAGTTAACATCTTAGATATGCTTGGGGCAATCGGAGAGACGAAATTAAAACTCAGTTTATTAATACAAAAATAAAACCGGAAACATCTTTAACATGTTGTTCCCGGTTTTTGTATTTAATGAATTACTCCAACATTTCTTGATACGTCACAAGAGTTACATTACCCATTTCCTTACTCTTTTCCATACATCCTTTTGTGAATTCGCTTTTAGAAAACAAATAAAAATGTTTTTTCTTATACGGGAACAAATCACTACAGGCAACTAATTTTTCAAGAACCTGCAGATCAGTCTTTTCATTTCTCCATTTACATTCACCAAAAAGTGCTGTTTCTTTATCCTCTATTCCCATAATGTCAATTTCAACCTGCTGTCTGGTTTCAGGATTTGTTCCCCACCAGCGTCCGATATCCATAAAGTTCACTGCTGCCTTACCTTCAAGCAAAAGCTTCCAAAGGTATTGCTTACAAATTTCCTCAAAAACTTCTCCCATATAATCCGACATATTCGGGGCAATCCGCAGATATACCTGATCTTGCATTCCCCGATTGATTGCAGAAATATTTTCCTGCACAAAACAGTACCAAAATCGGAACATAAAATCCTCAAGTACATACCATGATCTTTTTGAGTTACTTAACCCAAAAGGAATTTCTTTTTTAATAATTCCAAGTCCGGATAATTTGTTCAGGTAACTTGATGCAAGAGCTGTATCAATCCCTGTTTTGGAACAGATCTCGGAAAGTCTGGAGGCTCCCTGAGCAATAGCACCGATAATTGTATTATACTGCGAAGCATCACGGCATTCCTGCTTGATCAGGTTCAATGGCTCTTCATATAAATAAGCGCTGGGCACCAAAAAATTATCTTTTATATTCTCTTCTATCGTTAATTCTTCATTCATCATGGATATATACAAAGGAATACCCCCCGTAATTCCATACAAAATGGCTAAATCTTCTCCCCGGATCTTTTTGTAATATTTTTTTGTCTCAAAAAAATCAAAAGGCTTTATCTTATATTGGCATGTGCGGCGCCCATAAAGGGGGCTTTTATATCCCATAACCTGATTTTCCATGAAAGACATAGACGATCCGCAAAGAATCAAAAATAATTTTGACTCTTGATGAAATCGATCAATTAGTATTTGAAATACGGAAGCAATACCTTCGGCGCAAGATGCTAAATAAGGATATTCGTCTATCACAAATACGATTCGGCGCTTTTTCGCAATTTGAAATACTGCTTCAAGTGCTGTCTGAAAATCCAGAAACATTCCTGAAGAATTTTCATAATCCGAAGAAAGCGCATAAATACTTTTGCTCAGATCAATTAAATTTTTCCTGCTATTTGTCTCAGTCGCAGAATAAACAATACTCTCCTTATCTTTGACAAACTCATTGATCAATGTAGTTTTGCCCACACGCCTCCGACCATAAATAACTGCAAACTCAAATTTGCCAGACTGATATCTTTTATTTAGGTCAAAAAGCTCTTTTTCTCTTCCAACAAACATATCTTTCTCCATAAAGTCAATTATAATTTACTTAATTATAATTGACTTTATAAGTATTATCAACAAAAAAATTTTCAATATTATGAAAACAAATCATCTATAGTAAGTAAGATTGCCCCTTCTTCCCGGGCACGTCTTTGTACTGGCAGCGTATATCCGCTTCTACTAATAAACATCAAATGCTTTTTCATTTCTTCCGGAAATGCTTTCGTCGCCATAACAAGATCATCATATTCCTCCATCGGCATAGGTCTTCCCGTATATTTGCATTCACAGAATAAACCCTCCGTTTTCTTTTTATTCAGTGCAAGCAGATCCACATCATCCTGTGCTCTTATCGCAGGATTGTTTCCCCACCACTTTCCTATTTCTGCCGGAATAAACGGCAAACGTTTTTCTTTTGCCTGACGGATCAAATACTGTCTGCATATCTCTTCGAAAGCCACACCCATATAATTGGGAATATCTTCCATAATCTCCTGTGAAGCATCTTTTACTCCCAGCAAATCATAATAACTTTTATTGGTAAAAAGATAACGATACCAGAAACGATAAAAGTTATCGGCAAGAACATATATTGATTTCCTGCTGCTTTCTTTTTCACCACAAGGTACTCGTTTTTCCACCAGGCGAATTGCCATCAACGTTAATATATATTTACTGCATTTACTCTTTTCCTCATGTATACAATCTGCGATTTCCACCAGCCTATTGTATCCTCGCGCGATTGCCTCTAAAATGCTGTTATATATATTTGGTTCCCGTAGCTCCATTTTCAAAAGCATCATGGGTTCATCATTTAAAAAAGCACCGTTAGATAAAATTGCCCTCTCAATATTTGAGTTAATAGAATTCCCAGAAGAAAATGCCTGCAAATAACGTGGAATCCCACCCAAAATACCATATGCCATCAACTTTTCTTCATTTGTATAATCTGGAAAAAACTCTGTTCCATCTATATAATCAAAAGGCATGACTTCCATTGAAGATGTCGTGCGTCCATACAAAGGGCTTTCATATCCCATAATATCATTTACCATAAAACTGACACTGGAACCGCAAAGAATCAAAAACAAATTCTGATCTTTCCAGTGATGATCTATTTCATGCTGCAACATACTTTTGATAGATGGATTTGGTCCTGCCATAAACGGAAATTCATCAATAATTAATACTACTCTTTCAGAGTCCTTTGTGTTTTTTGTTATATATGAAAACGCATCTTCCCATGTACCAAAAGGCGCAATATATTGTCCAACAAAATATTTCTGAATCATTTTCGAAAAATCATACAAATTCAAACTATCATTCTTTTCCTGTGCTGAATAAAATATCACATTTTTCCTTTTTGCAAATTCCTGTAAAATGGTTGTTTTTCCTACTCTTCTCCTTCCATACATGACCAAAAATTCAAATTTACTGCTTTGATATAAAGATTCTAATCTCTCTAATTCTTCTTGCCTTCCAACCATTTTCAGTTCACCTCCAAAGCAAAATAGTATACTTGTAAGTAGTATACTCGTAATTCAACTAATTTACAACTACTTACACCAGATTAATTTAGTTACTCGCTTTATTATTCTTTGCACATTTAGAGAATAAATAAAGAAATCCATGTTAAAATAGTAAACTGAAAGTAAACCTCTATTGCAAATCAATTACTTTCTATTAAAATATAAGAAGAGAGGATAGGGAACCAAAATGAGAATTCTGTTAGCGGAAGATGATGAACAGTTAAATAAATCCCTTTGTTTCCAACTGGAATCAAAAGGATTTTCTGTAGATACCTGTTTTGACGGAGAGGAAGCCTGCTACTATGGGGAGCAGAATATTTACGATGTGATCCTGCTTGACCGGATGCTTCCCTATAAAGAAGGTACGGAAGTACTTACTTCCTTGCGGGAGAGGGGAATCACCACCCCTGTCATTTTGATTACTGCTCTTGGAACCTTATCCGACAAAGTTACCGGACTGGATCTTGGCGCAGATGATTATCTTGTCAAACCCTTTGCCTTTGAAGAACTGTTGGCAAGGATACGCTGTGTTACCAGAAGGCCACATACTATTACAGGTGATGAGCTTCTTTCTGTATCGGATATTTCTCTGGACATTAATGACTGCAGGCTTTCCGGGCCTGGCGGAGAATGCTCTCTTTCCAAACGGGAAGCAGCTCTGCTGGAAGCTTTCTTACGAAGAAAAGACCAGTCTTTATCCAGAAGTCTTCTTCTTTTGAAGGTATGGGGACCGGACAGTGATGTGGAGGAAGGAAACTTAGACAATTATATCCATTTTCTCAGAAGACGTCTGCGCACGGTAAACAGCCAGGTAGAAATAAAGACTATACGTGGAATTGGTTATTGTCTTTTAGAAAAATCTATTTTGTAAAAATCTTTTCGGAAGCTTAAGGAGTTATTATGTTTAAAAAGGTACATATACGCCTTACTCTTTTGTGTACGGGCATAACTACCATTATAATGATCATCATGTCATGCAGCTACCTGTATGTGTCCGAAAAAAATCTGTACAGAAACCAGATGTATTCTTTTCGAAATGACATGAACACCATTTCCACCAATTTAGAACAGCAATCCGTAATTACTATGGAATGGCTTTCAAAAATGGAGTCACAGGGGAACTATACCTTTTTTCTGTTGGATAACGGCATTCCTTTTCTTTACAATACACTGGCGGCTTCTTCCGAAAAAAGCGTTCTCTTGGAAGAATGCCTGAATCATTACCATCAGACAATCCTCATAGACACCGACAATTCCTCTTCCCTCTCCCCTTATGTTTCTTATCATACGGAATCGGAATTTATTTCGCCTGCTCTGGAAAAGAAATTTTTTTATAGTGTACTTATTTTAAGACGCAATTCCTCTAACCTTCAGGTAATTGTTCTTTCTTCCTTAAACAAACTGGAACAGCAAATAGAACAACAGCGTTATTTATTCCTGTTCATTGATTTGATCACTATTTTTCTTTTAGCTGTCTTTTCATGGATTTTCACAGGCATTCTGCTAAAGCCCATTATGGAAAATCAAAAAAAGCAGGTTCAGTTTGTTTCTTCGGCATCTCATGAGCTTCGAACTCCCCTTGCAGTAATCCTTTCTTCGGCAGAATGCTGCCAAGAAGCGGATTCTGACAAGAAGTCCGGATTCTTAAACACAATTATAAGTGAAGGGATGCGCATGAAAGCTCTGATTGATGATATGCTTACCCTTTCTGGCTCTGACAATCACAGATTTTCCATAGAACCTGTCCCCACAGAAATTGATACGCTGGTTATGAACTCCTATGAAGCTTTTGATCCTCTTGCAAAAGAGAGACAGCTTTCTCTGTCTGTGGAATTACCGGAAGAATCGCTCCCTTTGTGTACCTGTGACAAAAACCGAATCAGCCAGGTGCTGTCCATCCTTCTCCACAATGCAATCAGCTACACCCCTGCTTCCGGCCGTATAAAATTATCCTTGGATTATCGTAAGGATCATTTCTTTATCTCTGTTTCCGATAATGGAATCGGTATCCCTGATAAAGACAAGAAAAAAATCTTTGATCGATTTTACCGTGCAGAAAAAGCCCGAAGCACCAAAGGGCACTTCGGACTCGGTCTGTCCATAGCAAATGAAATTATAAAGTCTCATTACGGAAATCTTTCCGTAAAAGATTCACCGGAAGGCGGAGCACTCTTTATTGTGGAATTACCAAAAAAGTAGCTTTGGAAAATTCCAGACATTATTCAAACAATCCTTCCAAACATCGTTCGATATCCTCACCAATTTGATCTGCCTTACGATCCATCTCTGAATATAAATCTTCAAGCTGCTTTTCAATTTCTTCAGAGTAGCTCCCATCGCTGAAACTTCCCCCCAAATTTCCCATAAAAGCATCAATAAAATCTTCGCTTAAATGAATGATCCACTTTCCATTTTCCTGTTTTGCCTGTACGGTTACTTCAAAACTACGGGTTTGATCCATCTCATCAATAATTGCGCATAAATCGCCTCCGTCACTTGCCAGGTCATACATCTCCCTGGCTAAATGTATCATCCCAATACCTTCACTTTCTATCATGCCTTTTATCAGATTTATTTCATAGATCCCGGTTACATCTGTTAAATCCTTATTGTACAATGTTAGTTCTATTTGGGCTTCATCACCCTCTGCTCTGACTTCACCAATTTCCCATGACAGATTCTCAATAATTTTTCCGGCAAATTCCTTATTCCATCTGTAATGCTTTACACCTCTCAGTCCCGGCTGCATCAACTCATTAAATACTCTGTACTCCCGCTGCACCGGAATTCCAATCCAATTTCTGTGGGTTGTTATGTAATTGTCCGTATGGTCATTAAAGGCTTCCAAATCTAAAGCTTTTAACGACTCCATAGTATTTTCCAGCGCTGCTTCCGGTGTAGATTTGCTTGTAGCATTTCCGCCACAGGCAGTCAGACATAGACCCATAATTAATGCCAAAAACAATTTCATCTTTTTCATGTTGATTCCTCCTTCAAACTGCTTTGTTGCTACATGGTCATCATATTTCAAAGCTTTGAAGGACTCAACGGGCATGACAAAAAGGTGCGGTCAGGGAGCAAAAAAAGACACTACGAAATTGTTTCGGCAAGCACCATGGTACGCAGCTTTCTTGTCAGCGTAAATGTACCGCCATCTTTCTTTTGAGCGCCCATTAAAATTGTCATATTTTCTTTCGGGAAATTTGCAAAATAAACCCCCAGCCAGCCGTCCCAGCCATATTCTCCCTCACCGGCAATATAAGCCGCACGATCAGGACATTTACAGATCCGCATCAGATTACTGTAACTAAATCCTTCCAATCCAATCCACTTATCAAAAGCTGCCTGCTGATGTTCCATCAGCTCTCCGCTGATCATATATTTCACCGTGGCAGGCTTTAGGACCTGTACACCATCCAGCGTGCCGCCCTGCATAAGCATACGGGAAAAACGCATATAATCATCCAAAGTGGAAGCCAGTCCTGCCCCGCCGGATTCGAAGGCAGGCACCAGATCCATACGGTTACGGATACCCAGATTATTCCCGTCATACCGTACTAGAGAATTTTTTCCCTGTTCTTTTACCGTCTCATAAACAGCCGCCATACGTCCCTGTTTTTCCTCTGGAACCCAGAATGCGGTATCCTTCATTTTAAGTGGTCCAAACAATTCCTTTTCCAGAAAATCTCCGAATTTCATTCCGGATGCTGCTTCAATGACTGCCCCCAGAACATCTGCAGAAGTTCCATAACGCCAGGAACTGCCCGGCTCATATGCCAGAACGCATCCTCCTAATGCATCAGCTATTTCTCTGGTAGTCATCGCATCCTTTGTATAAAGCCGTTTGTCTATCTTATCAAAAACCTCTCCTGTCTGTTTCCCGGCTACTGTTAAATCATCCGCATACACCAGACCTGATGTCATCCGAAGGAGATCAAAGACTCTCATGGGCTGCATAACAGGCTTTATCTCTGCCCGGGTTTCGGCCTTTGCGGATATTTTTTCTTTATTTGATCCGCCGGCTGCTTCTTCCCCAATACTTCCATCTTCCATACAGTAGGATTGTTTCTCATAAGCGGGCAAAAAATCTGAAACCGGCTGGCACAGGTCAAGCTGCCCTCTCTCCATCAGGATCATTGCTGCTGCCGCCGTAACTGGTTTCGTTTGGGAATATAATCTGAAAATTGTATCTCTGCTTATAGGACGGTTTTCTTCTCTGTCTGCCATTCCTGCCTGACAATAACAAATCTCCTCTCCATCCTTTTCCACCAACAGGTTCACTCCTGCCACCTCACAGTCCTTTACTGACTGCTCCATTACACTTTGTAACTTTTCCTTTAAACTCATTGTAACCCTCCTTGTTCATTTGGTATCATAGCTGAAAAGGAAAAATAACCATCTTCACATTTTATACTACTGGTTCCAAGATTTTTCCTTACAACATTTTCAATATTTAGTAATCCTATTCCATGATTCCGCTTATCCTTTTTGGAAGACAAAATTCTTTTTCCCTCCATTTTAGGAAGCGTATTCATTGGATTCCTGACAGATAAAATCAGACTTTCTTCCTCTATAACCATTTTAAGCTGAATAATTTTATCAGCGGCTATATTTTTACATGCCTCAATGGCATTATCCAGTAAGTTAGAAAGCAAAATCACAAGATCCTCCTTCTTCATCACTAAGCGGGAAAGATCGTTAACATTGATCACCATTGTAATTTTGTTTTCCAAAGCATATTGATATTTCTGATTTAAAATCACATTCACNATCACATGGTTTGTATCGATATAATCCGTATTTTTCCTGATTCCGCCTGTCAATTCTTCGATATAATTAAGNCTNTCCTTTACCTGCCCCTTTTCCAAAAGGCCTTGTATACAACTCAACTGATTTTTATAATCGTGCATGTATTTCTGCTGCNGCCGGTAACTTTGTTCCATACTCCGATACATACTCATTTGATTGCGAACCAATTCATTTTCCACTTGCAGGCTTTTCATATGGGCATCCTTGATCAATACACTGCAAATAAAATAAAAAATAAGAATACTTGCTATGCCAAATCCAATAATTAAAATATATCGGATATTATAGCCAGCTTCGTTTTCGCCCCATACAGACAAAATCATAAGAAACGTAATACTAATTACAGGAAATATCCCAAAATATATCCCTTTTCCTTTATCAAAAANGTTGAATTTTCCTTTAAACCGATAAGAAAAACCAAACATTAAAAAAAGAAGAAGCATGCACCAGATTGGGTCAAATATATATTCTATTACATGATATTCCAGTGGGCATAACCATAAAATGGAAACGACAATAGAGGAAAGCATCCAGATAATACCGCAGAAAAACACAGATAATACCGGATAATATATCCACTTCGCCTTAAAATAAATCTGCCCAATGATCCAGGTAATCACAATGACCCTTATCGGCTGTAAAATGTAAGGCGGTATAGGGGTAACAGAAATTANCATAAATCCCATAATAAATGCAAAAACAACAGTCTTTTCCATCCATTTGTACCGCATTTTTCTCTTTGGCAATATGACCCCATAATATTCNTTACAGCTAATTCCCAGCATAACTGATAAAATCAGACTCTTGATATACAGTCTCATTATAAAAGCCCCTTAAATTCCACAAATTTCTGCTTTACCGACTGATACCTTATTCTGGGTATCGGCAATTCTTCCCCTGTGCTAAGCTCTGCAATATAATTACTGATCTTTCGGATGTGTCTCATATTGACCAGATAGCTTTTATGGATCCTCAAAAANCCAAANNNTGNCANTNCCTTCTCAATATGATCCAGCTTCTCATATATCTGATACTTTGTAAGCTGCTCNTCCTGATANTNAAAAACAGATTTGTGTTTGTTACTNTCCACATATAACAAATTATCTGTATATAANCTCTTTTCNCCCTCCATNAANGAAAANNTNANCTGCCNAAGCTGCATTTTNTGGAGGATNGCATCCATACATTCCGGAATCGCTNCATCCAGCGTATCCTTCATAATATAACGGACTGCATTTACCTTGTANCCATCCAAAGCATANTTGATAAAAGCAGTAACAAANACAATATAGGTATTTGACTGAAATGCCCGTATNCTCATTGCTGTCTCAATTCCATCCGTCTGNTCCATATTNATATCCATAAACACAGCATCATATTTTANGGCATTACTGCTNTGNGNTAAAAANTCNTCCCCNGAACNNAAAATGTCTATAGTACTATCAANCTGACAANNTGACANATATTTTTGAAGTAANGCAGTTATNTTTTCCCTGTAAAATTTTTCATCATCACAAACAGCNATNTTNAACATANTAAATACCTTTTACATATCTGANNGCATAGNTCCGATTCCAGAATTTTGANANNGNNACNANTTCTTCTTTTTCATTTAAAGGATCCATGCACANATATTCTCCATCCTGTGNNCCTANGATCAACACNAAATGATAATTTCCAAGACCNGCAACACGGACACGGACAATCGGATAACANCCTTGTTCTAAAAGATGATCAATCTCACCGGCACTTAATGCCGATGCCTGTTTACGCACAATGGAAACACCAAGCAANCTTTCAAGCTGTCCCCACTGAATATTACCCTNCCCATCATAAACATTATGNNTTGAAAACANTGCATTCAATGTACCNGGNGTCANNCCATCTCTTATCTGATCAATTNCAATATCCTGCATATCAACAANCGAAGTAANACATGTAGTAAGGCAGCCNGAGGATCCCATNGTATANGCAGATGTTCCAAGCTTGTCCTGACTCCAAAGAGGGTTTTTCTGGAAAGCACAAACTACATTCTTCGGAACTTTACAATCCTTTTCCGGTTTTATAGAAATACTTCCCCGAACACGAAGAAACAGTAGAACTGCTGCCATAAGAAATATTATTACTATAATCAAAAAGAATCTGTGATATACTTTTTTCATCCTAATAAACCTGATTTAAGCATTACTTTTGTCCTTGAACCCAATCTTCTACTTTTAAATCATCTACTCTTGAAAATTCTCTGATATTATTTGTAACCAAAGTCAAGCCTAAAGTTTTTGCATGTGCAGCAATCAACATATCCATAGGACCAATAGGTTTTCCCTGTTTTTGCAATTTTGCTCTAATTATGCCATAAGTTTGTGCAGCATCTGCATCAAATGAAAGAATTGAAATGCCTGATAAAAACATCATAAGAGCAATATGATTTTTTTCTTTTGCATCACTATTTTCTACTCCATGACATAACTCTGCATAAGTTATAGATGATATACAAATGTCTGTCGGATCAAGCTGCAGAAATTTTCTAATAACTGTTTCCGGCTTATTTTTTATTATGAAAATACATATATTTGTATCTAACATATATTTCATAATGTGTCTCTCTCCTGTAAATTCTGACTCTCTCTTTCAAAATTCATAAAATCCTCCGTAAACATGGAAAAACTGCTCAAAAATCCTGCCCACTTATAATCCTTAGGGATTAACATTACAATATCTCCTATTTTATTAATAAATACTTCATCAGCATCGAAGCGAAATTCTTTTGGAAGACGAACAGCCTGACTTCTACCTGTTTCAAATATTTTTGCTGTATTCATAATAACCCTCCTTATGATATATACCATGCTATATATCTTTAATATATATTATGATATATAGCATGTCAACATTATATCCTCAAAGAAATTTTTAATTCATTCCCTGCTTCCATTCAAGCTTCTCAAATTCCGCCCACTTTCCATCTTCATCCACCGCATACAGTCCCATCAGAACACCGGTAAATCCGCCTGCCACTTCAGAGGATAAATATTTCGTCCTGGCGCTTCCGAGAAATTCCTTTTCACCATTCACCATACAATAAAATTCATATTTCTCCGGATCAGAAATTACCAAAAGTTCTACAGGTACATCCGGGGCTGCTTCATTCGAAGACAGATCAACCGTTTTTACTACACATATCGCATCTCCGATATGCAGCCGCAACATCACCTGCCGCATATTATCCTTTTGTACAAGCGCAAGATCATAATGCTGGCACTCATCCATGTAAAAGGTAACTCCGCCTTCCTTTGCTTCTCCGGAAACTGTCACTTTAAGACATGTATGAAACTCCGATTGCCGAATTCCTATAAAGGTTGGGGTATCCGCCTGGTCTAATGTAATTTCTGTTCCTTTCAGTTTAAGCCCTTTATTGGTAAACTCATAATTTTCTTTATGGTAATCTCTCAGATAACTCCATCGCAAATCACTTTTTGCCGCATTTTCAAAAGACACATGATAAATATCCGTATCCTGCTGACCTTCCAGATCCACATCCAGCCATTCTTTTACGATTCCCTGTTCTCCGGCTGTAAACCATCCATCTTCCTGCCAATACACAGGAGCAAGAAATACTTCCCTTCCCAGGTGATGGTAAGGCTGCCACTGCCCGATCTGACGGAAACCCAGACAGACAATATAATAATTTCCTTTTTTATCCTGAATCAGATCTCCGTGTCCGATTCCCTGTATCTGACTCTGATTTCCTCCCAAATTGCGGTTGGTGAGCACAGGATTAGCGTTATAACTCTCAAAAGGTCCAAAGGGATCCCTGCTTCTTGCATAAGTGATCATATGACCATACTCTGTACCGCCTTCCGCTGCCATCAGATAATACCATTCACCAATGTGATACAAATGGGGAGACTCCAAATATCTGCCACCGTTTCCACTCCAGACCGGAATGCTTTCTGTCAGCTTTTCTCCCGTTTTGATATCTATCTCACACTGTAAAATACAGCCCTTTCCCTGCTCATCATTTCCATTACTTGTAAAATATACTTTTCCATGATCAAACAGCAAAGAGGGATCAATACCTTCCTGATCCACAAAAATCGGCTCCGACCACTCACCCTTTATATCTGTGGTATAAATATAAAAATTCTTTCCAAAGGTATTGTTGTTCGTCACCATATAAAAGGTTCCGTCGTGATAACGAAGCGTAGGCGCAAACACACCGCCCGAGCTTGGAACCTGATGAAGCTCGACCTGTGTGGTTCTGGTTAACGCATTTGCTATCTGTCTCCAATTCACCAGATCCTCACTCTCAAAAATGGGAACTCCGGGAAGATACTGAAAAGAGCTGCAGGCTATATAATATTTTCCCTCCGCCTCACAAATGCTGGGATCGGGGTAAAATCCCCTGATAATCGGGTTTTGTAACTTCATAAATTTTTCTCCTTTTCCAAAACTATTAACCGGAACTATTTGTAATGTAAAATAGCAACCCCTGCTTTTTCAAGTGTCAACCGGTCTCCCGGCTGATAAGCTTTCCCGCTGATCAGGTCAATACCTTCTCTTTCAACAATCACGTTAGCGGTACCGCTGCGATGATTTAGCAGGAATAGGAAGCTTCCGTTTTCATTTTCACGTATGGCAGCTTCTACCCCTTCCGGTGTGCTGGCCGCCGGTTTAATGGAAAGCCCCTTGCACAATTCACCAAGAAAATCCTTATAGAATTCATCATTGGAGTGTGCTGCCACATAATAAGACTTTCCCTGTCCAAATTCATTCATGGTAAGAACCGGCATTCCTTCGTAAAAATCCTTCTCATAAGAAGCAAGCGCTTCTGCACCCTGTAAATGAAGCAGATCACATAAAAGCCCTGCCGGGTATGTTTTTCCTTTATAGGTAAAAGAATTGTTTTCATCCTCCGGAAGAGCATCGGATTCCTCCACCCAAATTCCAAGAATATCCTTCAGTCTTCCCGGATACCCACCGGTAACTACAAGATCATGATCCTCCACGTAACCACTGAAATAAGTAGTTAGGAAAGTGCCGCCCTGCTTGACATAAGAACGAATTTTTTCATCAAAACCATCCTTACACATATAAAGGAGCGGTGCAATGACCAATTTATATTCCGATAGATCATCAGTTACGCTGACCATATCTACAGATATATTCTGTTCGTTCAGAGTCTTATAATACTGCATTACTTCCTGATGATAATTGATCAGCTTACTCGGACCTGCCGAATATTCCGCTGCCCACCAGTTATCCCAATCAAAAACAATTGCTGCCTGAGACTTTGTTCTGGCTCCTAACATTACATCGCCTATCTTATCAAGCTCCTCTCCCAAAGCAGTAATTTCTCTGAAAACTCTGGTATTTTCATTTCCAACGTGGTCGATTACTGCTCCATGGTATTTTTCACAGGCACCGATGCTTCTCCGCATCTGAAAAAACATAATGGTATCTGCTCCATGAGCCACCGCCTGATAGCTCCATAACCGCATGACTCCGGGACGTTTTAATTTACAATAAATATGCCAGTTGCTTACACTTGGCGTCTGCTCCATCAGCGCAAAGGGTTTTCCCTGCTTCAATCCGCGCATCAGATCATGATTAAATGCAGCCTGCGCCGGGAAGCAGTCATAAGCAGGATAATTATCCCAGGATACAAAATCCATGTATTTCGCCCACTTTTGATAATCCAAAACCTTATACGCACCCATTAAGTTCGTGGTTACAGGAATATCTGGTGTATACTTTTTTACAGCCTCATATTCCAGACGGAAGCACTCCAACATACTATCTGAATTAAACCGATTGTAATCCAAAGATATTCCCTGAAAATTCGTCCGGCAGACCCCATCCCACTCAAACTCCTCCGAACGCAGATCCGGAACCACCACATCATCAAAATCATAAAGTGTATGTCCCCAAAAGGACATATTCCATGCTCTGTTCAGTTCCTCAATTGTTCCATACTTTTCCTGCAGCCACTTTCGGAATGCTTTCTCGCAATTGTCACAATAACAACTGCCGCCATATTCATTAGAAATATGCCATGCTACAATGTTGTCATAATCCTGATAGCGCTGTGCCAGCTTTTCTGCCAACGCTAAAGAGTACTTTCGATAGGTTGGAGAATTCGGACAGGAATTATGCCTGCTGCCAAACTTTCTCCTGATTCCGTTATGCTCCGTCCGTAAAATATCAGGATGCTTTCTTGCCATCCAAGCCGGATGAGCTGCCGTGGAAGTGGCAAGGCAGACCTTAAGTCCATTTTTCTGCACCAGTTCCATGATTTTATCTAATTTAGAAAAATCATAAACTTCATCATCCTTTTGCAAAGCCGCCCAGCTGAATACGTTAATAGTGACTACATCAATATGCGCCAGCTTAAAAAGCCGCATATCCTCTGCCCAAATTTCCTCCGGCCATTGCTCGGGATTATAGTCGCCCCCATATAAGATTTTTTTCACTTTTTCATTATCAATCATTTCACAGCCCTCTCTTTTAATCTTTACTTTGATACCTTTCTACCGTCTCCCATCTTACTTTTTCTCTTGCCATGGTATTTTCCATATCAAGAGCAAGTATTTCTTCATAGCCCAGTCCGACAACCTCTTCCTGCATTTCCTCAAGCAGAGAATAAAATTCTTTTTCATCCTTTGCGAAAATCATATTCCAGGAATATTTCTGAACTACACTGCGGCACTGCTTTCGAATTGCCGCCTGCTCTGATGTCTCCGGCGGTAATGCATAACCACATCCCGGTGAAACTAACAATTTATTATTATCTATAAGATAGTCCAGCGTAGTCGCAGCCTGCATTTTTTCCTGCCAATCCTTATCTAACGGCGTACTTCTCATTTCATTCATGGAATCCCACATATTATAGGAATAATAATATCCCTGATCATCCATCTCACACTTCGTCACCGGCATAAAATTCAACATTGAAATTCCATCCTTCCAGCTTCCGCCGCCCCATTCCTCCGGAACCTGCGCATCGCCTTCCAACAGCGCTTTTCTGCCAAACTCTGTTAAATATGGTCCATCCTCTCCATATTCCCAGCAAAGCCCTACCGGCCCTGCCGTATCCGCCATGCTGCTTACACTATTAGCTGCAATTCCGTCAGGGGAATACAACCAATTTATAAAATCCACCATTCTCTGCGGATCCTTTGCCTGAGATCCCACTGCAACAATCGTCTTATAATTTCCGTCAGTGCTGCATCCATAAGAATATATCTGCATATCTTCAATATCTGCCATCATAAAACCTTTTCCGTCTTTCTTGTTGGAAATTGTATTATAATACTGCTGTGCCACCCAGGGCCAGGGAGAGTACATAATCTGTCCCTTTTCATACTTTTCAGTCAGACCCTGAAAATTTAAGGTAGGAGACTCCGGATCCACCAATCCCATTTGATTTGCGTCAAAATACCACTTCAGCACTCTTACATATAGGGAGTCATCATCAATAATACTTTGATAATCACTGCTATCCGCCTTAACAAGCACAAATCCGCTTTCATCATAACCATAAAAGCAGCAGGGCTGTTTGGCTGCATTCATAAGATTTGCATCCCAATCCCGGAAAAAAGAAAATGCATAAGTCTTTTCTCCCGTTTCCGTCACCGGCTCGAGCTCTTGCATTTGTTTCAGAATCGGAAGAAGATCTTCCAGAGTATGTATTTCCGGATAACCCAGTTCCTTATACAAATCCCATCGTATATAAGGACCATAAGTAGGTTCTTTACTCTCACTGGGTTCAGTAGGCGCATTGGCAGATAGTTCAGTGGGTATGGCAAATAATCCTTCTGGAGTTATGGAACTGTTAACATTTCGGATTGCCGTTTCAAAGCGCATAATTTCTTTATCCTTCATATAT
>JAAVAA010000027.1 GCA_014804285.1 Lachnospiraceae bacterium | reverse complement strand
TGCGCAAAAAGTGTAAAGTTTATTCAATTATCAAGGTGGTTTGTATTTGGAGTGTTGATTAAATGGTACTAAGATATAGAAAATAATAAATCATGTGACAAGCCGTGCCCGTCATACACTGTAAAAACAGTGGTGACGGGTGTTTTTATGGTGAAAGAATACATAGACAAATTACAGCATGAATCAAGCAGTAAAAGTAGTAGCAGAAGAAATAGAAAGAACTCTCGAAAGTCTGTACAGCCTCTTTGGAAAAAGATGTTTCCGGGGCGAGAAAAAGGACAGAGCCGGGAGGCGTATATGCGCCAGAATCTGATGCTTTCCGTTAAATATGGCGCGCTGGTACTTGCAGCCCTTGCAGTGGTCAGGGGTGGTTATACAGTGATCAGCGAAAATGTAACAGTGTCAAGCAGTGTGAACGGGAGAGAACTGCCTATTTATTGTGTGGAGACAGACGAGAAGAAGATTGCGCTTTCTTTTGATGCGGCATGGGGGAATGAAGATACTGCGAAGATTCTGGAGATATTGGCAAAGCAGGATGTAAAGGTAACCTTTTTTATGACAGGAGGCTGGGTGGAAAGCTATCCGGATGATGTGAAAGCCATTCTGGCAGCAGGGCATGATCTGGGGAATCATAGTGAAAACCACAAGAATATGAGCCAGCTGTCGGACAATGAAAAAAAGGAAGAGTTAATGAAGGTCCACGAAAAGGTGCGGGAATTGACCGGTTATGAGATGTTCCTTTTTAGGCCGCCTTATGGGGATTATGACAATGCAGTGATCAACACAGCAAAGGACTGTGGGTACTATACCATTCAGTGGGATGTAGATTCTCTGGATTGGAAGGACTACGGAGTGGATTCCATTATTAAGACAGTGACGGAACATAAGCACCTTGGAAATGGATCAATCATTCTTTGCCATAATGGAGCAAAGTACACAGCCCAAGCATTGGATATGCTGATTGCCAAGCTGAAAAATGAGGGCTACACCTTTGTGCCAATCTCGGAATTGATATATAAAGATAAATACCATATGAACCACGAAGGACGCCAGATTAAAAATTAACAGGATACTTATATTGGTCAAGTATCCGCCCGGATGAAAAATAAGTTCTTTGGTGCCGTTCTTTTTGACAAACGGTATTTAAGAGCTTATTTTTTATCCGGGTAAAAATACACGTCAAATTATTCTAATAGAATTTTTACTGCTCGTTCTACATCCCGAGCAGTCAATCCTACTGTCTGGTCAGGTTTTACTTGGTGCTGCGCTACCTGAATATTATGTAGATCAAGATCATCAAGAACTACCCATTTCGTAACATTGTTATGTAATTTTAGCCATAAAAGAATTTCATCGGCTTTTACCAGACTAAATTTTTTTGTTTTTCTGATTTCTTCTGTGGTCAGGTCCGGTGTTAATCCATCTATGTGCAAGCCTTCTTTTTCTAATAATTGAGTCAATTTCTCTGCTTCTATACGAAGGGGCTTTAATTCAGAATCAAACCAAGTACGCCATCCGGAGTGAAGAATTATTTTTGAGTTTGTCTGTTTTACCAAACATGCTAATAGCTTAATTTTTTCTTCATCAATTAACGTACCATCACTGATTTCCCTTTGATGACTATCATTCCAGAAATTGGAATTAAGTACACCGTCTATATCCAAAAATATAACCTTCGCCATCATCATTCTCCCCTGAAATTTCAAGTTATAGCTATAATTATAATCTGCTTTTAGCAAGCACACAATACTAAAGTATAGAGATGAAAGTGCGGAATGCCGCAAAGTAGAACTTTATAATTGCGTAGATTTCGGAAGCAATCGCATTCTCATATTATCCAATTCTTTGGCTTTTTGATATGCCAATGATAGAAATTGGTGGATTGATAGATGTTCATAATCCCAATTCATTGGTTCCAATGATGTGGCGCCTTTATAGTCCGTTAGAGAAATGCTGTTCATTACTTTTATCCAATCAATATTCCCATCAAAAGGCAGCTGATGCTGATCGTGTTTACCCCCATTGTCTTGCAGATGCAGTGCCATTAGCCGATTGCCAAATCGTTTTAACAATTCCTCATTAGGTGCGTAGTTCTTATGATGACAGCTATCATAACAATATCCCACATATCTCGAATGAAATAAGTCCAGTACCAAGGTAAGATTATCGATATTTCTCAAATTTTCAAATGCAATTTGTATTTCTTTGTTTTCTGCCTCAGTAATAATTGCTCTTAGTCGTTCTATTCCTGTACTGTTTAGAGGGTATGGATCATCGGGCAAATGGATAACAATTGTAGGTATATTATTTTTGAAACAGTCATCTACGTTTTGCAGATAATTTTGAAAAACACTTTCTCCATCTAAATTATCTGATGATAAAGAGTTTTGTTCGTGAACAGGGGCATGTATGTTTTCTACGACTAATCCAGCATTTCTTGCAAAATGAACATCCTTTTGATAACCAGTTCCTCTGCCGAATTTATCACTCCACCAAAGCATCACGCAATCAAAACCAGCTTTTTTTATTAGTCTGTATCTTTCTTCAAAAGATACATCATACCCTGGGCCGTATCCAAAACAATCATATATTCCTATCATTACTTTCCTCCACAACGTTCAATTTGTAGTTATAATTATGAGACATTTTTGACATGCGTGAAATCCCTCGCTCAAACTGAAAATTTCCTGCTTCAACCAATCAATTTTGCATTGCAAAAATCAGATGCCTTGAGCTCGTAATCAATCGAAGTCTGCGGTTCTCCCAACTGATTTACCCATGAATTTTCTTTTACCGCAGTTTTTTTGAATCCTAACAATTCATAGACATGCTGCGCTCTTGTATTCTTTAGATTGGTATCTAAAAAAATAAGTTCATAACCCATAGTAAACAGTTCTTCGATAAGCATACTTAATATTACTCGTCCCAAGCCTTTCTCTTGAAAATCTGAATTGCAGATTTTGATTCCAATCTCGACCTTTTTACTTTCGTAAACATAGAAGTTCATTTCACCAATCGGTATTCCTCTATATTCAATAATAAGCCGCCTTTTGGTATCATCACTATCATTAGCAATTTGTTCATTAATCTTTTCAGCTGTAGTTCCAAGTCCATTAGGAAAGCCCGCATGTGCCATAACACTACCGTTATTCCACCAGGCTGCAAGCTGTTCACAATCCTTTCCCTCTGCATTTCTAATACATAAATCATTATAAATGATTCTCATTTTATTTCCTCCGAGATCTTACTATCTTAACTTTCCCGACTTTTCCTCAAATCACGATTTTCCAGCCAGAAAAGCCGGGATTTACGGCTCAATCCAAATATAGTGCTTTTCAGCCGTGATTTTTTCTATTTTTCCACCATTTGCCAATGCGACATGAATAGACGGCTCATTATAATTCCGAATAGTAAGCAGCAATTTATCTATTCCAATTTCTTTGCTTTCACCAATTAAAAATAATAAGAGCCTTTTACCCAAACCTCTATTTCTTGCCGAAGGACGAATGGTATATCCTACATTTCCACCGTCTTCCAGTAAGGTTTCTGTTAAAAAATGGCGTACTTTACCATAACCTACAGGGCTGTTATCCTCAAAAAGCCAAAATGTTGTTTGCGGAACTCTCCAACCGTCCACAATACCTGACTGCTCAGAATCCTTAGCGGACTGCTTTAACCATTCCTTGTACTCATCAAAGGTTTTGCCCTTCACTGAATTGATGAATCCATTTTCATCCGCAGGTAATTCTTGTAGCATTTCGTAGATGTCACGTCCATCATCTATGCTGAGCTTTCTGAATTTTAAACACATAACAACACCTCCCAATTCCAATTTGTGGTTATAATTATAATTTACTTTTAGTAAAGACACAATGCCAAAGTAAGAAAACAAAAATATCCCCCTAATTGACACATTATGCAATAAATCTGAATGATTACATACGTTATTTAATTAAAAACCTGAGAGCTGAATTGGAGGTTAGTTTTGATTATTATTGGTAAATTGAGAGGAAAAGCTATGGATATGAACAAAATTAATACAACGGGCCAATAATTAAATGGAAGCAAGAAGTTATAGAAAGCCGTATTAAAAAGGAAATATGGGCGTTCTAATTTGCAAAGACGAAAAGATTAAAAGATGATTTGATAAATTATGAATACAAATATAAAATATTGAGTGCAATGCGTTGTTCTTAAAAACAATAATTATTAGATGTATTTCGGGTTGCTGAAAAAACAAAAAATGTAATCAGACGAGCTTTAAATCCATTTCCTCCATATTAACCCCAAAAGCAAACGGATTACTCCGCCACCTATAGCGATCAGAACGCCATTTTTTGAAAGTATTTCACCAATCCCCATATTAATAGCATATTGTATTTGTAACTCTAACGGAGGATCTTGATAAGGAATTCCTGCTTTTATCATAGAGTAATATAAACCTATGATAAAAAGGATGATTCCGGCTAAGATAATAGAATTGATTATTAAATTAAGATAGTGCTTCGCTTTTTCTTTCATGAATATCTCCTATAGTTTTTCATGTTTCGACCAGTATTAATTATATAATACCACAATAACATTTGTTTTTCTAGCTCTTTATTTATTTGGTTCTCACATAAGTAATATTTTTACAAGTAAGGGAAAATGTGGTTGCTTGTATTTACAATCAAAGATAAAGATTAAAACACGATTTGATAAAATACATCTAAAAACGTAAAATTATGAGTAATGCATGATATTCTATAAAACAACAAATGTAAAATGAAATTAAATTTTTTAAAAGAGCAAATGTTAGCGAATACTGCAAGGCGATTACATAGGTTTAATGAATTTAAAATATAGAAAAATTTAAAATGAAACATTACAAGTGTAAAAAGAAAGTATATTTAAGCCGATATAATTTAACAGAAAGATTATATATTTAGGAAGCGGTTGAGGTTGACAAGGCAAGCCAAGACCAGATATAATCAAAAAAAAGCCAACGAAAGGGAAGAGTATGAAAATCAAAAACGTAATTGCAATGGGAGCAGCGGTGGTGTTGGTTGCCGGTTCGGCATTGAACGTTTCTGCTGCGGAAAAGCTTTCCAGTGCTGATTTGAATGCGTTGAAAGAAAGCGGAAAAATCAGTCTTATCATTGACGTGGATGCCTATAAAGCGGCCTATGGCGATTTGAAAGAAGCTTTTGGTGATAATGAGGATGCATATATAGAGCATTACCTTACCGTAGGCGTTTACGAAGGCAGGACTAAAGGGGTTTTATTTGATCCTATAGTATATGCGGAAGCATATGGAGATGTTAAGCAGGCCTTTGGAAGTGATATTTCTGCAATTGTTAACCATTACGTGACATTTGGCGCTGCGGAAAACCGTACGATAGGAACGTCTAATGGATATGCGGATATAGCAACTGCAGAAAAGAAAGGGGCGGCCATCTCAAGACGCGACATAGTAAACAGCTATATAAACAATGGCGTAGGCAGTAGCTATGCAGATATTATTGCGGAGTATATTGGAAGCGCAGCAGATGGAAGCGAAAGTAGTAATGCTATATACAGCAGTTTGGCTAACTTGGCAAATGATAGCAGTGCAGCAATCAGCAGTCCGGTAGCTGGAAACATACCAGCAGCTAGTAACAGTGCAGCAGGCAGCAGTAGCACAGCGACTAACCAGAGCTACCATCACACTACATCGATTTATGAGGATGCAAATACTTTACTGCGTGTTGAGTATTATGATGAAAATAACAAACTAACTCATTATTCAGATGTAGAGTACACTGACAAAGAAAATAATTCATATAAAGAAAACATTTATCATTGGGATGAGGAAAAGGGTGAAGAAGTACTTGATCGTACGGATACTTATGTAAATGGAACACTTTCTTCGTCTGAGAACCACGGATGATAGCTGTGTGAAACAGGTTTCCTGTGACCAATAGGTCATTGGAAGCCTGTTTTTTCTTTATGACAAATGAAAGTGCTCGTATTTAATGGGAGGCAATGATTGCTGCTGGGCACTTTTCTATAGGGGATGAAAATGAAAAGTATAAAGAAAAAGTGGATGGTTATTACAGCAGGTCTGGCAATGGTGATTTTTTTGCTTTGTGGCTGCGGGGCACCAAAGGCGCAGGGAGGTACCTGCGGAAATAATTTGTCATGGTATTATGAGGATCATGTGTTGACGATCAGCGGAACCGGAGATATGTCGTATGATGAAGCAGCGCCATGGAAGGATTTGAGGCAATACATTCAGCAAGTGGTGATTGAGGAAGGGTGCACATCTGTTGCGAAGTGGGCATTTTGTGGTTGTGGCTCTCTGACAGAGATATCTTTGCCGGATTCGCTTCAGACAATTGATCATTCGGCATTTGAAGAATGCAATTCTTTGAAGAGAATAGATTTGCCAGATTCTCTTCAAACAATTGGTGGATCTGTATTCCGGAGCTGTGATGCTTTGGAGAGAATAGATTTGCCTCATTCTGTTCAGTCTATTGGACAGCGTGCATTTTCCAACTGTGACGCATTGACAAAGGTAACGTTATCGGATTCCCTTCAAACGATTGAGGATCACGTCTTTTCGGACTGTGATGCTTTGACAGAAATAGATTTTCCGTCTTCCCTTAAACTAATCGAATGGAATGCGTTTTCAAATTGTACTTCGTTAGAAGAGATAACCCTTCCGGATTCTCTTCAGACAATTGATCACTCGGCATTTGAGAAATGCCGTATGTTGAAAAAAGTAACTTTACCAGATGGACTTCGATCTATTGGAGAATATGCATTTGCGAACTGTAGTTCTCTGGTGGAAATAAACTTTCCATCTTCCTTAGAAGTGATCGACTGGCATGCGTTTTCTGCCTGCAGCTCTCTAGCAGAAATAGACCTGCATTCCGTTCGGACAATTGAAGCGTATGCATTTGAGGATTGTACGGCTTTAACAAAAATAATTTTTCCAGATTCATGCGAGGTTATTGGATATGACTGGTTTTCCGGCTGCACGTCCTTGGCAGAGATAGAACTTCCGGCCGGACTTCGAATTATTGAGGGTTCAGCGTTTGAGGGGTGTACCGCCTTGGCAGAAATAAACTTTCCGTCTTTTTTGGAAACGATTGATGGATATGCGTTTAAAGGATGCACTGCTTTGAAGAAAATCGCTCTGCCTGATGCGCTTCAGGAAGTTGGTATTGGAGCGTTTGCTGACTGCCATTCTCTTGAAAAGGCAATATTGCCGGATTCGCTTGAAGTTGTTAGGGAGAATATGTTTTGTCAGTGTGATGCATTGAAGGAAATTTCTTTGCCGGATACGATTCAATCCATTGAAGAGGGAGCGTTTTCGGGCTGCAGTGCGTTGACAGAAATCAATTTGCCTGATAGCCTTGAGACTATTGGGCATCGTGCGTTTAAAGGCTGTACGTCCCTGACGGAAATATCTTTACCGAAGCGGCTTCGCTCTATTGGATGGGGAGCATTTATGGACTGTAGTTTGCTGGAAGATGTAACGGTTTCCTCTTTTCCCAATACTATTGTTATTAATGAAAAAGCGTTTTCGGGCTGCGAAATGTTAAATGATGAAAGTATCGGGCAGTTGAAAGTTCAAAGATGTTTTGATGATATATTCTAGCGATTAAAAATGAAGCATTTTATGATTACAATTCTCTGATGGAAGTAAATCTGCCGGACTCGCTTAAGGTGATTGATGATTAGGCATTTTAACAGGGAGGAATTTTAAAGAGGATGAAATTGACACTCCTATATGTCTGATGATAAAATGTTAAACAGTAGAAAGAGATGCAGAAGCATTAAGGGGATTTGCCTATATAGGCAGATTCCCGGTTTTTAAGAATGGAGGGTATTTATGCCACGCAGAACAGATATTCATAAGGTACTGATTATTGGCTCGGGACCGATCATTATCGGACAGGCATGTGAGTTTGATTATTCCGGAACACAGGCCTGTAAGGCACTTCGAAAGCTGGGATATGAGATCGTATTGGTTAATTCCAACCCGGCGACCATCATGACAGACCCGGAGACAGCGGATGTGACTTATATCGAGCCGCTTAATGTAGATCGTTTAGAGCAGATTATTGCAAAGGAACGCCCAGATGCGCTGCTTCCTAATTTGGGAGGGCAGTCCGGGCTTAATTTGTGTGCGGAATTAAATAAGGCAGGAATCCTGGACAAGTACAACGTGAAAGTTATTGGCGTACAGGTGGATGCCATTGAGCGTGGAGAGGACCGCATTGAATTTAAGAAGACTATGAACAAGCTGGGGATTGAGATGGCCCGCAGTGAAGTGGCATATTCTGTGGAAGAGGCTCTTTCCATTGCGGAAAATCTGGGATACCCAGTGGTTCTGCGTCCGGCCTATACCATGGGCGGTGCCGGAGGCGGTCTTGTTTACAATAAGGAAGAATTACAGGTAGTATGTGCCAGAGGGCTTCAGGCCAGTCTGGTAGGTCAGGTTCTGGTGGAAGAATCCATCCTTGGCTGGGAGGAACTGGAACTGGAGGTAGTTCGTGATGCGGACAATAACATCATTACTGTATGCTTCATTGAAAATATAGATCCCTTAGGAGTACACACAGGAGATTCTTTCTGTTCGGCACCTATGCTTACGATTTCAGAAGAGTGCCAGAAGAGGCTGCAGGAGCAGGCGTATAAAATTGTGGAATCGGTGCAGGTGATCGGCGGAACGAATGTGCAGTTTGCTCACGATCCGGTGACGGACAGAATCATTGTCATTGAGATCAATCCCCGTACCTCACGTTCTTCTGCTCTTGCTTCTAAGGCAACCGGATTTCCCATTGCGCTGGTATCTTCCATGCTGGCAGCGGGTCTTACCTTAAAGGATATTCCCTGCGGCAAGTACGGAACTTTGGATAAATATGTGCCTGACGGTGACTATGTGGTTATCAAATTTGCCCGCTGGGCATTTGAAAAGTTTAAAGGAGTGGAGGATAAGCTGGGAACTCAGATGCGTGCAGTAGGCGAAGTTATGAGTATCGGCAAGACCTACAAAGAAGCTTTTCAGAAAGCCATCCGTTCTCTGGAAACAGGACGTTATGGACTGGGGCATGCAAAGGATTTTGACACGTTATCAAAAGAGGAGCTGTTAAGGAGACTGATCACTCCTTCCAGCGAGCGTCATTTTCTGATGTATGAAGCGCTTCGCAAAGGCGCGACTGTGGATGAGATCTATGAGATCACCAAAGTAAAAGCTTATTTCATTGAGCAGATGAAAGAACTGGTGGAAGAGGAAGAGGCAATTCTGAAAGGGAAGGGCAAACTTCCTGAAGATGAAGTTCTGATTAGGGCTAAAAAGGATGGATTTTCCGATAAATATTTAAGCCAGTTGCTGGAAATTCCGGAGGATACCATTCGGAATCGTCGTATAGAGCTGGGTGTGGAGGAGGCTTGGGAAGGTGTCCATGTCAGCGGAACTGAAGACAGCGCGTATTTTTATTCTACTTACAATGCACCGGATAAAAATCCGGTCAATGAGGATAAACCGAAGATCATGATTCTGGGCGGCGGTCCCAACCGTATCGGTCAGGGAATCGAATTTGACTATTGTTGTGTACATGCGGCAATGGCGCTTAAGAAGCTGGGATTTGAGACGATCATTGTCAACTGTAATCCGGAAACGGTATCTACCGATTATGACACTTCCGATAAGCTGTATTTTGAACCGCTTACTTTGGAGGATGTGTTGAGCATTTATAAGAAAGAGAAGCCTCTTGGCGTGATTGCGCAGTTTGGCGGTCAGACGCCCCTTAATCTGGCTTCTGAGCTGGAAAAGAATGGAGTCAAGATTTTAGGAACCTCTCCTTCTGTTATTGATCTGGCGGAAGATCGGGATCAGTTCCGTGCCATGATGGAAAAACTGGAGATTCCCATGCCGGAGTCGGGAATGGCTACTACGGTAGAGGAAGCTCTTGCTATTGCAAAAGAGATCGGTTATCCGGTTATGGTGCGTCCTTCCTATGTGCTTGGCGGAAGAGGAATGGAAGTGGTTTACGATGATGAGAGTATGACGGAATATATGAAGGCAGCGGTAGGAGTGACACCGGATCGGCCTATTCTTATTGATCGTTTCCTGAATCATGCTCTGGAATGTGAAGCAGATGCCATCAGCGATGGAACCCATGCGTTTGTGCCGGCTGTTATGGAACATATTGAGCTGGCTGGTATTCATTCCGGTGACTCAGCATGTATTATTCCTTCTGTGCATATCCAGCCTGAGAATGTGGAGACAATCAAAGAATATACAAGAAAAATTGCGGAAGAGATGCATGTAAAGGGACTTATGAACATGCANTANGCTATTGAAAACGGAAAAGTTTTTGTTCTGGAAGCAAATCCGAGAGCATCAAGAACGGTGCCGCTGGTATCAAAAGTATGTAATATCCGCATGGTNCCTCTTGCCACGGAGATCATTACTTCCGAGCTTACGGGAAGACCGTCACCGATTCCGGAGCTGAAAGAAAAGGTGATTCCTAATTANGGTGTAAANGAAGCCGCATTCCCGTTTAATATGTTCCCGGAAGTGGATCCCATTTTGGGACCGGAAATGCGTTCTACCGGAGAAGTGCTCGGTTTATCCCGCTCTTACGGAGAAGCATTCTTCAAGGCACAGGAGGCGGTTCANTCCAANCTGCCCCTTGAAGGTACAGTGCTGATCTCTGTAAATAAAAANGATAAAGATGAAGTGGTNGAGGTAGCAAGAAGCCTTNANGAGGATGGNTTTAAGATCGTNGCAACGGAAGGNACNTANAACCTGATCACNGCCGCAGGCATTCCAGCGGAAAAAGTGAAGAAGCTTTATGAAGGACGTCCCAATGTATGGGATATGATCACCAATGGGGATTTTGANNTGATCATCAATTCTCCGGTGGGNAAGGACAGNGTTCATGACGANAGTTACCTTCGCAAGGCGGCAATCAAAGCCAANGCNCCCTATATTACTACGGTAGCGGCGGCAAAGGTAACGGCAGAAGGAATTCATTATCTGAAGACTCATGAGGGAAGTGAAGTGAAGNCGCTGCAGGAGCTTCACAGTGANATNCATGANAAANAGGTGATAAATANTAAGAAATAGTGCTTGACATTAATATATGNCTGTGATACATTATCTGAAAATTCAAATCGGAGATANGAAAATGTTTGATATATTTACAATGCTAATTTCTATGATTATTGGAGTGCAGCAGATTTTTCAGATTACGGTCACAGCCTGAGGGCGGAAAGAAACCCGCATAAGCGCATGGCCGTAGGACGGAAGGTCTTATTCGGCTATGCGGTAATCAGAAGAAATGATAAGAGAACCGCATGATATATACACNAGGGTGTATGTAGCAGGCGGTTCTTTTCGCGTATAAGCAGAGTCAGAAGGAGGAGGAGAAAGTTATGCAGGCAATCAGAGTGGAAAATTTATCAAAAACATTTCGGGTGAAGCGCAAGGAAAAGGGAATGAAGGGCAGCATTCAGGCAATCTTTCATCCGCAGATGGAAGAAGTCAAAGCGGTGGATGGAGTCTCATTTACCGTGGAAGAGGGAGAGATTCTTGCGTTTATCGGTCCTAACGGGGCAGGGAAGAGCACAACGATTAAGATGCTGACAGGAATCCTTTATCCGGATGGCGGCAGGATGGAGGTGTTGGGGATTGACCCGACGAAGAAGAGGAAACAGCTTGCCTATAACATTGGGACTGTATTTGGGCAGAAGGAGCAGCTTTGGACACATTTGACTCCCTATGATAATTTTCTGTTTTTCAGCGCGATTTACGATATTCCGGACAAAGAGGCNAAGGAGCGTATCGGAGAATTGGCGGAACGCTTTGAACTGGGCGCATTTATCAATACTCCGGTACGAAATCTTTCTCTGGGACAGCGCATCCGGTGCGAGATCGTGGCTTCCCTGATCCATAAGCCCAGAGTGTTGTTTTTGGATGAGCCGACGATCGGACTGGATCCGGTGGTCAAGGAAATGATCCGTTCACTGATCAGACAGATGAATGAGGAACTGCACACAACTATTTTTTTGACCAGTCATGATGTGGGAGATATTGAGAAGCTCTGCAGGCGGATTATTATAGTAAATTCCGGGAGGATTGTACTGGATGATTCCATGGAACATTTGAGAAACAAGGATCTTGCCGACACACCACTGGAAAACATTATTATGGAAATATACAAGTCGGAAGAAAGAGGGGCAGTGTTATGAGAAAATATGCGGTTATCTATCGATCCGTATTTATGGAAAATCTGCAATATGCAGCGAATATAGCAATGGGTTTTGCCGGTTATTTTGTGTTTATATATATCTTTATCAGGCTTTGGGATTATATATACCAGACGCCTGAGGAACTGATTGCCGGATATACGAAGGAGCAGATGATCTGGTATGTGATGATGACGGAGATGATTTGGTTTGCCTCAAATTCCTCTTCGGTGGCAAGGAGTGTGACAGCGGACATCCGGGGCGGCAATATTGCATATCTGATGAACAAACCCTATCATTACACGCTGTATATTCTCACGAAATATACGGGGGAATGGAGTATCCGGCTGCCCATGTATGCCTGCCTTGCGGTAGTGATCGGCATGGGGATGGTAGGGCCGATTCCACGGTTTCATATTATCCGGCTGCCGGTTATGATACTCTGTATCATTCTGGGAATCACGATCAATGCTGTTTTTAAACTATGTATTAGTTTGCTCTCCTTTTGGATTGAGGATGCAACGCCCTTCCAATGGCTGTACGATAAGCTGATCCTGGTGGTGGGGACGATATTTCCGATTGAAATCTTTCCGGAATTCTTACAGCCGTTTTTCAAGCTGACNCCGATTTATACGGTATGCTATGGACCGGCAAAGTTAATTGTGGATTTTAATCCGGGAAAATGTGTTGAGATTTTGTCGGCGCAGATTCTGTATCTGGCAGCCGGATGCGGACTGATGTTTCTTGTCTATAGAAAGGGGGTTAAGAAGCTGTATGTCAACGGTGGTTAACAGGGAAAATGCGGTCAATATACTGACAGCATTTAAAAATCAACTGCGGGTATGTCTGCTTTCTGTNAAATATAACATTATGCGGGAAATGGTCAATAAGGTCACTTTTGTTACAAATATCATTTTTATGATGCTCAACAATGCAACGATTCTGGTTCAGTGGGTTATCCTGTTTCATCTGCGGGAAGAGGTGGGAGGATATACCATGAAAGAGATCATGCTTTTGTGGGGGATGACGGCTGCTTCCTATGGATTGTCCCATGTNNTGTTTGCAAGAGTATTTTCATTGCCGGAGCTGATCATAAGTGGTAAGCTGGACGCTTACCTGGTGCAGCCGAAAAATGTCCTGCTTGGCATAATGACATCAGCTACAAATGTTTCGGCAATTGGTGATTTCCTATATGGTCTGGTGGTTATAGGAATTTTTTGCTCCGACGTAAATGGATTGTATCTGTTTCCTTTATTTGTGTTGACCGGAACGGTTATTTTTGTGGCATATGCCCTGCTTCTGGGCAGTCTGTCGTTTTGGTTTGTAAGGATGGATATGCTGAGTGGTCAGATGATGATGGGCATGATCAGCTTTGCAACTTACCCTGACGGCATTTTTAAAGGAGCATCAAGGTTCCTGCTGTATTTTATTATTCCGGTAGGAATGGCAATTTATCATCCGGTGCATGTGATGATCAGCTTCGACATGCGGAGGCTGCTCACAGTGCTGGCATATGCTTTTTTACTGGGAANGGCGGCGGTGACCGCATTTTACAGAGGACTGCGGCGTTATTCCTCCAGCAGCCTGATGGAGGCAAGGCTGTAGAGGAAGGAGCGACATTCCTTAAGGNGGGAATTAATTTGTTAAGGCAGGCGAAAGGCTTATCTGGAAATACTCTGGTAACATCGGAATAAGCAGAGCCACTGAATATATAACGTGACACCATTTTCGCGGGCAGGGGGAAGACCTGCCCGTTTTAACGCAACCGAGACCTGGCGCTTGGTGAGCAGACCCTGCTTCCCACAGATGCCATATTTCATGGAATGCGCTACAAACTTTTTGAAAGCAGGAAAGCGTGCATTATCCAAATCCGGAGTTTCTTTTTGGGAAAAATGCAGCANCACGGAATNTACTGAGGGCATAGGGTGAAAGTCCTCTTTTCGGAAGTGATGCAGGATTTTCATATTCCATTTCACTTTGAGCAGCAGGGACTTTTCAGTTTCTCTTGGGAAGCCTGCAAATCTCATGGCAGCTCCTTTTTCCATGATCAGCCAGATATCNGCGGGCGGGTTAGGGGCATTGGTCAGTTTTTCAATAATTGGCGTAGTAATGAAATAAGGAATGTTGGCAAAGACTTTATAGCTCACTTTAGCTGGCAGGGAATAATGAAGGAAATCCNCATGGATCAGTGTNAAATTGGAAAAGTGATTCAGCTTTGCTCTTGANCTTTCAAACAATCTTTGGTCAATTTCTATGGAGTAGACGGTGCCGCTTTTTTGACACAGAATCTCCGTCAAGTGNCCTTTGCCGGTACCGATTTCAAGAACAATATCGTTTTTACAGATTGTGCTGCGGTTTACAATTTTTTTGATCAGAGTCCTGTTTGTGAGAAAATTTTGAGAGTCAGATAAATGATTTTTATAGTTATATTTTTTAGAATTTCCTTTTTGCATAAAAGAACCTCCTTCATATTTGTTTTCCAATGGGGATTTGGGAAGATAAGGAACCGGCATGCAGTCGAATATGCCGATNCCAAGTAGTTTCTGAATATGAAAGGGCAATAAAAAAGCAGGACAAACCCATGGAATGAGTTTTCCTGCAAAATTACATAATAAGACAGCCAAGGAAGGCTTTGACACAATAGGATAAGGATATTATTCATATCCGGTTATGCCAANGNATGATAATTATATTCGCACGCAAAAAAGACCTCATTTACCATGAGATTATGAAACTTTTTATCGCCCCTGGATACGGGTACGAGCGCANCGAATAATATTTATCACACGTAAGCCACCTTTCTGTTAAATTTTCTTAAAGTGTAGCATAGGGGTGCGGACTTGTCAAATTACCGCTTAGCTAAGTTTCAAATAGAAATACGAAAACCCGGATAGAATCAAATTCTACGCGCCATGCTGGCACTTACCACAGCTCTCGCTCTACAAAAAGCGTAGTGGTGCTAAGTTCGTTAAGAACCTCACTAAGCACCAACGCTTTNTGAAGGGTTCCTTAAGAATTTGATTCTATCCGGGTTTTAAGTTATTGGCTGACGTAAAACCAGCTAATGACTCCACTATAGTCGCCTAATTCACAGTCTGGCTATTTACTAAAAAGAGGAACATTCGACATTAGTGAAGTTACCAGTTGGACTATGCGTCATTTAATAACCCAGCTCATATGAAAATAAATCCTTGAGGAAACAATTCGCGAACGCTTTATCGAGCGTGTTGACGAGAGGATTTATTTTCATATGAGCGGACGTTTTACACACGCATACCCTAGCTAAACGTTAATTTAATGGTGTATGTATGGAAATATTATGTAAACTCCAAATAAGAATATAATTTGACAATTTATAGAGCGTTTTATTATAGTTCCGCAAATAGCAGTGTGCTATAAAGAACATGTATAATAATATTTTTGAGGAGAAATATTATGAAAAAATCTTATGTAAAGGACATGACGGTGGGAAATCCTACCGGGTTGCTTCTTACTTTTATGCTGCCTATGGTAGTGGGAAATGTGTTCCAGCAGCTTTACAACATGGTGGATTCTATGATTGTTGGCCGGGTAGTTGGAGCGGATGCGCTTGCTGCAGTAGGGGCTACCGGTTCCCTGAATTTCCTTTTCTTCTCTCTGTGCGGGGGAATGTCAAACGGAACAGGCGTGGTTATTTCCCAGCATTTTGGCGCAGGAAATCATGACTATGTCCGAAAGGCGATTGCTAATGCGGCTTATATTATGCTTGCAGTTGGGACGGTTATGGGGGGACTCGGCATTTTGCTCTCCCGTCCGGTGCTGACTTTTTTGAATACTCCGGCGAATATTTTAGACGATGCGGTGCTTTACATGCGCATTATGTGTGCCGGTGTACTGGCGGTAGCATTATACAACTGCATATCTGCAATCCTGCGTGCTGTGGGTGACTCCAAAACACCATTGTACTTTTTGATTGTTGCAAGTGTTTTAAATATCTTTTTGGATCTTTTGTTTGTGAAAACTTTTAAAATGGGCGTGGCAGGCGCCGGGATTGCAACCATTATATCCCAGCTTCTTTCCGGTGTGGGAAGTCTGACATTTGCCTTTAAGACAAATCCCTTTTTTAAGATTCCTAAGGATCTTAGAAAGCCGGATCTGAATATTATCTGGCAATGTACAAGAATGGGTGTGCCGTTGGCGTTCCAAACCTCCCTGATTGCAATTTCCTGTGTGGCGTTACAAAGTGTTGTAAACACATTTGGTTCCGTTGTGGTAGCGGCATTTACGGCAACCAGCAGAATTGAGCAGTTGGTACAACAGCCTTACAATTCTCTGGGTATGGCAATGTCTACTTATACCGGCCAGAATATAGGCGCAGGCAAAATCGACAGGGTTCGTCAGGGGTACCGCAAGGGTCTGACGATCATGGCTGTTTTTTCACTGGTGATGATACCGCTTGCACAGTTTGGAGGAGAGTTTATCATGGAGCTTTTTGTCCGGGAGAAAGAGGTTATTTCTTTCGGTGCAAGGGCGCTTAAGATTACCAGTTGGTTTTACCTGTTTCTGGGAACCATTTATGTGACCAGAGGATTGTTAAACGGAGCAGGAGATGCGGTGTTTGCTTTTGCCAACGGCGTGGTTGAAATGCTTGGACGAATCTGCCTTGCCAAGCCGCTTACACTTATCCCTATAGTGGGTGTATGGGGAGTATGGCTTGCAACTGCGCTTACATGGATGATTGCCGGAACCTTTAATGCATCCCGATATCTACAGGGAAAATGGAAGAAGAATACCGGAAAGGCAGCCGTACAGGAGGAAGTGCAAGGGGAAGATGCAGAGAATCCTGTGATGGTTCAGGAAGCAGTCGCAAAATAATTTTGTGCAAACGGGGAAAACTGTTTGTATGAGACGAGAAAATAATTCCCCACAATTTGACTATTACGCACTATTATTTTTTGCTCTTTCCTTTTTAGGCTGGCTTTGGGAAGTGATGCTTTATTTTTGGACGGAGCACCGATTCATCAATCGAGGCGTGTATGAAGGCCCTTACCTGCCTGTATATGGCATGGGAGGGCTTTTGCTGTGTTTTCTTTTACATTCTTTGCGAAAGAAGCCGGTTAATGTCTTTTTTTATTCTGCCATGATCTGTGGTGTGTTGGAATATCTTACGAGCTTTTTTCTGGAGAAAAGATGGGGAATAAGATGGTGGGATTATAGCGGACATTTTCTGAATATCAATGGACGAATTTGTCTACTGGGAGTGTGTGCATTTGGTGTGGGAGGAGTTACGCTGATTTGCCTGTTCCTTCCTATTTATGAAAAATGGTATCCCAAGCTTCCAGCCGGACTTAAGATGCTATTATGTGTTTTGCTGGTACTGATTTTTGTGGCGGATGCGGCATGGTGCGCCATACATCCGAATGTAGGGTATGGAATTACACAAAATTTGTGGTAATATAAAAGTATTAGATGACATAGTCAGGACTTTATAAAATACAGGAGGATAGAAAATGGCATTATTACATGTGGATTTTTTCTCGGATGTTTTAGGAATGAGTATGAATATGGATGTGATTCTGCCTCAGCAGACTCAGGGACAGATCGGTATGGAAGGAAAGCAGGCGCAGGGATGTTGTAAGACGGTATATCTTCTGCATGGGATGAGTGATGATCACACCATCTGGCAGAGGAGAACTTCTATAGAACGATATGCAAGCAAATTGGGAATTGCAGTAGTTATGCCTACGACCCACTTGGGGTTTTATACAGACACAACTTATGGAATGAATTATTGGACATTCATTGCACAGGAGCTGCCTCAAATCTGCCGGGAATTTTTTCCTCAAATGTCGGATAAAAGGGAAGACACACTGGCAGCGGGATTGTCTATGGGCGGATACGGGGCATGGAAGCTGGGGCTCGGAGCTAGTGATACTTTTGGAGCGGCAGCGGCGTTATCCGGTGCGTTGGATATTGTTGAGGATGTGAAGCGGAACAACAGAGAAAAGCCGCACCTTATACCACTTTTTAGGGGAATTTTCGGAAGCCTGGAAGAACTGGCGGACTCGGATAATGAAATTATGACACTGGCAGGGAAGCTGAAAGATAAGAAAAAGGAATTGCCAAGGCTTTATGCGTGGTGCGGCACGGAGGATTTCTTATATCAGGGAAACCTCACGGTTTGGGAGTATGTAAAGAAATTGGGCTATGATCTGGTTTGTGAGGAGTCATCGGGAGACCATCAGTGGAAATACTGGGATGCCAAAATACAGGATGTGCTCAGGTGGTGGCTGGGAACGGATATAGATTTGCAATAAGAAGAAGGAGAGGGAGAAGGAATGGAAGATAAGAAGATTAAGTTGGGGGAGCAGGAATTGACATACCGGCGAGGGTTTAAGTGGCATACCCTGCCTTATGAAGAAATTACCCATGCTTACCTTAGAATTGAGGAGGTAAAGGGGAGACTCTGTTGCAGCGTGGCTAACTTTGATATGCATTTTTTGATGCTGAAAACAAGTGCAGGCGAATTGCTTAAATTAGAGGCATCATCGCGAGAAATCGTAAAGCGGATGCTGGACGAACTGAAAGAAAAGAATCCGAACGTCAGCATCGGCTTTAAGAAGGAGAAGACATCAGACGGTTGAAAAGTTTTCGTCAATGGATTGGGCGATGTAATTTCGAACTTCGTCACGGGAAATATCTAAAGCAACGGAAAGCTCGCCGTAGAGAAAATCTTCTGCCAGTTTGAAATACCGGCTGTCTACGGCAGTGACCTTGCAGCCCTTTAAAATCCTTTTTTCCTTTCTGAGATAAATGGTTTTGATCAGTTTGATCCATGCAACGCAGCTTCCTTCATGCATGTATTCTTTATAAGTGCGCTCTAAGGTTTTTTCGTCTGCAAGCGGGATAAGCGGAATATTGGGAATGGATTGTATCAGTTCATCCGCCTCCTTGCGGGAAGCCGCTTTACGGATAGACTTTTCGGCAGCATCTATGGGAACATAGACCGTGCTCGTGGACTGGAAAACCGGCTTGAGCAGGTAATATTCTCTCGTTTTGTCAACACCGCTGATATTCAGCGTGGTGACATCTTGTACACAGCAGATACCGTTGTTGCCGCAAATTACATAATCACCTTTTTGAAACATAGAAAGCCTCCTTAAAAATGTGTGCCCAAAACACTAAATTGCTATATATTCAGTTTACCCCAAATTTTTCGAAAATGTCAGTGAAGATTAAGAAAATAGCCCAAATTCGGCATTTTTGACAATGGATGCGGAGGGGATTATTGGTTATTTTTTACATCTGCGTAGGAGGGCGCGTGAATAAAGAGGTTAAGTTAATGTTTAGTGAAGGAAGGGGACTGAGTCATTTCAACTTTCTGTGGCGATAGCGCCTTTCGGGATTTTGGGAATCCTGCTGTCACAAATGCCTATTAGCTGCCCAGAGTCGAAACTCATACCCTGAATAATAGTTTCTATAAGACGAAATTATTTGCTCAGGGTATTTCGGACAACGTCTCTGGGCAGCAGCATTTTTATGACAGCTGTTTCTCCAAAATCTAACGAAAGATCGCTATAAGCCATACGAAAGCTGAAACGACTTCAGTCCCCTTCCCCATCTAAACGTTAATTTAGCATGTTACCACCAAGCCCGCCATGTTTGCCAAAGGATTTTCCCGGCAGCGAAAACTATCAGCCTGAATCATTATAAAATTTTAGAGCCTGCCATCACTTCTTTCTGGCGCTGACAGGGTGCAGATGGTATAATAAAGGCATGCAGGCATCGTATGTGCAGATTGGCGGATCGGAAACCAGATAAGTGTTGAAAGGATCGGAATGAAATTTTATCTTACAAGGCATGGCGAGACAGACTGGAACATACAAAACAGAATACAAGGGCAGACGGATACCCTGCTTAATGAAAGAGGAAGGGAACAGGCTCATGAGTTGGCCAAGCGGCTGAAAACCGGTTATGAGATCAAAACTATCTATACCAGCCGTCAGAAGCGTGCCCGGGAAACTGCAGAAGTGATCGGGCGGGCTATTCATGTGACTCCTATTGTAAGGGAAGGCCTTGAAGAGATTTCTTTTGGCAGTTGGGAAGGCTATACATGGAAGCAGGTGCGGGAAGAATTTCGGGAGGAATATCAGGCCTGGTATGTAAACCGGCGTTATCAGATACCACCCGGCGGAGAATCTTATCAGCAGCTTCTCGACAGACTTTTGCCTGCGTTATCCGGTATATTTGATGAAAATGCGGAAAACGTATTGATGGTCACACACAGCGCGGTGATCATGACATTGATGTCGTACCTTTATGATACGCCCTTTGAAGATATGGCCCGAAATTATAAAACCGGAAACACCGGAATCGTGGAGATTGATCGGAATTTATTTCAAAATAGATATGAAGAAATGAAATAAAATGCGAAAGGAGAAGGAAGATGAGACTTGGAGCATTGGAAGCAGGCGGAACAAAGATGGTATGTGCAATTGGAGATGAGACGGGAAAGATTTTTGAGCAGATTTCCATTCCCACCAGAACTCCAGAGGATACAATCCCTGAAATAATCGACTATTTTCAAAAGGCGCAGATTGAGGCACTCGGAATCGGCTGTTTTGGTCCCATTGATCCGGACAGGCAGTCAGCTACTTATGGGTATATTACCAGTACGCCGAAATTGGCGTGGGCTAATTTCAATATTGTGAATGCTTTTGAAAAAGCGCTTAACTATCCCGTGGGTTTTGACACGGATGTGAACGGGTCTGTACTTGGAGAGGTGACCTTCGGACAGGCAAAAGGAAAAAGCTGTGTGGTCTATGTGACTATTGGGACTGGTGTAGGCGCCGGGATTTACATTGAGGGAAAACTGCTTCACGGGATGCTTCATCCGGAGGCGGGACATGTGATGATCCAAAGGCGTGAGGGTGACAATTATCAGGGGAAATGCCCTTATCACGGAACCTGTCTGGAAGGGATGGCTGCAGGTCCGGCAGTTGAGGAACGCTGGGGAAAGAAGGCTGCTGAGCTAAAGGACCGGAAGGAAGTTTGGGATTTGGAAGCATATTATATTGCTCAGGCGCTTACCGGATATATTTTGACACTTTCTCCTGAAATGATTATTCTTGGCGGAGGAATCATGCATCAGGAGCAGCTTTTCCCGATGATACGCGGCTATGTGAAGGAAATGCTTGGCGGTTATATCAAGACGGAAGAACTTGAAAATATGGAAAATTATATCGTACCCGCAAGTCTGAACGATGATCAGGGAATCATGGGAGCTTTGGAACTGGGAAAAAGAGCGCTTGCGGAAAGGAAATAGGGTTGCTCCTTAAGGAGGATGATTTCTGATGGGACAGATTATGAAAAGACTGGCGGTAGGAATTCTGGCACATGTGGACGCGGGAAAGACAACATTGTCGGAAGCAATGCTCTATACCTGCGGCAGTATCCGCAGACTGGGACGAGTAGATAAAAGGGACGCATTTCTGGACAATTATGAGCAGGAAAGGGAAAGAGGGATCACCATTTTTTCCAAGCAGGCAAGGATGTCTGTGAAGGATNTGCAGATAACTCTTTTGGATACTCCGGGACATGTGGATTTTTGCGCGGAAATGGAACGTACATTGCAGNTTATGGATTACGCAATATTGGTGATNAGCGGCAGCGATGGTGTGCAGGGGCATACTTATACATTGTGGAAACTTTTAAAACGTTATGAGATACCGGNATTTGTTTTTGTTAATAAGATGGACCGGCCGCAGNCAGATCAAAGGGAACTGCTCTTAGAACTCCGCGCGAAATTAGGAGAGGGNTTTGTGGATTTCACTGAGAGGAATAGCCGTGAATTNTATGAGGAGACGGCGGTCTGTGGAGAGGAACTGCTGGAAGAGTTTTTGCAACAGGGAACGATTTTACCGGATAATATCAGAAAAGGTATCAGGGAAAGAAGNATCTTTCCCTGCTTTTTTGGNTCNGCTTTGAAACTTACCGGTGTGCAGGANTTTTTGGATGGAATCTCAGAATNTATGGAGGAGCCNGTTTATCCGGANGANTTTGGTGCAAGGGTGTATAAGATCACAAGAGATAGNCAGGGAAACCGGCTTACCCATNTGAAGATAACAGGAGGAACCTTAAATGCCCGGGANATGATNNCCGGTACNGGCAGAGGTGAAAAGGAAGGTCAGCCNAAATGGCAGGAAAAGGTGAATCANATCCGGTTNTATTCNGGAGAAAAGTATGAGACGGCGGAGGAAGCCGGTGCNGGCAGTGTCTGTGCAGTANCAGGCCTTTCACANACCTGGTCAGGGGAAGGACTGGGAANAGAGGAAAAAATCTATTATCCTTTGCTTGAACCGGTACTGGGGTATCGAATCCTTTTGCCGGAGGACTGCGATGCTGCTTCTATGCTGCCGAAGCTGCGNTTATTGGAGGANGAGGAGCCAGAGCTTCATATTTTGTGGGATGAAAAAAATAAGGAGATCAAAGCCAAGGTCATGGGTCCGGTTCAGACNGAAATTTTACGGACTTTGATCNAGGAGCGNTTTGGTATCCCGGTGGAATTTGACGAGGGTTCTATNATTTATAAGGAGACTATTGCNGACCGGGTNGAGGGNGTCGGNCATTTTGAGCCTCTTCGCCATTANGCGGAGGTTCACCTNTTGNTGGAACCGGGGGANCNNGGAAGCGGAGTATGCATCGGNTCAAAATGCAGTCAGGATCTTCTGGATAAAAACTGGCAGCGGCTTATTCTTACNCANCTTGAGGAGCGGGAGCATGTGGGTGTNNTGACAGGNTCNGCGATNACNGACATAAAAATAACATTGACGGCCGGGCGGGCNCATCAAAANCATACGGAGGGCGGAGANTTCAGGCAGGCTACCTATCGTGCGCTGCGTCAGGGACTGATGCAGGCNCGCAGTATTCTTCTGGAGCCATGGTATGAATTTCGTCTGGAGATTCCCGGCGGTATGGTAGGNCGGGCGATGAGCGATCTGGACAAATACGGNGCCCGGTTTGAACTGGAAGGACAGAGTGCAGATATGGCGATTCTGGCAGGAGAGGCTCCGGTTTCACAAATGCAGGAGTATCAAAAAGAAGTGATTGCCTATAGCAGAGGAATCGGAAAGNTGTCCTGTACNTTAAAGGGCTATTTGCCATGTCACAATACAGNGGAGGTTATGGAGCAGATTNCTTACGATCCGCTGCGGGATATGGAAAATCCNGCGTCGTCCGTATTTTGCGCTCANGGAGCGGGATTTGTGGTAGAGTGGAATCAGGTGCCNGATTACATGCATCTGGAGAGCACATTTGANGCAGAAGACATGGTATCGGAAGANGCCGGTGAAGCAGGGGATAGAGACGGGCAGATACCGGGAATTCGACCGGATGAGATATATGGCGCAAGANCCAGAGGGGCAGAGAGAGAAGAACGCAGCCTNGGTCTTGATGAGATCGATGCAATTNTNCAGAAGACTTCCCATGCCAATCGAAANGAAAGCAGAGAAGCTGGCAGAGAAGGATGGAAACGAACGAGAANCCGGACGGGAGTTTTGACACCGGCGCAGAGCAGAGTATATAAACCCCAGCCGCCAAAAGAGAAATATCTTTTGGTGGACGGCTATAATATTATTTTTGCATGGCAGGAGCTGAAGGAGCTTGCACAGATCAATCTGGACGGAGCAAGAGGAAAGCTTTTGGATATTTTGTGCAATTATCAGGCAATCCGAAAGTGCAATCTCATAGTGGTGTTCGATGCATATAGGCTTGCCGGACATCCGACAGAGACGCTGGAATATCATAATATCCATGTGGTTTATACAAAAGAGGCGGAGACGGCGGATCGCTATATTGAGCGATTTGCCCATGAGAACAGTAAAAAATATAATGTTACGGTAGCCACCTCCGACGGGCTTGAACAGATCATTATACGCGGAGAAGGCTGTGCTCTTTTGTCAGCAAGAGATCTTCTGGAAGAAATTAAGCTGGCGGAACAGGAACTCAGGGAGGACTACGAAAATTACCAGCGTTCCCAGAAAAGGTAAATAATCTGAATAGCTCCTAGGATAAAAAGGATTCCCCAGTTGATTGCATGCATGATTATTGGAACTGCTTTCGTGAAGAAGAGGCTGGAGGTGGTATAAGGGAGTTGGAGAAAATAGCGATTTCCCAGTCCGAGTGCAATGGCAATATAAACCAGACATATAGCAACATAACGGAAATCGCTGCTGCAGGTGTAGGGATAAATGATTACAAAAGCAGCAAAGGAAATCAACATGATTATATAACCTGTCAGTAAGAATATCCGTGTTTCCCAGTCAGTATGCTTATGAAGAAGAACAGATACTAGTAAAATAGCGGTTGCTATGCCAAGAAGTACAGCTAGTACAAAGGTGATTTGGCAAAGAACCAGAAGAATATCTGACAGGTCAGCGGGATATTCCTCTGCAAATAGAGAAGTATGGAACATAATCACCCAGGTATTGCAGCAGGCCTTTGCACTGATTGGATGAAAGGGGAAATCAAAATGCCATTGGGAAAAAGCAGGGATGCCAAGCCTGGTCCACAAAGGTAAATTGGCTGTATACATCGGAGAGGTCTCTCCAGGTACCGGAACACCAGGTTTTTCTCCGAAGCGAATAAGATTTCTTACAATCCAGGACAGGCCGATGGGTAGAACAATTAAAGCAAAAATGCAGTAATTATTGATCCATGTTAAAATCGTTTTCTTTTCTCTGGCGCGGATAACAGAAATAAAATGCATCAGAAATATTACGGCCAGCGGGATAGCAAGAACTGCGGAATTTAGCTTAGTAATCATGCCCAGACCTATGTAAAAAGCCAAAGGAACAAGATGCTTCAGATCCTTTTGACGGATCCATTTTAAAGAGCCAAGGATGATCAGGCACATAAATAAAATGGTAAGCATATCGTTGTTAACACTGCCTGCCATAATAATTGTAGCAGGATGAAGGGTCATAAAAGCAAGACCAATCAAAAGACCGTTTCCTTTTACTTCAAGAACCGTTAAGATTTTCCAGGTGATTACCATACACAGACAGGAATAGAAAAGAGGGAGAATTTGCAGATTTTCAAATGCCAGTTCCTCACTTACACCCAGAAAGATATTCATTTGAAGCCAGATAAAGGAAATAATGTGATGCAGAGGCGGATGATAATAAGCAAAAAGCTCATAAGGATTGATGTCTGGCAGTTTATGAAATTTGTAAATATATTCAATGTAGCCTATGTGACCGGGATTGACAAAGGGAGTTCCCATTCCGGTATAGGCTCCAGCGTCATGCTGCCGATCATAAAGTCCGGACCAGAGTACATAGCTGCAACGTAGCAATGTTCCCAGAAAAATAAGCATGAATACCAAAGTGTTTTCGTTAAGATGTCTGGAGGCTTTCAGATAACCGAAAAGACCAACGTATAGCAGAAAAAAGCATACAATGATGAAAGTTTTTATATAGTGACTGTTGTATAAGAAGCTGTTTGCCTGCATTACGGCAGTCAGGATACAGGAACCAATAATGGCGAGGAGTATGCTTGAATTAAATTTTTGATCTGGGGATAGGTTGTTAACCCCTTTTCTTTGAAAAAGCATGGTTTTCATTTGTGGAGTCCTTTCGATAATTTGCCTTGTATTATTTAAATTTATTAGTACAAAGTAGTAATGTCGGTCAGAGAATTATTCCGCACTCGAAATCGCCAGATTGAATGCCCAGGAATCCGATGCTCCGTCAGATACCAGAAATCGTCAATCTGGGTGATATAATAAGGCGTTCCACCGCCAATAAAAGATGCATAGATATCTTCATAATTTCCAGAGGAAAGGTCATCCAAATCTTTTGTACGGATTATAGTGGCGTAATCCTGATTGCCGGCAGCATTTGTAGAAACGGTAATGTAATAGTAGTTTTCAATAGGAGTAAGCTGTATCATGCCGGCGAGGCAGTCGGGAACCGGATATTCTTTTTTTACCTCGAAAGTATACAGATCTGCCTCGATAATACTGGAATTACCAGAAACAAAATAGATCCGGTCATCCACGATGGTGAAGGAACGAACATAAACACCATCAAGGGAAGGAATTGACCGTGTCTCTGTCAGATACATCCGGGAATCATCTTTTGCATGACGGAACAGATACATTTCACCGCTCATCGAACTCCATGCGTAAAAGGTATCCGTATATTCATCGTACAAAATGTAATGAGGCCGGTTACCGATGTTACTAAATTCTTGTGTGGGTATAAACACAGGCTGTCCGTTTTCGTTGACTGATTCTTCCATAACGAGGATCCGGTTATTTTCGGTATCGTCAATCAGATACACAGTTCCATCGCTTGCCAGAGTATGTCCCATGGCAATATCATTGGTCATGATCTGCCATTGATACAAAGGGTCTGTCAGGTTATCATGATAAATGACCTGATTATTGTAACAATCCACGATAAAATAGGTGTCTTTGACCTTCGTGATGTATGTAGGCACACTTAATGAAGGAAATGGGTTGTCAGGAATCTGATTAAGCTGAGCCGGATCATAGGATATGCTTTCTGAAATGGCAAGGTAATCTGTTGGAATATAATTTGATGCCGGTTCAGGTCGTTTGTGGGCACAGGAAACCAGAAACCCCGCAAAAATGCAGAGGTCGAGGAACAGAATTATTTTTTTGTATGAAGCAAATGATAGTTTTTCTTTTGTTCTCATAAGTTTATTATAATTTTTTTGCTTTTATTGTACAATGTTTTTTTGTATACTGGGGATAGAATTTTTGCAAGGAGTGTGCTTATGGCGGTAGTTAAGGAGAATCAGGAATTTCGGGTCTTGTCTGCAATTGGCATCATACTGGTTGTGGCAGGACATTTAGGATATAATCTGTTTGATATTGGCGGTTTGTTTCCCTATTATTCGTTTCATGTATTCATATTTTTGTTTGTTTCCGGTTATTTTTATAAAAGGGAAGCAGAGGATCAGATTGTTAATTACATTTTGAAAAAATGCAGGACGCTGCTATTACCATACTTTTTATGGAATATATTTTATGGAATTGCAGCGGCACTGCTGCATCATGCAGGGTTCTCCATAGGCAGTGATCTTTCCTTGAAAACACTTTTTTTGTCACCTTTTCTGGACGGGCATCAATTTATTTATAATTTCCCGGCATGGTTTGTACCTGTGCTTTTTATGATTGAGGTAATCAATGTATTGATGCGGAAGATATTGTCGTTGCTTCGGCTTGATAAAGAATGGCTGATCTTTGGCTTTTGTCTTTTGGCAGGGGTTCTTACAGTATGGCTTGCCATAGGTGGTCATGTGTGGGGCTGGCACAAGCTTCCGGGACGGCTTCTGTTTATGCTTCCGGGATTTCAGATGGGAAGAATTTACAGAGAAAAACTTGAGATTTATGACCGGGTGGAGGATGGTCCATACTTTTTTCTTGTTATGGGAGTGCAGCTGCTGATCACGATTTTCTGCGCAGGTCTTGCATTCAGCGCCGTTTGGGTTACTAGTTTTGCGAACGGGCCGCTTATCCCTTATATTACGATTATTACCGGAATTGCATTTTGGCTCCGGATCGCAAAGATTATCAGCAGGATTCCTTACATTTGCCGGAAGATGGTTTCCATAGGGCGAAATACATATGCGATCATGATGCACCATGTTGCTTGTTTTATGCTGGTGAAAGGATTCTTTTATCTGCTCAGCATAGGCACGCTGTTTTGCGCGGAGTTTGACGCGGAACTGTTTTTTAGCGAAATAAATTTTGTTTACCTGCCGGGGGGAGCTGAGGCCGGAAAATGGGTTTATCTGCTTGCGGGCATCGGGATTCCGCTTGTACTGTCGGGAGTGTGGGTATGGGTTAGGAGACAGCTTCGAATGTGGTTAAGTTAACGTTTAGCTTGGGTATGCGTATGTAAAACGTCCGCTCAGATGAAAATAAATCCTACGTCAACACGCTCGATAAAGCGTTCGCGAATTGTTTCCTTTAGGATTTATTTTTATCTGAGCTGGGTTATCAAATAACGCAAAGCCCAACTGGGAACTCCACTAAGGTTGAATGTTCCACTTTTTAGCAAATAGCCAGACCGTGGGTTGGGTGACTATAGCGGCGTCACTAGCTGGTTTCCGTTGGCCAATAATTTAACCCGGATAGAAATCAAATTCTAAACTTCTTTGTTTGACATTTTTTATCCGAGAGAGTATACTCACTTCATAACTATCAAATCTATGTGAAAATCTATCCATACAACATGGAATCATTGGTATATCGCCAGTATTTTCACATGTTACAAATTAATTAATGAAGTCAAAACGAGATTGGAAAGATATAAAAACATTTACTAATTAACGAAATGTAGAACATATGTTTCGCATTGACCGGAAAAAGAAAGAGAGGTAAACTGAATGTACAAGGAGATGACAGGCATGACGAATGAAGAGATGTTTACAGCTATTATAGGTCGTATGGATTCTATGGAATCAGCGCTGAATAGCAGGATGGACAATCTGGAATCAAACATGGATATGGAATTTAAAGCAGTGCGGACAGAAATGGACATGGCCTACAAAACTTTAAAGAAAGATATTTCTGTTCTGGATGATAAGATTGACCGGCTCATGTATACAAAAGATGTTGACGGTCATGAGAGAATGAAAACACAGGTAGAATTATTAGCGAAAGGATATCAGGAGTTGAAAGAGAAGATTGGATAAGTATGGGGCTGCCAAGGGAATGGTTTTTGAAAATAAATATTTGACAATTGTTTCTAAAGTGTGCTATGCTTAACATACTATCCGCTTAGAAATTCAAATGGAATACAGATGATTATGTAGAAACGACCTGTCCGTGAACTTTTCACGGACGGGTTTTTGCGTTTTGAAAAATAGTCCTGCCGGATACAAATTTGTCAGGCAGGGACATAGAAATGAATGGAGGAAAAATGAAGAGAAGAATTTCTAAGCTTAAAAATACTTTATTTAAAAAGGAAACAGGGAAAAAGGCTCTTGGGATTGCCTTGTTGGTAACTGTATTTACAACGTCGGCTGGGACGATTATGCCGGTACACGGAGAAGAATTGCCGCAAAAGACGGTTGTCACTGAAATTTATCATAAGCACATAGGAAATTCAGGTGAAAAGGGCGGCTGTTATCAGCAGGAGATCCCGCACGTCCACCAGGGAAACGAGACAGAAGGAGGAAGCTGTTATCAAACAGAAATTAAGCATGTGCATCAGGGAGATGAAGCTTCCGGCACAGGCTGTTATTCCAAAACCGTTTATCATGTCCATCAAGGAGACGGACAAAGCGAAGAGGGATGTTATGGAGCCGTTTATCATACCCATGAAGAGGCGTGTTATACAAATAAGATATGTACCATCCGCTATACCAAAGGTGAGGTGATCGGAACCGAAATGAAGGAGTGCGATGCGCACGGACAATCTGTTCATGAAAAGGCGGAAGGAACCGGTACTCATGTGAACTGTGATATTGGAGTTGAGGATGTCCATCTGGAATATTGTAGAGAATGTGGAATCATGTCTTACAGTTATCATGACTATCAGGAGCTTGTATGTGGAAAGGATACGGAAACAGCGGAGGATTATGTGGTCATCTGCGGAAAAGATGAGGCTACCGTTGAAGGTTATGAGACAGGATGCGGATTTGAGCAGGGAGGTGTGGAACGATATGAGCTTTCTTGCGGCAAAACGGCGGAAGGTTATATCAGAAACTGTGGTCTTGATGAAAAGACACCTATAGGTAAAATGATCGTTACCAACGAAACAGAAGGAGAGAGTGAAAAGGTTACAATAAGCGTTCGAATAGAGGATTTATCAGGTGGAAAACTTCTGCTCGATGAGCCGCCCTTTGTCTGGTATGATGAAACAGGAAAAAAGATTGGAAACGGTGAACGGATTGAAGTAGAGAAGAATGGAAATTATACAGTAGAAGTACGGCTGCAAAACCCGGATGTGGATGAAAGCGGCTTGAGGAGCATCATTGCCATTGAAAATGTATTCCGCAAGGAGAGCATATCGCCATCTCCGGCAGCAACAAGTACACCGATTCCTGCTGCTTCGGCAACGCCGGATACCGGGAAAGACAAAGAGGAAGCGCCCACCGGAGAACCCCAGCCGACGGAGGAACCCTCCGATGGAGGCGAAGAGGTTTTGCCAAGGGAAACTCCGTCACCCGCTCCTGTATTGCCGGTTGATGAAGGGACAGGCGATGGAGGAGGCGGAAATCGCAGGATTTTGGAAGAAGCAGATAAGGAAATCCGCGATTTGAGCCGTGAAGAATCCAATGAAGGTTTTGCAGAGGAGACAGCAGGGAGAAAGCCGGTTATAAAGAAGGAAGTAACAAAGAAAGAAGCAAAAGAAAACATGGCCTCCTTGTCGGAACCGGTGGAGGTGAAAAAAACAGGATTTTGGCAAAGAGTATTTGCAGATCCGAAGGTCAGAATCTTTTCGATTGCAGCAGGCATGCTGCTGTTATTGTCAGGACTTTTCTTATTGCTGCTTTATTTCCTTAGGAGTGTGAGAATTTACAACGATGACGGTCAAGGACGGTTTGTGAAACTGGGACGTTGTCCTATCCGGTTGGAAGAGGAAGGGTATGCTGTGACAATATCTGAGCAGATTGCAGAGAAGGCATATACAAACCGCTATTGTATCAAACCGGGNATGTTTCGNCTGGGAAAAGAACAGCAGGAAATTTTGGTGTATAAAGATACTAAGAGAGTGTCTGCAAAGCTGGAAAAAGAAATGATTTTTGTAATCTGATAACTAAAAAAATCTTGCTTTTAAAGGATGAACGTGATAGACTCATTATGTTTATAAGCAAATGCATAATTATGCATAAGGAGGATGATTATGAAAAAGTTTTTAGCAATTTTACTGGCAACAGTAATGACCATGAGTCTTCTTACTGCCTGTGGCGGTCAGGAGACAGCACCTGCAGATGCAGCAGGCAGCGAGGCGGACACAGCGGAGAATGAGGCTGATGAGGCAGAACCAGAGGCTGATGTAGCAGAACCTGAGACCGATGCAGCAGAAAATGAGACAGCTGCAACCGGATCAGCGGCTCTTGCAGATGGGGTTCTCACAGTAGGAACNAATGCAGAGTTCCCGCCCTTTGAGTATGTGGACGACAACGGAGAACCGGACGGATTCGATGTAGCACTTATTAAAGCTATCGGCGAAAAGCTNGGGGTATCGGTAGAGGTTGAGAATATGGANTTTGATTCATTNGTTTCTTCTATCGGAAATAAGATCGATGTAGCAATTGCAGGTATGACCGTAACAGATGAGAGAAAGAATTCTGTAGACTTTTCCAATTCTTATTATGACGCGGTTCAGTATGTGATTGTTCCGGAAGGATCGGAAATTGCAACCTTTGATGATCTTGCAGGAAAGGCTATCGGCGTTCAGCTTGGCACTACCGGCGACTTNATTGCNAGTGATGATGTGGATGGAGCCTCTGTTTCNCAGTACAATAAGGCAGTTGATGCGGTAAATGATCTGATCAACGGAAGGGTAGACTGCGTAATTATTGATAAGAATCCGGCGCTTGTATTTGAGAGCAAATTTGCCGGACAGGTAAAGGCAATTGATGGTGCACAGTTTAACTTCGAAGTGGAAGATTATGCAATTGCACTTCCCAAGGGTGATGTAATGTTGGCAGATCAGATCAACCAAGCACTGGATGAACTGAAAGCAGACGGAACTTTTGACAAGCTTGTTGAGGAGTATATCGGACAGTAAAGAAGCATTATTACAATAGCAAAGCAGGCTATACAGGAAGAAAAGTCAGAGAGGATAGCAGCGCATCAGGGCATGCTATCCTCTTTTAGGGAAAGAAAGGAATTTTTGTTATGCAGGCGTGGTTTGAAAGAGTATCAGAGTTGTTTCAGATAGCCTTTATCTCCGGTGACAGATGGAAGCTTTATATAAGCGGTCTTGGGACAACGTTGGAGATTGCCTTTTTGGCAGCGATACTGGGATTGATCATTGGTACGATCGTGGCNCTTATGAAGCTGTCTACGAACCGGAGAGGGAAAAAGTCGATTTGGGCTAGAATTGCCAATGTGTATATTGATTTGATCAGAGGAACGCCTTCCGTGTTGCAGCTTCTCATTATGTGGTTTATTATCATGAAAAGCTGTAAAAATGGTGTACTTGTGGCAGTTTTGTCATTCGGTATTAATAGCGGCGCTTACGTAGCAGAGATAGTGAGGGCTGGTATCCTTGCGGTGGACAAAGGACAGACGGANGCAGGNCGGTCGTTAGGACTCTCTAAAACGCAAACCATGATCTACATTATTCTGCCTCAGGCAATTAAAAATGTACTGCCNCCNATTGGCAATGAGTTTATTGTGCTTCTGAAAGAGACGGCGATTGTAGGGTATGTGAGCCTTACGGATNTGACCAGAACAGCAAGTCAGATATCCTCCAGAACCTATGAAGCATTCATGCCGCTGATTGGAGCCGCGGTAATTTATTTTGTGATCATTAAAATACTGACTGTACTGTTGGATAAACTGGAGAGGAGGCTGCGTAAGAGTGATAATCGTTAAAGACTTAAATAAAAAATTTGATGATAACCATGTACTTCGGGGTGTGAATTACCACGTGCATCAGGGTGAAAAGATTGTAGTGATCGGCCCCTCCGGTTCCGGAAAGAGTACGTTTCTGCGCTGTCTTAATCTCCTTGAAACGCCTACCAGTGGTGAGATTTGGTTTGACGGACAACTGATTACAGATCCAAAAGTAAATATTGATAAGGTCAGGGAGCATATGGGCATGGTATTTCAGAACTTCAACCTGTTCAATAATCTGTCCATTATGGATAACATTACTCTTGCACCGGTGAANCTTAAGCTTATGGAAAAAGAAGAAGCAAAGGAAAAGGCGCTTTCTCTTTTAGAGAGAGTAGGACTTAAAGAAAAGGCAGATTCCTATCCCAGCCAGCTTTCCGGAGGGCAGAAACAGAGAATTGCCATTGTCAGATCCCTTGCCATGAATCCCNGNGTGATGCTTTTNGANGAGCCTACTTCNGCGCTCGANCCGGAGATGGTNGGNGANGTTNTGGATGTTATGAAGGAGCTCGCGGAAAGCGGCATGACNATGGTAGTTGTTACACACGAAATGGGATTTGCAAGAGAGGTGGGAACCAAGGTGCTNTTCATGGACGAAGGTATTATNATGGAAGAAAACACGCCTGTNGAGTTTTTTAATAATCCNAAGAGNCAAAGACTTCAGGATTTCTTGTCAAAAGTATTATAANGACTTAAAAGAGTTGGCTGGTCTGCCAACTCTTTTTTATGGGAAAATGTGCGAATAAAGAAGCNGTATTTATTGATGGAATATAAGAACCGACTGCGGATTGCTATTCCGGGAATTGTAACAGTGCGCTCATCAAATAAAAGGGAAGTCCGAATACCAGGAAATATACATAGCGGAATTCCGTGGCAACCGGTGTTGCAATCAGTACGGTGCAGAGCAGGGCTGCGCTGGGGAGATAAAGGATTAGTTTCTTTTTTTCGTCTCGGACAAAGGCGTTTCCAATGCAGAAGAGAAAAATCCATAATATCACACCCATGCTCCAGAGAGTGCCATAGATGGGAACCATACCGCCTAATTTGATGGCAATTTCTTTGGNTTTGACAACAAGAGGACCGCGGATCAACGGTGTGTGGGACACTCCCAGATTTGTAGCGCTGACGCCTTCCGCTTCTGCCACTAAGTAAAAGGAATCGGGATACCAGTAGCCGTAGGTCTCCTTAACATAGGCAGTGAGGTAATCTCCCGGATAGGTGAGTCCGAGTTCTGCCCACAGCCTGAAAAACTCCTTTTTGTGGTTGTCAAGGTACTCCGGGTGACCGGCACGGATCAGTTCTTTTATGTTATCNGCATAGTAAGGGTTATATAATTCTTTAATATANGTGAGATCGATTACGTTTTCAATCAGTTCACGCTGATCTTCCNTTAAAGGACGATCATTGCACAGCACTGCCGCAACCTGCTGGGCGGGAATTGCAAGAGATTCCACNGTATCNGGCTGNGTTACATGGAAAGCNTTCATGANCGGATATTTAATTANNAGGGNAACTGCAAAGATNCCCAGAAGNACCGGAAANAATACTTTTGNCNATCTTNNAAAATAAAACAAAAGAAAGGGAAGANACAGNCAAAANGCGTACCAGCCGTTGGAACGNAACAGGCANACGANAAGTCCGGAAAGNGTAAANNNTNNCAGAGANAAAGGGGNAACCTTNTTGANNAGNCGCAGCATGGAACAGTTAAACAGCATCACACCNGCGGCAAAGGGAATATCCTTCCATANCGTTACGGAAAATACNCCATGNTAAGGNATNANCGCAAAAAACAGTGNGGNAATCAGGCAGACTATAGGGACGAAAGCGATANTGACGCATGGTAGNTATCAGGTANGNTGCGGAAAAAGCAAGCAGACACNTTTGAAANANNGTATAAAAGGACATAGCAATNACCATATTTCCGGTNAGNNGATAGCCCAGATTGTAAAAGNCNCCNATNAAAAGAGTNTGCATCCACGGNTGATGATTGCTATAGGGAATCACATGAAGAACCTGTTCAAACTGGTTAATGCTGTCAGGAGTCATAATTCCGGGNTATTGATACAAAAAGTAAGGCAGCCAGCATAGCAGGCACAGCAGAAAAGANCAGAGTCCGGTGCGGCNTTGATANAGTGNNGCCNATTTNTNCAGAAAGAATTTNANNCGNCCCGTANANCGGGACGAAAAANCNGAAGNTNCGNNGGTNGNTNCAAAAAGAAGCTTTTCAAGCTNNTTTTTGTCTCCGGTGTAAGAGAATAGGAGNAGCAGCAGATTGTAAAACAAAACAAGAAAACCAATCAAAACAGCCGAAATAATTCCNATACGGAACAGNGGATTGGTAAGNTCTNCTATATAATNAGGATAATCAACTNNCATATACAGAGCNGAAAAGAGCAANNGAAAGNAAACCGGCGGTAANCCGNGTGNGTTTTCCCTTNTCAAAACCNGAGAGNAGNANTCNNGTGTCAATATGGNNCAAAAAGAAAAANCATAANAGNAAGAAAACAATNGTAAGAATGTTNCCCGGCTGCATCCGGCTGGCNTTCATCAGNGCCCACACGGTAAAAAANCTTTGAATGGATTTGATGATGATNCCTTTTCCGTTAATCTTCATACCGATAACTCCTGTTCNNATCAGATATTTTATGTTATAATTNATAGCGTCNAATGCCNACACAACTAATATAATTTAAAGAAATTATATTGTCAATCAATACTGTAGTAATGTGTATGCGTGTTTGCCAGTAAGGAGAATAGNGATGACAACGATCAGNTTATGTATGATTGTAAAAAATGAAGAAAAGGTGCTTGCAAGATGTCTGGACAGTCTTCAGGATCTGATGGATGAGATTATCATTGTGGATACGGGATCAGTNGATCNGACAANNGAAATTGCCTTAAANTATACAGATAAGGTATATGATTTCAAATGGATNGATGANTTTTCGGCAGCCCGGAATTTTGCTTTTTCCAAGGCTTCNTGTGAATATATNTATTCGGCGGATGCAGATGANGTTTTAAANGAAGAGAACAGAGAGAAATTNCGGTTCTTAAANGAAACCTTGGTNCCAGATGTGGAGATNGTGCAGATGTATTACGGAAATCAGCTCTCCCATGGAACNGTCTACAATTTTGACAGAGANCTTCGNCCNAANTTNTTCAAGNGNCNGCGCAGCTTTTGGTGGATCGANCCGGTNCATGAAACGGTACGNCTNTTGCCGGTGGTGTTTGACAGTGAGATTGAGATTACACATCAGCCTCATGAAAGCCATGCAGGAAGNGATATCCGGATTTTTGAAGGGATGATTCAAAAAGGGGAAAGACTCTCCGAACGGCTTTTCACCATGTATGCCAAAGAACTTCTNATATCNGGTAATGAGGAGCAGCTTGGGAGAGCGGAAGAATATTTTACGCAGGAAGCNGATNGGGGAGANACNACGCCGGNGCAGATGAAGGAAGCGCTTTGTGTGGTAGTGCGCTCGGCAAGGCTGCGGGGAGAGTATCTGAAAATGTACCGGTATGCTATGAAAGGTGTGGCTGATGAAGGAATCAGCGAGGTCTGCTTTGAACTGGGTGAATATTATTTTTCGAAAGAGGATTATGTGGAAGCTTCCATCTGGTATTACAATGCNGCGTTTGAGACTTCCAGCATTTTNAATATCCATATGGGAGGCGANCTNCCGCTCAGGCGTCTTTCTGAGTGCTATGAGGCATTGGGGGTTACGGAACANGCGGAAGAATACCGGAGNGCAGCAGAGGAATGGACGGCGGAATAAGAACGCTGAGCNGGAAAGTATGAAGGAACTGCATTAAAGGCAGAGAATAGTGCTTGCAGTCGATTCCGGATAATGTTACCATTAGTAGCATGGTTGGAAANATATAGATTAAGGATGGAAGAGTGCGTATGGAGAGACGCTGGGAANATAATATAAGAAGAGTGACGCCTTATGTTGCAGGCGAACAGCCCNGGGAAGAGGGANTTATNAAGCTCAATACCAATGANTGNCCTTACCCNCCGGCTCCGGGGGTNACGGAGGTGTTAAGGAATTTTGACAGNGAAAAGCTNCGNCTGTACCCNGACATGGANGCANGNAAGTTAGTGGATNCATTGGCGGAGTATTATAAAGTGAAACCGGAGCAGATCTTTGTGGGAGTAGGTTCGGATGATGTGCTGGCATTGTCATTCATGACCTTTTTTAACGGAGACAAACCGATTTTATTCCCGGATATCACCTATTCATTTTATGATGTGTGGGCNGANGTNTTTCGGATTCCATGGGAAACNTGTCCNNTGGATGAACAATTCCGGATTCNNAANGAGGANTATNTAAANCCTAACGGCGGNATTGTGATTCCCAATCCGAACGCGCCTACCGGCGTGTTTGAAAAAACTGAAGTTATTGAACAAATTATAAGATCAAATCCNNATTCGGTCATTATCATTGATGAAGCCTACGTGGATTTCGGCGGTGAGAGCATGCTGCCCTATATTGAGAAATACGATAATTTACTGGTAGTACAGACTTTTTCCAAGTCTCGNGCAATGGCAGGAATGCGNATNGGGTTTGCNATGGCAAATGAGAAGCTGATCCGATATTTGAAGGATGTTAAATTTTCTTTTAACTCTTANACNATGAACATGCCATCTATTGAAGCNGGAGCGGCGGCCGTTAAAGATGACGCTTACTTCAAAGAAATTGTGGGAAAAATCATAAAAACAAGGGAATGGACCAAGGAGCGGCTTGCCGGGCTTGGCTTTCATTTCACNGATACCAGAAGCAANTTTTTGTTTGTAACCCATGAGAGCATNCCGGCCAAGGAGATTTTTCTGGCATTAAAGGAAGCCGGCATTTATGTGAGATATTGGGAGAAGCCNAGAATCANTAATTATCTGCGTATCACCGTAGGAACGGATGCACAGATGGAAAAGCTGGTGGACTTTTTGACCAACTATATAAAGGAGAAGAAAAATGATTAAAAATGTANTAAAAGGTATGGTAGTGGGTGTTGCCAATATTATACCCGGCGTCAGCGGNGGAACTATGATGGTGTCAATGGGAATTTATGATAAGCTGATTCATTGTCTGACCCATCTGTTCAAGGAATTTAAGGAAAGCATGAAGTTTCTGATTCCAATCTTTGTGGGAGCAGGAATTGCACTGGTTGGCCTGTCTTTTATCATTCAGCCGGCATTTGAGCATTTTCCGCTGCAGACCAGCTGTCTGTTTATTGGTCTGATCGTGGGAGGACTTCCGGCTGCATGGAAAAAGGTAAAGGGAAAAGGAATCAAGATCAGTTATATTATTCCATTTCTGGTATTTTTCGTGTTGGTTGTCGGACTTGCCCTGATAGGCGAAAAAGAAGGAAATGCTGCGGATCTGACTTTCGGACTCTGGTCCTGCATTAAATTGTTTGTGGTGGGGATCATTGCATCGGCAACCATGGTAATACCCGGCGTGAGCGGTTCCATGATGCTTTTGCTGCTTGGGTATTATAATCCNATCGTAAGTGCAATTAAGAATTTTGTGACTGCCCTTGCTTCCTTTGACATGCAGGGAATTTTGCAGGGCTGCGGTGTGCTGGTGCCGGCAGGAGTAGGAATTGTGGTAGGTATTTTTGCCATTGCCAAGTTAATTGAAGTTGTTTTTGAGAAGTTTCCCATGCAGGCTTACTGGGCAATCATCGGGCTGATCGTAGCTTCGCCTTTTGCCGTTCTGCTGATGGCACAGCTTGGAACGATTACGGCGGTCAGTGTGGCAGTCAGCGTGGTTACCTTTGCAATCGGTTTTGTGATAGCCATGAAGCTGGGAGACTAAGAACGTGGAAGCATATACGGATTTTGCGGATGTTTATGATATTTTTATGGATGACACTCCCTATGAAGAGTGGGCGGATTTCCTTGCAGGACTGATAGAGCAGTACGGCGTGTCGAAGCCTTCCAAAGAAAAGAAGCGGGAGTCCGGATGCGAAAGTGAGCAGATTCTGGCATCGGAAAGAAATCTGGTCTTGGATCTGGGATGCGGTACGGGAACCCTGACGGAACTTCTTGCCGGGAAGGGCTATGACATGATCGGTATAGATCTGTCTCAGGAGATGCTGAACATTGCACTGGAAAAAAGAGAAAAGTCTGGCAGCAGTGTCCTTTATCTTTGTCAGGATATGCGGGAGCTGGATCTNTACAGTACGGTGGGGACAGTNCTCAGCGTCTGTGATTCGGTGAATTATCTGCTTGAGGATGAGGAGGTTGTCACNACTTTTTCNCTGGTAAATAATTANCTTTATCCCGGTGGNGTTTTTATTTTTGATTTTAANACTGTATATAAGTATGAGCAGGTNATNGGAGATGANACCATNGCTGAGAACAGGGAATCGTGCAGCTTNATCTGGGAAAACTATTATCATNCGGAGCAGCATATCAATGAGTACGACCTGACAATCTTTACTAGGGCGGGGGAAGAGGAGTTGTACCGGCGTTTTACGGAGACCCATTTTCAGAGAGGCTACACGCCGGAAGAAATGATAAGGTTTGTGGAACTGGCGGGAATGAAGGTGGAGCTTTTGCTGGATGCAGATACTCATAAAGCGCCAACTAAAACCAGTGAACGGATTTATGTGATAGCAAGAGAGGTTTTAAAATGAAAGATTATATTGTGAGAGCAACAGCGGCAAATGCGGGAATCCGGGCATTTGCCGCTACTACAAAGAACCTTGTGGAAAAGGCGAGATGTGCCCATGACACCAGCCCTGTGGTAACGGCGGCGCTGGGAAGGCTGCTTACAGGCGGCGCAATGATGGGAGCGACGCTGAAGGGAGATGACGATCTGCTTACTCTTCAGGTCAGTGGGGACGGTCCTATCCGGGGCATGACAGTGACTGCCGACTCCAAAGGAAATGTAAAAGGATATGCAAACAATCCACAGGTGATGCTTCCGCCAAGTAAGGCAGGAAAGCTGGATGTAGGCGGCGGTGTGGGACAGGGAATACTGCGGGTGATCAAAGATATGGGATTAAAGGAGCCTTATGCAGGGCAGACTGTATTACAGACCGGTGAGATCGCCGAGGATCTTACTTATTATTTTGCCACATCGGAGCAGGTGCCATCCAGCGTGGGGCTTGGTGTGTTGATGGAAAAGGATAATACGGTAAAGCAGGCCGGCGGATTTATTGTACAGCTGATGCCCTTTACGGAGGATTCCGTGATCGATCGGTTGGAAAAAAATCTTTCCACATTTTCCAGCGTTACCAGTGTGTTGGAGGAAGGAAAGACACCGGAAGAGATGCTGGAGCTTCTGCTTTCCGGACTGGATATGGAAATTGTGGACACCATGCCCACACAGTTTTGGTGCAACTGTGATAAGAAAAGAGTGGAAAAGGCAGTGATCAGCATAGGTTCCAAGGAGATCAAAGAAATGATATCCGAAAACAAGGATATTGAAGTGAAGTGCCATTTTTGCAACAGCGCTTATACATTTACCATTGAAGATTTAAAGGAATTATTAAAGAAAAGCAGATAGGAACGGATATGAAGCAGGGATTTATTAAAGTAGCGGCAGTCACTCCGAAGATCAGAGTGGCAGATACGGTTTATAACACAGAACAGATATGCGAAGGATTGGATGAAGCTTTTCTTAGAGGAGCAAAGATCATTGTGTTTCCGGAGCTTGCCATCTGTGGCTATACCTGTGAAGACCTTGTGCAGCAGGATAGACTGCTTTCTTCCTGCAGGCAGCAGCTTAGCAGGATCGCAGAGCATACCANGGAAAAGGATGCNCTGGTGTTTGTGGGACTCCCGATGGAAAAGAGAGGAAAGCTTTACAATGTGGCGGCAGTCATCAGCGATGGAAGGGTACTGGCTTTTATTCCCAAAGTAAATATTCCTTCTTACGGAGAATTTTATGAGACCAGACATTTTCAGCCCGGAAACCATCAGCCNGAGNTGTTTTCCTTTGANGGAGAGGAAGTTCCTTTTGGCGCAGANATTCTNTTTCAGGCNGAAGGAATGGAAGGACTTTTGGTTGGCTGTGAGATCTGTGAGGATATCTGGGTTCCGGATTCTCCCGGGATATCCCATGCTATGGCAGGTGCAACGGTGCTGGTCAATTTGTCAGCCTCCAGTGAAACCATCGGGAAGGATTCCTACCGGCAGATGCTGGTAAAATCGGCCAGTGCAAAGCTGATCTGCGGCTATGTATATTGTAGCAGCGGAGAAGGGGAGTCCACTCAGGATCTGGTGTTCGGCGGACACAATATTATTGCGGAGAACGGAGTGATCCTGAAGGAAGCNNAGCTGTTCGAGAATCAGATCACTTACGGGGATATCGATCTGGGGCGGCTNNGCATGGAACGGAGAAGGATGAATACCTTCGGCTGTGAAAAAAAGAGGGATTATGAGATCATTCCTTTTCGTCTTAAAATGGTAGAAACCCCGCTTGAGAGAAGCTTTTCTCATACGCCCTTTGTGCCTGCAGATTCCGGTGAGCGGAGCAAACGCTGTGAAGAAATTCTTTCCATACAATCTATGGGGTTAAAGAAACGGTTTGAGCATATAGGGTGTCAAAACGCTGTGATCGGAGTATCGGGAGGACTGGATTCTACGCTGGCGCTTCTGGTGACGGTCAGAAGCTTTGACCTGCTTTTTATAGAAAGAAGCCATATCCGGGCGGTAACAATGCCCTGCTTCGGAACCACAGATCGAACCTATGACAATGCCTGCAGATTGGCAAAAATTCTTGGGGTTACTCTGGAAGAGGTGGATATCCGGGAAGCGGTGGAGATNCATTTCCGNGATATTAAGCANGATCCGGAAAACCANNATGTGACTTACGAAAANGGACAGGCTCGNGAGAGAACACAGATTTTNATGGACATTGCNAATCGGGAAAACGGNCTTGTTATNGGTACGGGAGATATGTCNGAGCTTGCCCTTGGCTGGGCAACCTACAATGGCGATCATATGTCCATGTANGGAGTCAATGCNGGNGTNCCGAAGACACTGGTCCGCCATTTGGTNCAGTATTATGCNGATACCTGTGAAAATGAAGAGTTAAAGGCNGTGCTTTGGGATGTGNTGGATACNCCGGTAAGNCCGGANCTGCTTCCGCCGACGGAGGGTGNNATNACCCAGAAGACGGAAGATCTGGTAGGNCCTTATGANCTTCATGATTTCTTCCTATATTATATGCTGCGCTGGGGGTATGAGCCNGNAAAGATTTACNGGATTGCCCGAATGTCCTTTGCGGGGCAGTATGAGGAGCAGACGATTTTGAAATGGCTGAAAACNTTTTACCGCCGTTTCTTTTCCCAGCAGTTTAAGCGNTCCTGCCTGCCGGATGGNCCCAAGGTNGGAAGNGTGGCATTATCTCCAAGGGGAGATTTGCGGATGCCNTCGGATGCCTGCGTGAGAATCTGGATGGANCAGATTGATGAGATAAAATAATGAGAGTCNGCGGACANNCTGNNTCCGTNATGCAATATGAAGTGGAGCGGCCTTTTGNGCCGCTCTATGTTATGTGATGGAAATNATCATGTAGCTGCCGGTGAAGCGGATGGACTNGCGGAAGGAGAAGGCGCNGCNGCCTTTTCCANNGAGGTTTTGATCGCATTAAGCAGCACCATGGATGTATATTTGTTNTCATCNGAATAAGTAATGCCGTCAAGGGATTGNTTCTGCAGAATCTGATTGGCNAGNGNGTCAAANGACGGCTCAATAAGCGGAAACATGGTAGCAACNGCTTCATCCAGATTTACGATGCGGATGTCGTTAATATTGTTTTCGTCCACAGTAACCTCCACATCCACGGCACTGTCATTTAAGATCAGGGAGGTGGTATAGATACCGGGAACGTAGGAATCCGCAGGAGTTTCCACAGCATTGTTCTCTTTTTTGTCCTTGGGAACAAACATAATGATCAGGAGGATGATAAATAATATTCCCAGCAGCGCAAAGATGCCGGTATATATCAATTCTTTCAGATGAAGTACAACAATTTTGGTTTTGGAGCTCATAGGATATCCCCGTTACGTTCTTTTTATTATCATATTAGTGTGTGCATGGTTTTATGCAAAGAAATAGGAGAAAGGGGATTTCTTTGTACAATAATTCCAAGGAGAAATATCTATAATTTAATGGCTGATTCTTACATCTGTCAGACATTTCAGATACTATAAGATTAAGGGTAGAATCAAGGCAGCAGGACGCCGGATAAAAATTGAAATACCAAAGGAAGTGATTCGAATCGTGCATATAATATGTAATTACAAGAAAGTTATAATTTTGATAATGCTGACCGCAATGCTGATCTTCGTATCCTCATGTGGAAATAAAGAGACAGAAAACTTGTCGAATGACAAAACAGAAGATAGGATAGAAAAGACTCCTGTGTCGGGAGAATTGGAGAATGAGGCAGAAACTCAACCGGAGGAGGAAATACTGGAAGCGGCTTCTGAAGCTGGTTCCAATCAGACAGTTGCTGTCCGTTATGGAGAGGCGTTCTCAGAGTGCGTATTAAGTGTGAGTGGAGATATACTATATAATTATGGAAGCGCTTCTGAAGAGAACAGGTTTTATATTGCGGAGATGCCCGAAGAAGGACAGCCGTTATCATGGAATTGTATAGAACTGCCGGATCATATGGCAATAAGGCAAACGACAACAGATTACCAAGGCAAATTCCATATATTGGTGATGGAAGTGGAGAAGATTATAGAAGATGGATGGGAATTTAATGTACCGACTTATGAAGTCAGTTATATTTGGACGGTTAACCGAGAGGGAGAGGTAGAAAGAAAGCTGGATGTTTCGGATCTATTTGCAAGGGAACAAAGGTCTCCGACTTGCTTTGTCACGGACTTGGATGGAAATTTCTATTTTGATGAGGAAGGGGACATTTTGAGATTAGAGCCAAATAGCGGTGTTACGATGCGGTGGTCTTGTAATAGTGATAGGATAGAAGCTATTGGGCGTGGAAAATCAGGAAAAATGTATTGCATTTATGAAGATTATCAGGGGGCGGATATTTTAGAACTGTTGGAAGAAGATGGAATAGCGGGTATGTGCATTTCATTACCGAATTATGACTGTAAATATTCCAGTATGTCAGCAGGGGCGGATGCCGAGCTTCTTATTGTTAACATTGAAGGTGGTGTATCTGCATATGTAGACGGGGCTGATACGGTAGAGCAGCGTATATCGAAGGAAGATATGCCAGCGTCCGGTGAAGAAGCGCATATTCATGAAATCCTTAGCGATGGAAGGTTATGGATGAGGGTTCATGACAAAGAAACCAAGGGTTGTACATTTTATTATATTCCGACAGTAGATGGAGGAGAAAAATGAAAAAGGGAATTATTATACTGCTTGTTTTAACTTTATGTTTATCATCTTGTGGAAGAAAAGAAAAACAGGGACCGGTAGTGTTGGTGCTTGCCTCCTTTTATGGGGAATCGGAATTACAAAAGCAGGTGGATGTATTTAATCAAAATCATACAGATTATCAGATTGAGATAAAAAGCTATCAAAGAGCAGACATATCCGAGGAGGATGGAATTGCTCAGATTCAGCGGGAGATCATAGCTGGTAATGGACCGGATCTGATTGATTTTGGATCGATGTATTCCAATACAGATGTTATAGGAGGATATACAGAAGACCTGATGCCTTATCTTGAGGGGAATCTGGACAAATATTTTACCAATATACTGGAATCCTTCTGTTACAAGGGCAGTTTATATGCTATCCCTGTGAGTTTTACTCTGGATACCTTTGCAGGCAGTAAAGAAGCCTTAGGTGGGCGGGAACAGTGGAATATTCAGGAAATGATGGCCTGTTATGAGGAGCAGCCGGAAGGTGTCATGTTATATCCCGGTGAGACCAGATATGATGTTTTGAGCCGTATCCTTACGGGAAGCATGGAATATTATATTGACTGGGAAAGCGGTACCTGCAGCTTTGATCAGGGAGAGTTTGAGCAGGTGCTTTCTTTTGCCGCCTCCTTTCCGGAAGGGTTGGAAATAGATGAGGACTTTTCGGTGAAGCAGGCATTTCTGGATGGAAAAGCTTTGATTATACCGACTCGTATTGGAGGGATTTATGGCATTGCCAGTGCAGAATATATTTTTGATGATAAGGATATTTCCTATATTGGTTATCCGGCAGAGAGCGTGAGCGGAACGGTGATTTCGCCGGACTCGCCTGTGCTTGCAATCAGCGGGAAAAGCAAACACAAAGAAATCTGTTGGGAATTTATCAGTCAATATCTTGACATAGAGTATCAGAAGGAACTTGGACTTCCTATAAATCGCGTGGCAATGGAAGAAAAGCTTGCGCAAAGCCTGGAAACGGAATATGAAATCGTAGACGGAGAGAAACAGCCGGTGGTGAAAAATCAGGTGAGCTTTGAAGGAGATGATCAGCCTCAGTATATTTACTGTCTGACAGAGGAACAGACGCAGAGGTTGATGCAGATAATTGAGTCCGCTCAGATCAACGATGCCTATGACCGTCATCTGTATCGGATTATTATGGACGAAGTGGATAGTTATTTTAGTGGTGACAAGACGTTGGAGGAAGTAACGAAGATTATACAGAACAAGGCATCAATTTATGTCAGTGAAAGTTCGAAATAAGATATAAAAATGTATAGCAATTGCAGTGATGCAGCACAGCAGTGTTGTCTACGGACTTAAAAAATGCTATAATATTTGTATCTTTAAAGCGGATATACACAGATTGGAGGAGATATTTTATGTGGGTCAATGAAAGAGGCCAGCAAGCTTGGCTCCATGCAAGGCCTGCGGGAAGTGACGCTTGCATGGAGTAATCGAAGTCACTTGAATATTGATCGCGGGTTTTGCTGCTTGACTATTATAATCAAGGAGGAAGCCTGTATGAAATATGTAAACGCGAAAGTACTTCTTCCCGATATATTGGTTGAAGAATTACAAGGGTATATACAAGGGGCATACATTTATATACCTGCAATTCAGGAACAGCGAAAAGACTGGGGAGAATTATCTGGTTATCGTAAGGAATTGCAACAAAGAAACAGCAGAATTATGGATGAATACCAAAAAGGTGCTTCTATTGATGATTTAGCTGATGAATATTGCCTTTCGATTCATACGATCCGAAAAATAGTTTACCAGAAGTAATATGTGAGACCGCAGAAATGCGGTCTCTTTTTGTTGATTTAAAAATTATTACAATCCTGTATTTTTGTACAAAATAATACCGAAGTGTTTGGTATATTGAAAAGCCGGAATTTCATTCATAAAATATTTACATGATATTTCAAAATAGTAAGAGGAGGAATTGTTATGTCTATTTCATCAAAAACACTGGGTAGAGCCAAACATATGAAGCAAAAGCCTGCTCACAGTTTAGGACAGAACATTGCATATATGGTATCGCTTGCATGGAGACAGCGCCGCAGTGTAATTTTGTTTGCTCTGGCAATGGCAGTGGCCTCGATCCTGCTCAGTCTTACACAGCTTTTTATTGTGCCATCTATACTCGGAGCTGTTGAAGCTAAAGTTTCTATTGCAGAGCTTACGGCAATCATACTCTTGTTTACAGGCGCATTAATATTGCTCAGCGCGGCCGGGTCTTACCTCTCATCATGTTCACAGTTTGGGCGTATTGAAGTCCGTCTCATTATCGGATCTATGATTCAAAATAAAGCGCTGACTATGTCATATCCTGATATTGAGGATCAGAATGTCCGGAAAAAAATGGATAAAGCTTCCATGCTAGTTACCAGCAACACGGCAGCGACTGAGGTGATTTGGACAACATTGATGAATTTGTTAAAAAACGTAGTTGAATTTATTGTTTATCTCTCTTTGCTTACGACTCTTAATCCATTCATGATCATTGCCGTTTTGGTCACCACTATTGTCAGCTTTTCTGTGAGCAATTACCTGAACGGTTGGGGATACCGGCACAGAGGTGAAGAGTCGGAATATTCCCGCCGTATGAATTACCTTAGCGAAAAATCCAAGGATTATACATTGGCAAAGGATGTCCGTATTTTTGGAATGAACGATTGGATAGAAGATGTATACAACAGCACGCTGCGTCTGTATCGCAGCTTTGCTGCATGCGGTGAACGTGTCTATATTTGGGGCAATATTATAGATGCAGTGCTTACATTCATGAGAAACGGTATTGTCTATCTTTTCTTAATTGGGGCTGTGCTTAAGGGTGAAGTGTCTGCCGCGCAGTTTGTTTTATACTTTAATACAGTGAATGTTTTTACCAGCGGAATAGGCAAGATTATGACCGACCTTGCAGCGCTTCGGAAACAAAGCCTTGACATCTGTGCAGTTCGGGAATTTCTGGATTATCCGGAAACATTTAAAATGGAGGAAGGTATCCCTATAACTCCGAACCTGAATATTCCTTATCAGATTAAGCTGCAGGATGTTTCCTTCCGTTATCCGGAGGCTGAGAAGAATACCCTCTCTCATATTAACCTGACGATCAGACCGGGAGAGAAGCTGGCAATTGTTGGTTCAAATGGCGCCGGAAAAACGACACTTATTAAACTCATATGTGGTTTTCTGGATCCCACAGAAGGAAAAGTATTGTTAAATGATACCGACATCAGAACGTATAATCGGCGGGATTACTATCGACTTTTCTCAGCAGTATTCCAGGATTTTTCGGTGCTTGACGTGACGGTTGCTGAAAACATTGCGCAGACTGATGAAAATATAAATATGGAGTTAATGAAGCGGTGCATCGACCAGGCAGGGCTCACGGAGAAAATTGACAGACTGCCTAACGGTGTGGAGACGCATATAGGCAAAGTATTTGAAGATGGCGTTAATCTGTCGGGAGGAGAATTGCAACGGTTGATGCTGGCTCGGGCTTTGTACAAAAATGCTCCGATCATCGTACTGGATGAACCGACTTCTGCGCTCGATCCGATTGCTGAGAGTGAAATATATAACAAGTACAGTGAACTTACGGATGGCCGGCTGGCTATCTATATTTCCCACCGCCTTGCCTCCACCAGATTTTGCGACCGTATTATATTAATTGCGGAAGGGGGTATCGATGAAGAGGGGACACACGATGAATTAATTGCTCGGAATGGGCATTATGTGGATCTCTTTGAGATTCAAAGCAGATATTATCGAGAAGGAGGAAGTGGGAAATGAAGCTTCGCACTATAATGAGAAAAAGTAAATCCCATGTTTCTTTTAAAGAAACAGCGCAGCTCGCATTGCGCGGATTTGGTGTCTGGTGGAGAGAGAATCCCAGGTTATTGTTATCCATATTGATCTGCGGGGTTGTCTGCGCCTTGACACCTTATGTGGATATTTGGCTGTTGGCCCGTCTTATCGATGAGATTGCAGGAGGGCGTGATCCGCATTTGCTTAAGACATATGTACTGGCATTGATGAGCACATCTGCGGTACTTTCACTGCTCTGTGCAGGATTGACCAGGTGGAAGAATGTTCAGGTGGCCTGTCTTTGGCATACTCAGAATAAAGTGTTTACCCAAAAGCTGCTGTCGATGGATTTCGCGGATATGGATGACAGCCATGTACAGGAACTCCGTTCCCGGATATGGCAAAATACAGACTCAGGAGGATGGGGGCTATATAAGCTTATATATAGTTTTGAAGCGATTATCAGTTCTGTTATGTCCATTATCAGCGCAATCCTGTTAACTGCGTCACTGTTTATACTGCCGGTTACAGCAGGCAGCGGCGGGTTAATGATACTTAATCATCCTATTTTTATTCTGCTTATTATCGCGATTATGTTTGGTGTCACGTTTGCGGCACCCCTACTATCTGTTAAAGCGGGATCGTACTGGGTAAAGTATGCAGATGAAAACCAATTGGGAAATCGGCTTTTCGGGTTTTGGCTCGGACATCTCGGAAATGACCGTTCTAAGGCGCTGGATGTACGTATCTACCGTCAGGATATTTTGAGCAGAAGCAATTTGAAAAAGTATAACCCGTTTATTCCTACCTCAAAGCTGGCTAAAGCATCAAGAGGACCCATGGGAGGATATCAGGCCCTATCCGGAGCTGTGTCACAGATATTTGTAGGAGCAGCATATATTTTTGCCGCCTTAAAAGCGCTGGGAGGAGCCTTCGGCGTAGGCCGGGTGGTGCAATATGTGAGTGCCATTATCGCATTATCCGGCGGTTTNTCCATGCTGATTGAGACGTTAGGTAATTTAAAGAATAATACCCCTTTTTTGCGTACTGTGTTTGAATTCTTGGACATGCCGAACAAAATGGATCAGGGAGATACGGCTATTGATCAAAACAGCGGCAAAGGGTATGAGATCGAATTCCGTAATGTTTCTTTTAAGTATCCCNGTCAGGAGGATTATGCACTACGTAATGTGTCGATGACGTTCCATGCAGGTCAGAGGCTGGCTGTAGTGGGCGTGAACGGGAGTGGGAAGACCACTTTTATCAAGCTGTTGTGNCGGCTGTATGATCCCTCCGAAGGTGAGATCCTGCTGAATGGAATTGACATACGAAAATACAATTATCAGGAGTATATGCGGTTGTTTTCTGTTGTGTTTCAGGATTTCAAGCTNCTNTCTTTTGAACTGGGGCAAAATGTTGCNGGCAGNATGAACGTAGACTTAGACAAAGCGGATCAGTGCCTTCGTGANGCGGGCTTCGGAATACGCCTCGACAAGTTGCCGCGGGGTCTTTCGACGGCTATTTATAAGGATTTNGATGAGAATGGTGTTGATATTTCCGGGGGAGAGGCNCAGAAGATTGCGTTGGCAAGAGCTTTATATAAAGATGCGCCATTCATAATNCTNGACGAGCCTACGGCAGCGCTTGATCCAATTGCGGAGTTNGAGGTATATAGCAGAATGGACCAAATGATAGGNGAGAAATCGGCCGTTTTTATCTCNCATCGATTNTCTTCCTGCCGTTTCTGCAATGATATCGCNGTATTCCANATGGGCAGNTTGATTCAGCGTGGCAGNCATGATGAATTAGTCGCTGATAGATCCGGTAAATATTTTGAGCTTTGGAATGCACAAGCGCAATATTATGAGGTNGAAGGTTAATTATTTTGATATTATTTCTAAGTTAAGTATGAGTAGATTTTAGTAGGTGAAAAGATAGTAACAGAGTTGAAAAGTTTATCGAAATTTAATATATATGATGTTGACGTACCATCTATGTCTTGTTACAATAAGTAAAAGCATAGAAATTCTAATATAAATTTGTTCTATTATCTGTTATTCTAATGGACATTCCGGAGAGGAATGCGGTCATCTGTTTTAGAATCCTTGCTTTTATTACCAATTTTAAATAAATGAAGCAGGGAGCGGANNTAAGACATTTGGNNNAGNCNATTNAGNAAATGNTNTANTTTCGGNTTCCTGCAGAAGGAGGAAGAATGGGGAATCCCGAAGAAAAAAGTNATGNGACAGAACCAAAGGATGCGGCAGGAGCGCTGAGTGTGTGCAAAGTACAGGAAATGCAGGATATTGTAGAGAAGGAGNTTGTGGCATTTCCGGATATTACAGCNGANGTGATCAATGCACTTTTGTATCAGGGAAGAGAAGTNGTACAGGCAGATAANTTGTTGNCAGGGCCAACAGAAAGCATTTACCAGGGGAAGGAAAAGCTTCGCACCCAATANGAAGATTTATGTAAGTATGAGATNTCCGGCANCAGNATNAATTTAATGTATTTGATAGCCAATCAGAGCNGGATAGACGGGAAAATGCTTCTTCGTAAGGCAGGTTATNTCGGAGGTGCNTATCGAGATCAATATGAGGAAAAGGTACATGGGGTATTTCCNGTGATTGAGATGGTACTTTATTGGGGAAATCCAAGATGGAAAAGCAGTTGCAATANCCGGCANNTATTNAGGTGGTGTNAACTTACAGAAGACAAATGGAAATATATTGATGAATTCAAGCTTCANGTTTTTGAGATGAGGCATCTGAACAGGGAAGAACGGGAACTGTTTCAAAGCGACATGAGGATTGTAGTTGATTTTCTTGCGGAGGGGAATACCTACCGTTCAAACCGGAAAATAATNCATAAATCGGCTTTGATCAAGATGATNAAAGTTCTTTCNGGTGAAACAGACANAGAAGATATNGAAGNGTGGCTGAGNANACNGGGAATCAGNGAGGAGGATGAGGTTACAGTGTGTGAATTATTTGATCAATATGAAAGAAAAGGACGAATTGAAGGACGGGTAGAGGGAAGGGCTAAAGGAAAAATAGAGGGTGAAAACCGTTTTGCTAAGCTCGTGCAGATACTTATGGACAGTGGAAGAAATGATGATTTAAGAAAAGCTGCTTCAGATCAGGAATATAGGGAAGGACTGTATCGGGAGGTTGGGTTGGCATAGATTAAAGGTTGGAAGCTGCGAGATCGGAAATATAAATTGTAAANTNNCATNTCCTATGATNGNANTATGGCATATTTGGAATTGGATTCCAAATATGCCATAAATATGCTAATAGAGGATGAATGCATGTGGACTATATTCTTCTTTTTCGGAATTGTATATGTGCGAAAAATAGACTATAATTGAATTACTAAACAAATTTTCGTGGAGATATGACATGACCTACAATACTATAAACGAGTTGATTATTTCGGCTGAATCATCGGGCGGTGAAAGCTTTTGGGAGTATGCTGGAAGGTTTTTTATGCTGTTCTATAACAGGTTTAAGAACATGCCGTTTATGGATATTCCGGATATTGCCTTTATGTATATGGAAATTAATAATTGGTAGGGAATGAGCTTCCGGTGTGGAGTATGGCAATATTATGAGAGCGGAGCGTTCGAAAAAGGGAAATTTGAAAGAGTGCTGTCTTTCTTGAAAACAAATGGCGAAGAGAAAATGGCAGATGCTTATGCGTTTGGTATACGCGATTACGCAAATGAAAAATACCAGAAAAACTATGATTACCCAGAGGAATGGTTCGATGAAACAGAAAGAATAGACGAATGGATAAGCAATAACGAAGGATACATTTATAAGTGGATGTATGATTTGATTTTGGAGTATAAAAGTGAAATATTAATGTTTGGAGATAATTAGATTTATAATAGAGAATTCACGTGTACTACTTCTTCGCAAGATTCTGATATAAAAATGAGACTAAGATTTGTGATTGAGTATTATTTCTGTAGTAACATGCACCAATAAATGATATACTAAGGTCAACAGATAGATTTATCAAGAAAGGATAATCATATTATGGAAGCAATGCATAATACAAAGAAGCAGGAAATATCTTACACTTTGGATGATGCAATGAATGTTCTTTTTTTTAAGTTAGATGAAGCAATTGACGATGTGCAAAATGGCAGGTTAATTTCTGAAGAAGAATTGTGGGCAGAAATCGATGCGATATAGTATGAAGAGAGAATGTCTAGGAAAATTCAAATATTAAAATTCATGTTGACAACTGCATAAATCCCCTGTTATATTAAAGCAGAACAAAGGCGTTCCTATATTGGTCTGACAATATGTCCGGCCGGTGTATGAGCGCCTTTTTCCGTGATAGGGGCGTGGAAGGTCCATATGGCGTGTGATTTTTGGATCAAGGAATAGTGATGATAGAAAGGAAAGAAGTGGCAATGAGAAAGAATTACTCGAAAGAAGATATTATGAATCTTGTAAAGGATGAGGATGTGGAATTTATCCGGCTGCAGTTTACGGATATGTTTGGAAGTCTTAAGAATGTGGCGATCACTGCAAGCCAGCTGGAGAAGGCGCTGAATAATGAGTGCATGTTTGACGGTTCCTCCATTGAGGGATTTGTAAGGATCGAGGAGTCGGATATGTATCTGCATCCGGATCTTGATACCATGGTGATCTTCCCCTGGAGACCTCAGCAGGGAAAGGTCGCAAGGCTGATTTGCGATGTTTACCGGCCAAACGGGGAACCTTTTGAGGGAGACCCCAGATATATTTTAAAGCGCGCGTTGAAGGAAGCAGCTGAGCTGGGATACGGCTTTGAAGTGGGGCCGGAATGCGAATTCTTTCTCTTCCATACTGATGAGAACGGTCTTCCCACTACACTGACTCATGAGAAAGCAGGATATTTTGACTTGGGACCGCTGGATCTTGGAGAGAATGCCAGAAGAGATATGGTGTTGACCCTTGAGGATATGGGATTTGTGATCGAGGCTTCTCATCATGAGGTGGCGCCGGCACAGCATGAAATAGATTTTAAGTATGACGAGGCTCTTGCAACTGCTGATAATATTATGACCTTTAAGCTTGCGGTGAAAACCATTGCCAAGCGGCACGGTCTGCATGCGACTTTTATGCCCAAACCGAAATTCGGTGTGAATGGGTCAGGTATGCATATTAATATGTCCCTGTCCAAGGAGGGAAAAAATGTATTTCAGGATCCTAATGGTAAGCATGGACTGAGTGAAGATGCGTATTATTTTATAGGCGGAATTATGAAGCATATGAAAGGAATGACGGCGATCACCAATCCCTTAGTTAACTCATATAAGCGGCTGGTGCCCGGATATGAAGCGCCGGTTTATCTTGCATGGAGTGCAACCAACCGCAGTCCGCTGATCAGGATACCGGCATCCCGGGGAGAGGGGACACGCATTGAGCTTCGCTGTCCGGATCCTTCCGCAAATCCTTATCTTGCCTTGGCAGTATGCCTGAGGGCAGGGCTTGACGGAATCGTGAACAAAATCACACCGCCGGAAAGTGTGGACTGCAATATTTTTGCTTTGTCTAAAGAGGAAAAGAAGAGTCTCGGCATTGAAGCAATCCCGGGAACACTGATTGAAGCAATTTATGAATTGGAAAAGGATGAGTTTATTCAGGAAGTTTTAGGAAAGCATGTGTCTACCAAATATATAGAGGCAAAGAAGGAGGAGTGGGCGAATTACCGCTCTCAGGTCACAGACTGGGAGATTGCCCAATATTTATATCAGTTTTAACGGACTTGGGCAGGTATTTGCTGAGGAGATGAGGTGGTGTACACATGACAGGTGTAATAGTAGTCCTCCCCAAGATTGAAGATGCCAGAAGCATGAAAAATCTGCTGGTAAGGAACGGAATTTCCGTTTCGGGAGTCTGCGCAACAGGTGCACAGACAATTGCACTGGCGGACGGGCTTAGCGATGGCATTGTGCTATGCGGATATAAGCTTGCGGATATGCTGTACTCACAGCTTCGGGAGGATCTTCCGCCGGGATTTGAGATGCTTCTTATGGCATCCGGGCAGGTCATAGGCAGCGGAATTGTAGCAAGTGACATAATGTGCCTTGCCATGCCGCTTAAGGTTCATGATCTGATCAATACAGTTGATATGATGATACAGGGGATAGAGAGGCGGAAGAGAAAGCTCCGCAAAGTCCCCAGAGAGAGAAGCCGGGGTGACCGGCAGCTGATCGAGGAAGCCAAGACAGTGTTGATGAACCGGAACCATATGTCGGAGGAGGAAGCGCACAGATACATTCAAAAGTGCAGTATGGACAGCGGAACGAATATGGTTGAGACTGCTCAGATGGTTCTTGCCATGATGAGGAGCTGATTAATATTGTGAAATAAGAACAATACCGTTTGGATCGGAAACGATTCAGGCGGTATTTTTTGCGCGGAAAGCATAAGCCAAGCTGGAATGCTTGCATTCCAATTTGGCACCGCCCGCGAACGTGAGAAACTCGCAAAGCGAGTTTCTCACCGTTATAGGAAATTTATCACTTTTTCTTTAGAAATATTTAAGAACTGTATTCAGTTCTTATTTAGATTTTCGGTTTATATTAAAAAATACNTAAAAAAGGAAAATAATTGAAACATTTATTTTAGAATCATCGTTATACAAGTATAGGGAAGAATAAANACATAGATGCAAAAGAANTATNAAGCAGGAGGANTATATGGGAATNGAAGCAATTATGGAATATTTTGTTAAATATGGAGGNGTGGCNATNTTTGTGATCGTGCTTCTGGAATACTTNAATNTGCCGGGTTTTCCGGCAGGNGTGATCATGCCGCTCGCGGGAGTATGGGCGGCAAGAGGGAACATTCAGTTTATCCCTGCAATTTTGATTACGGTAGCGGCGGGATTAACGGGGAGTCTTATTTTGTACTGGATAGGTTATACAGGCGGTGACTTTGTTTTGAAAAAATATTTGAACAAGTTTCCGAAACAAAGACCTGCAATTGAAGCAAAGCTGGAATGGGTAAGGAAGCGGGGAAGCATGGGAATTTTTCTCAGTAAACTGATTCCCATGATCCGCACATTGATTTCCATACCGGCAGGAGTATCTAAGATGAACCTGGTGCAGTACACTATAAGCTCNACCTTGGGAATATTTGTCTGGAATTTATTTTTTGTGGGAGCGGGCTATTTTTTGGGTGACGCGGTTTTAAAGTATCTGGCATAAGGAGGCAGGCACAAAATGAAAATNGCNATGATGACAAACAGTTACAAACCTTTTGTGGCTGGGGTGCCNATNTCGGTAGAAAGACTGGCAATGGGGCTTCGGGAACTGGGACATCAGGTGGTGGTCTTTGCTCCCAGCTATGATGAACAGCAGGAGGAAGAAGATATTGTCCGGTANGGTTCTCTGCTNNGGGGGATTGCCGGCGGATTTTCTGTACCAAATCATCTGGATCCTAAGATTGAAAGAGAATTTCGAAAGGGAAAATTTGACGTGATCCATGTTCATCACCCGATGATGATCGGNAGNACGGCGCGCTATCTGTCGTGGAAATATCAGGTACCGCTGGTTTACACTTATCACACAAGGTATGAGCAGTATTTACATTATATCGGACTTGCAGGTCTGAAAAAGCTAATGCCCGCATATCTCCACTGTACTCTGAAACGATGTGATATGGTCATTGCGCCCACACCTGCAATCCGGGATTATCTTGAGGATATCCAGATCGGTTCACCGGTGGAAGTACTTCCCACAGGATTGTCGGATGACAACTTCNGGCCGGATGAAAAAAGAGCGGAGCAGCTGCGCAGTGAGCTGGCCGGACAAAGCGAGCANTTATTTTGTACGGTAGCAAGACTGGCAAAGGAAAAGAATCTGGAATTTCTGTTTGAGAGTCTCTGGTATTATAAGCAGNTGGCAGGAGCTTCCTTTAAACTGGTGCTTATCGGTGACGGTCCCTATCGGTCAGGACTTTTAAAACGGGTGAGGGAACTGGGGATGGAGGAGGATATTNTTTTTGCCGGGCAGGTTCCCAANGAGGAGATCAAAAATTACTGCCGTGCCNGTGACCTGTTTTTGTTCACCTCCAGATCAGAGACCCAGGGAATCGTTCTTNTGGAAGCTATGGCAGCAGGGACACCTGTGCTTGCCCTTAAGGCAACCGGAACAGAGGATATTGTGGTAAATGGCAGGAATGGATATATGACAGAGGTGTCAGGAGAAGACGAGAAAGCAAGAAAAAGGGATGAACAGCTTTTTGCAGAAAAACTTATGGACATTCTGGAAAAGAAAGAACTGAATTTTCTGCGTCTGGGAGCTTTNCAAACGGCAGGTAATTATAAGGGGCTGCGGATCGCTGGATGGGCGGAAAAATATTACAGCAGAGTCCTTTGGGCATATCAGGAAAAGAAAAGAAGATTATGTAGGAACCATCTGACGGATATGTTATACTGGACAGGACATTGAAATTGCTCAAATTCGGAGAAATGCAGGAGGATGGGGAGAAATGGAAGCGTATCATATCTTGATTGTGGAGGATGACAAAGAGATCAGGGAAGGTATTGAAATATATCTGAAAAATCAGGGATATGTGGTATATCAGGCAGCAGATGGAGAAGAAGGGCTTAAGCAGATTGAAAATCAGGAGATCCATCTTGCCATTGTGGATGTGATGATGCCGAAAATGGATGGGATCACCATGATGATGGCAGTGCGGGAGAGGGGATATGAATTTCCGGTGATCATGCTTTCCGCCAAGTCGGAGGAAGTGGATAAGATCATGGGGCTGAATATGGGAGCCGATGATTATGTGACCAAACCGTTTACAACCATGGAACTTTTGGCAAGAGTAAACTCCCACCTGCGCAGATATGGAAGATACCTGGAGATGGTGGATGAGAGGAAGACCAATGATAAGGTTCATGTGATCGGAGGCCTGGAGCTTAATGAAGAGACGGTGGAGGTGTTTGTGGATGGAAATCCGGTGAAGCTGACGCCGTTGGAATTTAAGATTCTGCTGCTTCTAATGAAAAATCCGGGAAGAGTGTTTTCCGCAGAGGAAATTTATGAGAGAGTCTGGAATGAACAGGCGATCAATACCGATACAATTATGGTACATATTAGAAAAATCCGGGAGAAGATTGAGATCAATCCCAGGGAGCCCAAATACTTAAAGGTGGTGTGGGGAATTGGATACAAAATTGAAAAGCAATAAAAAAATAAGTATACTGATTGCGTTTTTACTTATTACGGTAGCAGTGGTCATTTTTTGCGTGCAGTATCCTGTATTTAAAAAAAATGTTGAGAAATATAAGGTAAATATTTTACAGTCGGAGGGCTTCTTGACGAATGTTTATCGGGGAAATGCAGTGTTGTACAGAGAACTGACGGAAAGAGTGGCAGGAGAGAGCGTGAGATATCGTGATCTTTTTTTGGATATTGAAGAGAAGCTGGTTGATTCTGATACCTCCTACTATTCCTTTGGCGAAACCTGGAGTGAAGAGGCAGGGGAGGTTATGGATTCCATGATGGAATACTGGGAAGACCTTGTGCTTGAACCGGAGGGGATTGTCTGGTCGGCAGATTACTGCATGGTTGATCATGCTACCGGAGTAAGTATCAGTAATACGGGAAAAGCGATTGACAGGTTAGGAGCTGATGAAGCGGATGAGGAACTGAAAAATCTTTATCCCTACTATATTAAGTTGTCCTTCAATGATGCCGGTTTTTTAGAGCATGTAGCGGTGAGGGGTGAAAATTCAGAAGAACTGCTCAAGGCAGTACAGAATACTATAGGAAGAAGCAGATTTTTGTCCAACAGTTTCTGGGAGCAATCTCACTTTGGCCGTGAAGGGGAGGATATGTACTTTCTTTACGAAGGGCAGACGATGAAGGCGTCCACCACTGTTTATAATGCACCGAGAAACTGTACCATCTGTTATGCATTCAGCAGACAGCAGATGGATAATCTGATCGCTAATGATAGCGGGCGGAGTTGGTACTATTATTACTACTATTCAGGGGTTGAGGGAAGTCTCATAGAAATTTGCTGTTTGCTGGCAATTTTTGCATTTTTTCTGCCACTGTGGAAGAGGTATTCCCTGCATAAGGCAAAATTGGTGCAGATTCCCATGGAACTTGCTATCGTGATTATACTTATGGAACTGACAGTGGGTGACAGCTGGCTGCCAAGTCTGGTCAGTGGAGTGAATGAGGGAAGTCTTGCACAGATGGTCAGTGGAAGCTTGGGATGGTTATGGTTAGCCGATTACCAGATAAATCGTATTGCATCTGTGATTGCGTGGTGCATTAATTTGGCAGTAGTTTATTTGGCATTTGGGCTGTGGTTTTATCTGGTGACTTCCTTAGGGCAGGTGTGGGAACTTGGAATTCTGGGATACATCAGGGAAAGAAGTCTGATTCTTCGTTATACAAGGAGAATATGTGGATTTTGTAAAAGAAAGGTCAGAACCCTTGAAGAGGAGCTTCTCCATGTGGATCTGGGGGAAAAAGCTAATAAAACGGTTTTCAAGCTGGTGGCGGTCAACTTTATCATTCTGGGGGTCATCTGCGCTATGTGGCTGTTTGGATGGGTGGCGCTGGTTATATACTCGATTGTGCTTTACATCGTGCTGAAAAAGTATGTGCAAAAGATCCAGGAGCAGTATCATAAGCTGCTTGAGGCAACAGAGTCCATTGCNGGAGGAAATCTGCAGACTGAGTTCGATAANGACTGGGGAGTGTTTGAGTCCTACAAGGCTGAGCTTGAAAAGATTCAGAGCGGNTTTTCCAGGGCAGTGGCAGAGGAAGTAAAGAGTCAGAAGATGAAAACGGAACTGATTACCAATGTATCCCATGACTTAAAGACCCCCCTTACCGCCATCACGACTTATATCGAACTTTTGAAAGAAGAGAACCTGACTGGGGAGCAGCAGAAGGAATATCTGCAAGTACTGGAAAAGAAAGCGCTCCGGTTAAAAACATTGATCGAGGATNTGTTTGAAGTGAGTAAAGCGAGCAGCGGTAATGTGGCTTTAAATCTTCAAGAGGTGGATATCGGAAATCTGATGCGTCAGGCTTATCTGGAATACGAAGATAAAGTGGAGGATGCCGACCTGATCTTCCGGTTTCGTATGCCGGATGAGAAGATTGTTCTGAAACTGGACAGTCAGAAGACCTATCGCATTTTTGAGAATCTGTATACTAATATCATTAAATATGCCATGCCTCATACCAGAGTTTATGTTAATCTGGAGCAGGCAGAGGATGAAATTGTGATTGAACTGAAAAATATGTCCAGCGCAGAGCTAAATATTCCGGCGGATAGCCTGACCGAACGGTTTGTACGCGGAGACAGTTCAAGAAATACCGAAGGAAGCGGTCTTGGTCTTGCTATTGCGAGGAGCTTTGTGGAATTGCAGCGGGGCGAGATGAAGGTGGACATTGATGGAGATTTGTTTAAGGTAACGATCAGATGGAAAGTGTAAATGAGATGTTTAAGGTTTGTGCAGGAGTATTAAATTAACGTTTAGCTAAGTTTCAAATAGAAATACGAAAACCCGGATAGAATCAAATTCTACGTCACCGCGCTCTCGCTCTACAAAAAGCGTAGTGGTGCTAAGTTCGTTAAGGACCTCACTAAGCACCAACGCTTTTTGAAGGGTTCCTTAAGAATTTGATTCTATCCGGGTTTTAAGTTATTGGCTGACGTAAAACCAGCTAATGACTCCGCTACAGTTGTCTAATTCACTGTCTGGCCATCCGCTAAAGAGTGGAACATTCGACCTTAGTGAAGTTACCAGTTGGGCTATACGTCATTCGATACCCCAGCTCCGATAAAAATAAATCCTAAAGGAAGCAATTCGCGAACGCTTTATCGAGCGTGCTGACGTAGGATTTATTTTTATTGGAGCGGATGTTTTGTATACGCATACCCCATCTAAACGCTAATTTAATGCAGCACTTTTTGCATACCACACCGCAAGGAAATCTATACTGATATTAGAAAATATGTGATATAATACCCGCAGAAGAAAAACAAGCGGCTGCGAAGCAGACATTTGTTTTGCAGGGAGGTGGAGCATGAAATTTACAAAAATGCATGGCTGTGGGAATGACTACATTTATGTGGATGGCAACAAGGAGCAGATTGCGGCGGAGGATAAGCCGGAGCTGGTCAAAAGATTAAGTGACCGGCATTTTGGGATTGGCGGGGATGGTGTAATCTTTATCAATCCATCCAAAGAGGCTGATTTTGAAATGGAAATGTATAATATGGATGGAACCAGAGCGGAAATGTGCGGAAACGGAATCCGGTGTGTGGCAAAATTTGTCTATGACAAGGGGCTTACCAATCAAAGAAACGTCAGCATTGTCAGTTGTGGAAAAGTGAAATATTTAGAGCTAAACGTGGAGAATGGGAAGGTATCGACTGTGAAAGTTAATATGGGAGCGCCGGTGCTGAAAGCAAGTGATATTCCTGTCATTGCCGATGGCGAGGAGGTTATTTCTGAACAAATTGAAGTTGGTGGAGAAATTTACAAAATGACATGTGTGTCAATGGGAAATCCCCATGCAGTCGTGTTTGTGAAAGACGTTGCATCTTTGCCGCTTGAAGAGATCGGTCCTATGTTTGAAAATCATGTAAGATTTCCAAAGCGGATTAATACGGAGTTTGTAAAGGTTCTGGATTCAGAAACCATAGAAATGCGGGTATGGGAACGGGGAACCGGCGAAACCTTAGCTTGCGGAACCGGAGCCTGTGCCAGTGCGGTTGCCTGCGTTTTAAATGGTTTGACGGGGGAAGAGGTAACTGTTAAACTATTAGGTGGAAATTTGCAGATCCGATGGGACAGGAGTGAAAACCTGGTATATATGACCGGACCGGCTTCCACGGTATTTGAAGGCGAAATAGAGCTTTGATAGAAAGAAAATAAAAGGAGAGAGCGTATGTTTAAGATCAATGACAACTACTTAAAGCTTCCCGGAAGTTATCTTTTTTCAACTATCGGGAAAAAGGTAAACACTTATGCTGCGGAAAATCCCGACAAAAAAATTATTCGTCTGGGAATCGGGGATGTGACCCAGCCTCTTGCNCCGGCGATCATCACGGCGCTNCANGGNGCGGTGGATGAAATGTCCAGGGCGGAAACCTTCCGTGGATATGCACCGGATCTTGGTTATGAGTTTTTAAGGAATGCTATAGCAGAAAATGACTATAAAGCCAGAGGCTGCGAGATAGAAGCAGATGAGATTTTTGTATCTGACGGGGCGAAATGTGATTCCGGAAACATTCAGGAGATTTTCAGCANGGATAATAAGATNGCNGTGTGTGANCCGGTATATCCNGTNTATGTGGATACCAATGTTATGGCAGGAAGAACGGGAGTTTATGACAGCAAGGCTGAGACATGGAGCGATGTGATCTATATGCCCTGTACGGCGGAAAATGATTTTGCACCTCAGCTCCCTGACGAAACACCGGATTTGATCTATTTATGTTTTCCCAATAATCCTACCGGTTCCACGATAAAGAAAGCGCAGCTTCAGGAATGGGTGGATTATGCCAACAAGGTGGGAGCCGTGATTATTTACGATGCGGCGTATGAAGCATATATNTCCGAGGAGGACGTGCCTCATTCCATTTATGAGTGCGAGGGAGCAAGGACCTGTGCCATTGAGCTTCATTCTTTTTCTAAAAATGCAGGGTTTACCGGGGTACGTTTAGGGTATACGGTAATTCCCAAGGATTTAAAGTGCGGTGACGTACAGCTTCATTCTCTGTGGGCAAGAAGACATGGAACCAAATACAATGGAGCGCCTTATATTGTGCAGCGTGCCGGAGAGGCAGTGTATTCTCAGGAAGGAAAGGAACAGCTAAAACGTCAGGTTGCTTATTATATGAACAATGCCAAATATATTCTGGANGGGCTTAAAGAGTGCAGGNTATACCGTNTCNGGAGGNGTCAATGCTCCTTATATCTGGTTNAAAGCNCCAAANGGCATGACAAGCTGGGAGTTCTTTGATTATCTCCTTGAAAATGCAAATGTGGTAGGNACGCCGGGNTCNGGATTTGGACCAAGCGGNGAAACCTACTTCAGNCTGACNGCNTTTGGCAGCTATGAAAATACGGTAGAAGCAATCGACAGNATTAAAGCTTTATAAAATTTTTGCATTANAANCTGAAGTGCTTGACTTAGGCAATGAAAGCGTCGCCGCAAGGCGGCGCTTTTATCCAATAGANNNGTTTNGATNNAAATAGTAATATAAANTAACCATAAATCACATCAGAATAAAACGTATCTAATAACAAAGAGGGAGAAAACCGTGACAGAGCATCAATTTGAACAGGCAGTTGAACGNATGGTGCGCGGAGATAAGACGGGGCTTAAGGAAATTTACGAGAATTACCTGGGCTACATATACCGGATTATCTATGAAATCCTACAGTCAAAGGAAAATGCTGAGGATGTTACCAGCGAGTTTTTCATTAAGCTGTGGGATCGGGCGGAGCAGTTTAAGCCGGGCACCGGGCATAAGGGCTATCTTGCGACTATGGCAAGAAATATGGCTATTGATTTTTTGCGCAAGCATAAAAAAGAGGAACTGACCGCTATGCTTCAGGATATCGAGCAGGATCAGGAAGAATCCGAAAAGCCGGGAAAGGCAGGGCTTCGTAAGAGCANCACAGATGTGGAAGCGGAAGTGGTACAGAATATGTCGGTTCAGGCGGCAATGGCGCTGCTTGGANCGGGCGAACGACAGATCGTGAGCATGAAAGTACTGGGAGAACTCACATTTAAAGAAATAGCGGCGATCATGGGAATTCCAATGGGAACCGTGACGTGGAAATATCAAAACGCAATCAAAAAGCTAAGGAGGTGTGGATATGAGTAAGAATTTTGCAGAAGAATATAAAGCTCTGGCAAATGAAGAACTGCCGGATCTGTGGAACCGCATTGAAGCCGGTCTTACTCCGAAGACCACAGCCTTGGCGGAAGAAGCAGAGGATATTCAGGATATCAATCAGACCCCAAAAGAAACACATCCAGAAGAGAAGCCGGAAAAAGCAAAAGTAATCTCATTTCTTTTCCGATATCGGACCGCTGTGGCGGCTGCCCTTTGCGTGGTGGTGATCCTACCGGCAGCGATTTTATTGGGGAGAATCAATCGTCCAAAATCATCGCCGGAATTTGCATCGGATACGGCGGCACCGATGAATAATGCTGCAACCACGGAAATGTGGGATGATGTGGCGGAAGAAGCGGCAGAGGCAGCGGAAGAACCGGAAGAATTTGAGACAGGCGCTGCAGCGGCAGAGGATATGACAGACGGAACTATAGCGGATATGGCGGATGCGCTGTCGGCAGATATGGATGAGGCAGCGGTGAAGGAGATGCAGGGAGACCGCAGTTCCTCCGGAGCGATAAGTGAAGCGGAGGCAGATGATGTTAGTGAAGAGATGGAAGCTTTCTTTGATAAGCAAAAGAACGATCAACTCTCCAACGCTGCACTAAGTAGGGAAGAAAAGAAGGAATATGGAAAGGCTGAAAAGATTTTTGAAAGAATTACCATTGAAGCAGCGGAACAGACCGGAGAGACCGTACAAATAGACAAAGATTTCTATTATGGGGTGGAGATGAAAGTGATCAGCGATCCTTCCGGGGAGCTGCAGGAAGGCACCAAAATTACGGTATGGGTGTCCATGTTTTCTTCCATNGCATATATGCCGGGAGAAGAATATGAACTGGATCTTTCTTATGATCCGGACAGAGAGTGTCCTTATCAGGTTAAGAAAACTTATTTTTCCTAGGCTGCAGACCAGGTCATTTGACAGATAAAAAGCGCAGGATTGATGCCTGCGCTTTTGGTATNTTCGAGTTTATTTTATTAAGGTATCAGCCAGCGNTTCCAGTGNCTTNATNTCNTCANCNTTNACTTTGCCGCGGATGGTGACTGATGTNTCCGAAATNNTGATATCNTTCATCTGAGAAAGGATATCCGTCATGGTNCGAATAGCGGAAGGAGCCCAAGAGCCGTTTTCTACNAGGGCAACGGTTCTNTTTTGATAGCTNTTNGCTTTCANGTGATGGAGAAAATCTTCCATAAANGGCATAACACCGCCATTATANGAGGAAGCNGCAAGAANAATCTTNCCATAGCGGAAAGCGTCTTCTAAGGCTTCAGCCATATCNTCTCTGGCAAGNTCNGTNACAGCCACNTTGGGACANCCNTTTGCGGTAAGGATTTCAGCAAGCTTCTTTGCAGCGCCGGCAGTGTTTCCGTGAAGGGAAGCATATGCGATGAAAACACCTTCTGATTCAGGCTGATAGGTGCTCCAGATCTGATATTTATTGATATAAAAATCTAAATTCTCCTTTAAAATAGGACCATGCAGCGGACAAATGATCTGAATATCCAGTGCGCCCGCCTTTTTTAATACGGTCTGAACAGGCAGACCGAACTTTCCAACAATATTGAAGTAGTACCTTCTCGCTTCACAAGNCCANTCTTCGTCGGCATCCAGTGCTCCGAATTTGCCGAAAGNGTCGGCGCTGAATAAAATTTTGTCATAGCTGTCATAGGTGAACATGACTTCCGGCCAGTGGACCATGGGAGTCATGGTGAAGTGAAGCTCATGCTTTCCGAGGGAGAGAGTATCTCCTTCCTTGACGGTAAGGACAGTGTCCTGATTAAAGTCAAAGTACTGAGCCAGCATCTGGAAGGTTTTGGCATTTCCCACAAGCTGGGTGGAAGGGTATTTGTCCAAAAACGCTCCTACACTGGAAGCGTGATCCGGCTCTACATGAGAAATAACCAGATAATCAGGAGTTCTTCCGGTCAGGGCCTTTTCCAGATTGTCAAGATACTCGTCCTTTTTCCGGACATCAACGGTATCCATAACAGCAATTTTGTCATCNAAAATCACATAGGAATTGTAAGCCATGCCGTTTGGAACAATATATTGTCCTTCGAAAAGATCGACATCCCGGTCATTAACCCCGATATACTTTACATCATTTGAAATCATAACATCTGTATTCATTGGTTGAACCTCCTGATTTAAATTTATTTTCTATGTTAACAATTTTCGTATTGGCTGTCAATGATATACATAGATAAAATAAATCAACAAAATTGATTAAAATCATAACTTGTGAAAGAAAAATGGTCATGATAAGATGTTGACCATCATAAATTAGAGAGGTCTGAGAAGAATGAATATAGCACATAAATATGGGAAATCTTATTACATGCCGCCAAAGATTACTTATGACTGGGTAGAAAAGGACACAATCACGACACCGCCGATNTGGTGCAGCGTGGATTTAAGAGATGGCAATCAGGCTCTGATTCAGCCNATGAGTCTTGAGGAAAAGCTGGAATTTTTTCAAATGCTGGTGCAGATCGGGTTTAAAGAGATTGAGGTGGGATTTCCGGCGGCTTCTGATACAGAATACCAGTTTGTCCGGGCGTTGATCGAAANAAATATGATCCCAGATGATGTGACCATTCAGGTACTCACCCAGGCAAGAGATCACATTATACGAAAAACCTTNGAAGCCATAGAGGGCGCNCCTTCGGCAGTAGTTCATCTTTATAATTCTACTTCCGTAGCACAGCGGGAGCAGGTATTTCGGAAGTCAAAAGAAGAGATTAAGCAGCTGGCGGTAGATGGAGCGAAACTACTGAAAGAGATTGCAGAAGAAACAGAAGGGAATTTTACCTTTGAATATAGTCCGGAGAGNTTTCCGGGAACTGAAGTGGATTATGCAGTGGAAATCTGTAATGCAGTGCTTGATGTTTGGCAGCCGGATGAGNGGCNTANGGCAATCATTAACATTCCCACAACGGTTCAGATCGCTATGCCTCATGTATTTGCCTGTCAGGTAGAATATATTCATAAGAACCTGAAGTATAGGGACGCAGTAGTTTTGAGTGTACATCCACATAATGACAGAGGATGCGGAATCAGTGATGCGGAATTNGGTGTGCTTGCGGGTGCTCAGCGGATAGAGGGTACGCTGTTTGGAAACGGCGAGAGAACAGGAAATGTGGATCTTGTGACACTCGCCATGAATATGGTATGTCATGGCGTGGAACCGGGACTTGATTTCACAGATATCGGGCGAATCCGTGAAACCTATGAAAGACTTACCGGCATGCAGGTTCACGAACGGATGCCTTATGCGGGGGATCTGGTGTTTACAGCCTTTTCCGGTTCCCATCAGGATGCAATCTCCAAGGGGATGGCATGGTGGAGAGAAGGAAAAAGCGGCGGACTTTGGACGGTGCCTTATCTTCCNATTGACCCTCAGGATCTGGGCAGAGAGTATGAGTCGGATGTGATCCGCATTAACAGCCAGTCCGGGAAGGGCGGAATTGCTTTTATCCTGAAGCAGAATTTTGGGATGTCGCTGCCGGATAAGATGAAGGAAGAAGTTGGATACCTGATGAAAGGAATTTCCGACAGGCGGCACAGAGAACTTGCCCCCAGTGATGTTTATCGCATTTTTGAGGATCAGTATATTAATCAGCGAGAGGTCTTCAGTATACCGGAATGTCATTTCAAACAGGTAGAGGAAGGCATTGAAGCGGAAGTGACTATTGAACAGAATAAAGAGAGAAGNGTCATACAGACCGCGGGAAACGGACGTCTTGATGCAGTCAGCAATGCGGTGAAGCTGTATTTTGGAATCAGCTATGAGCTTTCTGTTTATGAGGAGCATGCCGTGTCCCGAGGATCCTCATCAAGGGCNGCNGCNTATGTGGGAATCCTTTGCAACGGAAAGATGTATTGGGGAGTAGGTCTTGANGAGGATATCATAAAAAGCTCTGTAGCGGCGCTGGTGTCGGCAGGAAATAAACTGGCGCAAAGTGAGAATATCACAGAGGGCAGAGAAGAGCGGATCGTGGAGATCATGCGCTATATACAGACCCATTACCGGGATGTGACGCTGGAGGAACTGGCAGAGAACTTCCACCTTTCGCCACCATATCTCTCAAAATACATCAAGGAGCGTGCGGGGATTACCTTTCAGGAAACAGTGAAAAAGGCAAGAATGAAAAAGGCGCGTGCCATGCTGAAGGAGACTAATCGGACTGTGGAAAGTATTGCGGCAGATGTGGGTTATGAGACAGTTGAACATTTTAACCGGCTTTTCAAAAAAAATTACGGAATGACGCCGGTACAGTTCCGCAGGCAGCAGAAGTAAGGGAATTTTAAATTGCAGTTGAAAAAAGAGAGCTTTTCCGTTACAATATTTCTATTGAGATTTATAACAAAAGTCCAAAGGAGCGGTAAAAATGGAATTTATGTTATTGGCTGGCGGTTTGGTGATCATACTGATAGCAGTTGTCATTTCGGTGGTGTCTTCCGTAGTTTCAGCAGTTGCGGCGGAACAGGACGACGAGGAAGTCTGAGTTATTTTTCTTTTTGAATAAGAAGTCATCGGCATCCACATAATAAGTGTGGAGGTGTAGATGACAATGGATTTTAATAATCAGACAGGAAATCTTCCTCTGGGATTATCCATGGCGGTTGCCATGAACGAGCAGGTTAAAGCCGGGTATGACAGTTTGACAGAAACAGAAAAGGAGCATTTGATTTTAAAGTGCAAGGATGCCAAGTCTAAGGAGGAGATAGATCGGATTATCGCTTCTCTCGATCCGGCGGAAAATATAGGTAGTCTGTTTCGAGGTCCCAGTATCGGGTAGAAAAGATCATGAAGTACGGGCGGATGCCCGTACTTTTTGTTAACAATAAATGGGGATGAATTGTATTATGAGAAAATGGGAACGTTTATCGATGATGTTTACGCCGAGAAGTCTTTTGATACTGATTGCCGCATCTGCGTTTTTGGCATCGGGAGAACCCAGGATGCAGGAGATAACGGACAAACCGAGGAGCAGCTATGGACTGGGCAGCGCAAAGTATCTGGAGGGCAGAAATCTGCTTTACAGTCTGTTTGTGGATACGCCCCAGAGTACATGGNNCNNNGAGGAAANNGANGNCACGCTCCNAAACTTGAACAGAGCGGCCTTATACATAGAAGAAACAGCACAGGAATACGGGCNGGAAACGGAACTGGTCTGTGACTGGCAGGAAAACGAAAAGCTGACNGGCAGGGCAGCGGTTGANTTTGANATTGCAGACGATAAGGATTTTCTGGANCNGCTGGATCAGGAGATCGGAGTCTGGGTGGAAAGCCTGGTGGATTATGAGGCGATGATGGAAGAATNCGATGCAGAAGGAATTGCGCTGNTGGTTTTTGTGAATAATCCGGGAACCTCCTATGCCATAGTTTATGACGGAATGGATAATCCAAAAGAAAGCNTTGTCTTTTTTGCGGGAGAGCCGCCGGCAGTTTATGCTCACGAGATTCTTCATTTATTTGGCGCTCATGATCTCTATCAGGATGCCGAGTATACAAAGGAAATTACCGATTATTTACAAGAAGCATATCCGNNGGAGATCATGCGGACAGTAACCGGNCGAAAGGGAGAAATATTTGAGGAGACTATTGTAAANACGGTATCTCCGGTGACCGCATATCATTTGGGNTGGATAGATGAAATAGAGGAAACAGGCAGNTTNCCTCAGCTTAAGAGATAAGGAGGANANAGTAAGGTGAGAGTAACAGAGATTTTTGAAGCAAAGAAGAAGGAAGGAAAACCGGTTTTATCTTTTGAAATTTTTCCGCCTAAGAAGGAGGAGGCATTAAAAAATATTGATGCAACCCTGGANAGGNTNTGCGATCTGCACCCGGATTTTATCAGCGTCACTTTTGGAGCGGGCGGCAGTGCGGTAGATAATCAGACTGTGGAGATAGCAAAGAAGATTAAGAGCCGTTACAAGGTAGAGCCGATTGTTCATCTTACCTGTCTTCATTATGATAAGGAAGAAATTCGGACACTTTTGGAGCAGTTTAAAGAAAATGACATTGAAAATGTACTGGCGCTCCGGGGAGATGTGAATCCCAATGTCCCGATGAAGCATGATTTTAAGTATGCCAGCGAACTTACCGCATATATTAAGGAATGCGGGGACTTTCATATCAGCGGGGCCTGCTATCCGGAGACCCATCTGGAGGCACCGGATTCTATCACGGACATTCACAATTTGAAGAAAAAGGTGGATGCAGGGGTTACCCATCTGGTATCCCAGTTATTTTTCCAGAACAATGCTTTTTATCATTTTTATGAAAAAACAAGAATTGCAGGAATCAATGTTCCTGTGGAAGCAGGAATTATGCCGGTGACAAACCGGGCACAGATTGAAAGAATGGTCAATACCTGCGGTGCAACTCTTCCGCCCAAATTTGAAAGAATTCTTCATAAATATGAGAACAATAAGGAAGCGCTTTTTGATGCAGGGATGGCATATGCCATTAATCAGATCGTGGATCTGATTGCCAATGATGTAGACGGAATCCATATTTATACCATGAATAATCCCCGGGTGGCAGGCAGGATCTGTGACGGAATCCGAAATTTATTATAAGGAAGAGATGATGAGAAAGAGAGCATTGATCACTGGAGCGTCCAGGGGAATCGGGGCGGCCACTGCACGTATTCTGGCAAAGGAAGGGTACGACCTGTGCCTTGTCTGTAAAAATTCGGAAAAGGAAATTAACCGGATAAAGGAAGAAGTAGAGAAAGCGGAAGGAATTTCCTGCCAGGTCTTTTTGTGTGACGTATCAGATCCGGAGCAGGTGGAAACAATGGTAAAACAGGCAGGAGAGATTCATGTCCTTATCAATAATGCAGCAATCTCTTATGTGGGGCTTCTGACAGATATGTCACTGGAACAGTGGCATCAGGTAATTGATACAAATTTAAATTCCCTTTTTTATCTATGCCGTCTGATCGTACCGCAGATGGTCAGAAGAAAGAGCGGNAAGATCATTAATATTTCATCGGTTTGGGGGAATGCAGGGGCTTCTATGGAGGTGGCTTACAGTGCCTCCAAAGGCGGGGTAAACAGCTTTACCAGAGCGCTTGCAAAGGAATTAGCGCCCAGCGGAATTCAGGTTAATGGGATTGCCTATGGAGTGATCGATACGGAAATGAACCGATGTTTTTCTAAGGAAGATATGTATGCATTACAGGAAGAAATTCCAGCTGACCGTATCGGAAGCTGCGAGGAAGCAGCNCAGATGATCCGNCAGGTTTTAAATTCGCCGGATTATCTNACCGGGCANATTATAACCATGGACGGAGGCTGGATTTGATTCCCGCGAGNAACGAGCCAAGTGGCTGCTTGCAGATATTTGGCGNNTGCCGCGAGGGTCAACANCCCCGTTGCTTNCAGNGGGGTGCTGACTGTCTNAAGAGGACTGTGGGAAGAAATCAGGAAAGGAGCAGTCAAAATGTATGANGTAGTGATAGTNGGTTCCGGGCCGGCNGGACTNNCGGCAGCCATTTATGCCAAAAGAGCAGGCCTTGAGGCTTTGACTTTGGAAAAGAACCCCATGAGNGGGGGNCAGGTGTTAAATACTTATGANGTGGATAATTATCCGGGACTTCCGGGNATNNNNGGTTTTGACCTNGGAATGAAATTNCGGGAACATGCNGACAANCTGGGATGTGAGTTNCGGGAAGCGGAGNTGCTTGNTATCCGAAAGCTTNANGGTCAGGNAGAAACAGAGCTTCTTGCTGCTTCTGAAGAACCGGAAGATACGGCACAGGGATTTTTGCTGGAAACGGATCAGGGAGAATTTCAAGCGAAAACAATTCTTGCCGCTACGGGAGCAACCCATGCAAAGCTGGGNGTGCCNGGNGAGGAGGAGNTTGCGGGAATGGGNGTTTCNTANTGCGCNACCTGTGACGGNGCNTTTTTTAAAGGAAAGGTGACTGCNGTAATCGGAGGCGGTGATGTGGCNGTGGAGGATGCCATTTTTCTTGCAAGAGGATGCGAGAAGGTATATCTGATCCATCGAAGAGATGANCTNCGNGCAGCGGCAGTTCTNNAAAAAGAGGTTATGGCGCTTCCAAACGTGGAAATTCTNTGGGANACNGTNGCNGAACAGATTAANGGACAGGANCAGGTNGAATCCNTATCTNTTAAAAATGTGAAGACAGGAGANNAGACNGAAATTCCGGTTCAGGGNGTATTTATTGCTGTGGGAATTATTCCCTGCAGTGGAATTTTTGGACAATTAGCTAAGTGCGACGAAAGAGGTTATCTGATTGCCGGGGAGGACTGCGTGACCTCTATGCCGGGAATTTACGCGGCTGGGGACGTGAGAGGAAAGAAGCTCAGACAGGTGGTAACAGCAGTTGCTGATGGTGCAAATGCGATTGCTTCCATTTTGGATTATCTTACAGGGTTGACACGAGAAACATAAAGTGTTATATTTGTTAACAGACGTAACATTTTCGTAACATTTGAATGCAGATTGTAAAACCTTAGGATAAATTGATTGGAGGCTATCATGCAGAAGAGAAATGTGAAAATAATGAAACGGATGGCTGCCGGCGCAGTATCAGCGATTCTTTTATTTTCCAGCATGGATATGGATATATTTGCAAAAGAAGGAGGAGGCGGTCTTCCCTCGGCGGGAATTGATTTCATTCTTTCATCGGATGCAACCAGCGTCAAAGATTTAAAAGAGGAAGAAAAGGGGGAAAAGCC
>JAAVAA010000026.1 GCA_014804285.1 Lachnospiraceae bacterium | reverse complement strand
TCTAAAGCACAAATTTTAAGGATTGTAGTCAAAAAGCTGCTGCATTTTGGTGCAACAGCTTTTTCTATTCCTATAAACTAACGCCATTTTTAAATGCTTGATACCAAAGTCAGGTTCTACAATCAGATGCTATAGGTTGTCAAGAAAATTTTGAATTTCAAGGAAGAAAATATAAGCATCATTAGAAGAAAAAAGAACATAATATGTAGTAAGCATATTGACGTACAGAAAATTGTACATTACAATATAAGTACAGAAAACTGTACGTTATAATAGGAGGTATTTCAAAATGTTGGCAGTGAACTATACTAACCTTCGTGACAATATGAAAATGTATATGGATAAGGTGACGGATGATTATGAAACAATGATTGTTACAAGAAAAGATAACAAGAATGTAGTTTTAATATCGGAGGAGTCTTACAACAATCTTATGGAAAATGTTTATATTATGGGGAACAAGGCAAACTATGACTGGCTGATGAAAGGCAAGGCGCAGTTAGAAAGTGGTCAATTTGCTGTTCATGAGTTACTTGAGGAAGATGATGATGAATAAGATATTTACGGATACTGGTTGGGAGGATTATGTTTACTGGCAGACAGAAGACAGAAAGGTTCTTAAAAAGGTCAATCAGTTAATCAAAGATATTGTACGCAGCGGCAACGAAGGAATTGGAAAACCGGAACCATTAACCGGAAATTTGACCGGGTATTGGAGTCGGAGAATCAATGATAAANATCGCTTGATTTATCGAATAGACGAAAATAACATATATATTCTTGCCTGCCGGTATCATTATGGAGATAAATAGTAACTTCTTAAGAAACNATCACCTGATTGGTCTCAGGTTCACAGCTNATANTNAGGCTTTCACCTTCCTCNCTGAAATCTTTTACGGTCAGTTCNATTTCACAGACATTTCCGTCTGCAGTTTCCAACTCCAAAATCCATGGNGTATCCGNTANATCCCGTGAAATGACAATACCTGTAAGAACCTGTCCCGGATTAAAACCGGAGGTTCCTTCAAGGACATCGGCCTTATGAGAGGTATCATTTTTTTCATAAAGAAACAGCTTTTGAAANACCTGATCGGTTGCATTCGTAAATGTGAGGGAGATNGGAANNAGTACNGCGGCTTCTTCTNCCTCTTTAATATTTTCAATTGTCTGCAGATGCTCCTGATAAGAGGCAATCATAGAATTCATATTTTCGATGAGGGNGTCAATGTCTGNATCNTCCATTTCCGATAAATTAATNNCCTCAAGTTCGGTNACCTCTTCTGCGAGAGCAGTCAGCTGATNATCAAGAGANTTATCTGAGATTTGTTTATGNGCGTNTACAACCTGATTGTGAGTTTCTATAAGGTGTGTGTAGGTTTCCTGNGCCTGTGCAATTTTCTCATCAGAAGGACCNCCGCATCCGGTGAGCAGAAAGCACAATATGCAGCTTAAAAGGAATAAATTCCGNAANTTTTTCATCAATAATCCCTGTGCTCTCTTGGCACTAACCTTTCTAAATCGTACTCATTAACAATANCATATNGAAANGAGTGCCGCAACNGTGATTTTNGNTCTGCGAATTNCNGGNACANTGCTTGACCCGGCAGTGTGCAGTTGTTATGATGANTAGTANGAGCNGATGAATTTANNGAAAGGGGTGGTTTTAGGTGGAAAAAGCGTACAAGCTGGAATTNACAGGAGANAAGAATGGNAGTTTATTTGTTAACTGNTGCGGCTGTTCNAGAACGGAACCGCTNCACAGCTTCGGACCNGCGCAGAAACCACATTATTTAATTCATTTTGTTTTAAGCGGCAGAGGAAAATTTGTNATTAAAAATAAGGAGTATTCTTTAGAACCCGGATANGGATTTCTCATTCCGCCGCAGGAGCTTGCTTTTTATCAATCNGATGATGAAAATCCATGGACTTATGTCTGGGTAGGGTTTTCGGGAGCTTTAGCGGAAAATACGGTAAAATCAATGGGATTATCGCTTAATAGTCCCGTCTTCATGTCCGACAGAGGAGAGGAGCTTTACCAGACGGTGAAGGATATGATGGAGCATAATACTTATGGGATAGCGAATGATCTGCGCAGGAATGGCCAGCTTCAATTATTTTTATCCATTATTGCGGAAAGTGTTCCGCTTGAAAAAAAGAGTGAGACGGACAGTGCGGATAATTACGTGAGACGAGCTGTTGAATTTATTCAGGGTAATTATTGTAATCCCATTAAAGTAACAGATGTGGCGGATTATGTATGTATTAACCGTAGTTACTTATATACGCTGTTCCGAAATGGCACGGGCATGTCGCCTCAACAGTTCCTGACTACTTTTCGCATCACGAAAGCAACGGAGCTTCTTCAACTGACGGAGCATCCTATCGAAAGTATTGCCCTGTCCTGCGGTTATACGGATCCGTTGGTATTTACCAAAGCATTCAAACAGATGAAGGGCATGTCACCATCTGCCTATCGAAGAGAGATGCAAAAAGGAGAAACACGAAGAAATAAGGAATATTTGAAGCAGATAGAGGATTTCATTAATCAGGTGAACAAGATCAACAGTTAACATTTTAACAGGTTTATATAACAAAGCGGACTGGCATTTATAGNAAGACGCAGATATAATTATGGAAAACGCGGAAAGTTTATTTTCTGACAGACGATGGGCTTTTAACTGATTATGTAATAGTGAAATGGGAGGGCAAAATGAAAGANATNNTATTGGAGAAATTTAAAGAAGTATTNGGGGAAACAGACNGAGTGAAAACATTTTTTGCACCGGGGCGTGTGAATCTGATCGGTGAGCATACGGATTATAATGGCGGACATGTATTTCCCTGCGCGCTTACTATNGGAACATATGGCNCTGCAAGGATCAGACCGGACAGAAAACTTCGCTTTTATTCTATGAATTTTGAAAAGCTTGGGGTGCTGGAATCCAGCTTGGATGACCTAAAGCCTTCAAAAGAGGCGGACTGGACCAATTATCCCAAAGGGGTTATGTGGGCATTTGAACAGAAGGGATTTTCTATTCCAAGCGGAATGGATATTCTGCTTAACGGAAATATCCCCAACGGATCCGGACTTTCCTCTTCCGCTTCTGTGGAAGTGCTGACCGGACATATTCTCAGAACCTTTTTTGGGTTTGATGTAAGTAATCAGGATCTGGCTCTGATCGGACAGTATTCGGAAAATAATTTTAACGGTGTAAACTGCGGGATCATGGATCAGTTTGCNATTGCCATGGGNAAAAAGGATCATGCNATTTTCTTAGATACNGCNGATTTATCTTATACTTATGCGCCCATTAAGCTTANNGGNGCCAAGCTTGTGATNGCATGNAGCAATAANAAAAGAGGNCTTGGNGATTCCAAGTATAATGANCGCAGAAGCGAGTGCGAGACAGCTCTTTCGGAACTGCANAAGGTAACAGATATCNAATCNCTGGGTGATTTGACNGAGGANGAGTTNGAACAGAANCNGTCNGCAATCNGTGANCCGGTCAGANNAAAAAGNGCANGNCATGCGGTGTATGAGAANCAAAGAACNATTCAGGCNGTGGCNGCNCTTGAGAAANATGATATTGCAAGATTTGGGCAGCTTATGAATGCCTCTCATGNNTCNNTNCGNGATGATTANGAGGTTACAGGNATAGAGCTGGATACNNTGGTAGAAGAAGCCTGGAAGGTGGAAGGAGTTATNGGCTCCCGCATGACNGGNGCNGGTTTTGGCGGCTGNACGGTNAGTCTGGTAAAGGATGAAGCAATTGANANNTTTATNGATCAGGTTGGNAAGNNATANCTTGNAAAAATCGGTTATGNGGCNGANTTTTATGTAGTAGAGATCGGNGACGGTCCCTGCACGTTATAAGATGGAGGTTTTGGACATGATACAGGATGATATCAGGCAGTTGGTTGCATATGGTAAAANNANCGGACTTGTGCCCNGCGAGGATGAGATTTATACAACAAACAGATTGNTGGAGCTGTTTGAATTNGATGAACTGGAGGANCCNTCCAAAGAGCANACGGAGGATGAGCTTGAANANATTCTTGGCAGAATGCTGGATTACGCTTATGAAAAGGGAATTTTAAAGGAAAACGGNGTGGTGTANCGTGACCTTTTTGATACGAAGATCATGAGNATGCTGATGCCCCGCCCCAGNGAAGTGANCAAAANCTTNCAGACACTTTATGAAGAAAGTCCGAGAAAGGCAACNGATTTTTATTANAAATTCAGNTGNGATTCGGATTATATCAGAAGATANCGGATCAAAAGAGATATGAAGTGGGTNGCNCCTACNGAGTATGGGGATTTGGATATCACCATTAACCTTTCNAAACCGGAAAAGGATCCCAAAGCAATTGCNGCAGCAAAATCGGCNAAGCAGTCAGGATATCCCAAGTGNCTTCTCTGCCGGGAAAACGAAGGATATGCAGGAAGAGTNAACCATCCGGCNAGGCAGAACCANCGGATTATNCCGGTNACNATTCAGGGNGATACGTGGGGATTTCAATATTCTCCTTATGTNTATTATAATGAGCACTGCATCGTGTTTAACGGCCGTCATGTTCCCATGAANATCGATCATNATGCNTTNTGCAAGCTGTTTGATTTTGTAAAACAGTTTCCTCATTATTTTGTAGGTTCCAATGCAGATCTGCCCATTGTAGGAGGNTCCATCTTAAGCCATGATCATTTTCAGGGAGGACATTACGAATTTGCCATGGCAAAGGCNCCNGTGGAGAGAAGCTTTGTANTGAAGGGCTTTGAAGANGTGGAAACGGGCATCGTAAAATGGCCCATGTCGGTTATCCGTTTAAGCTGTGAAAATNCAGAGAGAATTATTGCGCTTGCGGATGTGATTCTGGAAAAGTGGAGAGGCTATACGGATGANGAGGCTTTTATTTTTGCCGAGACCGACGGCGAACCTCACAACACCATTACCCCGATTGCCAGAAAGAGGGGCGGAAATTATGAACTGGATCTGGTGCTCCGTAATAATATTACCACCGAGGAGCATCCTTTAGGCGTATACCATCCACATGCAAAGCTTCATCATATCAAAAAGGAAAATATTGGTCTGATTGAAGTAATGGGACTGGCTGTTCTGCCGGCGCGTCTTAAAGAAGAGATGGGGTCATTAAAAGAAGCGATGCTTGCAGGAGCAGATATCCGAAACGATGAAGTACTGAACAAGCATGCGGACTGGGTGGATGAATTTAAAGAAAAGTACGACAGAATTGATGCTTTGAATATAGACGATATTTTGCAGAAGGAAATTGGTCTTGTGTTTATGCAGGTACTGGAAGATGCGGGTGTTTATAAGAGAACGCCGGACGGCCAGAAGGCTTTTGACAGATTTATTTCAAAGCTTTAAAGGAAAATGATTATGCAGTTTTTATTAGCGGCAATAAATGCCAAATATATTCATACAAATCCGGCACTTTACAGTCTGCGTGCCTATGCGGGAAAGGAGCTTGCTCCATTTATCTCACTGGCAGAGTATACCATCAATCATCGAGTGGAGGAAATTCTGGGCGATTTGTATAAGAAACATCCGGATGTAATAGGATTATCCTGTTACATCTGGAATTTTCATTTTATTCAGGAATTACTCCGAGAGATTCCCAAGATACTGCCGGATGCGGATATTTGGCTGGGAGGTCCTGAGGTATCCTGGGGGGCGGAAGAAATTCTGAAAGAATATCCGGCAGTGAAAGGAATCATGATCGGCGAGGGCGAGGAGACTTTTAAAGATCTTCTGTCTTTTTATGCCGGGAAGGAGGATTCCCGATTTGGCGGTCTCTATAACAGTCTTGAAGAGATTCCGGGACTGGTTCTTCACGGCGGAACAACTCTGTTAAGAGAACCAGTAGATTTTGGAGAGGTTCCTTTTCTCTATGATCATCTTGAAGAATTTGAGAATAAGATTCTATATTATGAAGCAAGCAGGGGCTGTCCTTTTCGGTGTGCTTATTGCCTATCATCCATTGATAAAAAGCTACGTTTTCGCAGTTTAGATAAGGTGAAAAAAGAGCTGCAGTTCTTCTTGGATCATAAAGTGCCGCAGGTGAAATTTATTGACAGAACCTTTAACTGCAATCATGATCATGCTATGGAAATCTGGAAGTATATCAATGATCATGATAATGGAGTTACCAATTTTCATTTTGAAATAGCAGCAGACCTCATGACGGATGAGGAGCTTGCACTGCTTGGAACAATGCGCCCGGGACTGATACAGCTGGAGATTGGTGTTCAGACAACAAATTCCGAAACTTTAAAAGCAGTCAACCGCATCACAGATATTTCGAAGATAGAGGAAGTAGTATCGGAAATACGAAGTAATGGAAATATTCATATTCATTTAGATCTGATTGCAGGGCTTCCGTTGGAAGATTATGAAAGCTTTGGCAGATCATTTGACCGGGTATATGCAATGCAGCCGCACCAGCTTCAACTAGGCTTTTTAAAGGTGCTTAAGGGAACAGCCATCTGGCAGCAGGCTAAGGAACATGGAATTGTGTATCAGGAGAGGCCGCCTTATGAAGTGCTTTATACGAAATGGTTGTCCTACGGTGAAATTCTGAAGTTAAAACAGATCGAGGAAATGGTGGAATTGTATTTTAATTCCAATCAGTTTCGATATACATTACCCGTATTGGAAAGAAAATTTACTTCCCCTTTTGCCATGTTTGAAGAATTGGCGGAATTTTATGAGGAGAAAGGATATTTTACGAATTCTCCGGCAAGAAGTCATCGTTATCATGTGCTGTTAGCGTTTGCAGAAGAGAAAGTGCCGGATAAAAAAGAGCTGTTTGCGGAGCTTTTGACCTTTGACTACTATCTTCGGGAAAATGCCAAAAGCAGACCGGTCTTTGCGCTGGATTTATCACCCTGGCGGGAGCCGGTATGGAATTTTTATCAAAAGGAAGAGGAGGCCCCGAAGCTATTGCGGGCTTATTCCGATTATCATGCCAGACAAACGATGAAGATGACACACATGGAAGTATTTCATTATCCGGTATGGAAAAGAGCAGAGGAAGCAGAATGGGAAAAACAGGAGGAACCTATCTTTGTATTATTTGATTACGCAGTACGTGATGCATTAACGGGAGCNGCANNNTTTTATGAGGTATAGCTGTAAGGAACAGAAGTACTGCACAGACAAAAGAGAATCAGAATACTTTAAACAAAAAAGCCATATATTGTAAAAATGTGAAAGCATGAGAAACAATATATGGCTTCCGTTTTATCTAATATCTCTAATATTATCATACCNATNATTATTTTTTATATTATTGCCTATGGCGTTGCNGCNAAGACNAATGTATATGAGGATTTNGTAAAAGGNGCNAAGGATGGACTNAAAACNGTNNTAGGAATTATGCCNACNTTGATTGCCTTAATGACAGCNGTNGGGGTGCTGCGTGCTTCGGGGTTNCTCACATTNNTGGNAAANATNGTNCGNCCTGTCAGTGAAAAGGCCGGATTTCCGTCTGAGCTGGTTCCNCTNGCNTTTATTAAAATGTTTTCTTCCTCAGCNGCNACNGGACTNGTGCTNGANATTTTTAAAAATNATGGGACAGATTCTNTGATCGGNNTGATTACNTCNATCATGATGAGCTGTACGGAAACNNTNTTTTANACCATGAGNGTNTATTTTNTGGCGGCAAAGGTAACAAAGACNAGATATACNCTGNCNGGTGCGCTGNTNTCNACGCTGGCGGGNATTGCNGCCAGTATTGTNCTNGCNGGGATGATGTAAAATATTNGGATGTGTACTGAAAATNATACGNTTTAAAATGTAATATTTGGCTNTGGATACAAGNTGGCTTGACAAGATGATAAGACTGTAGTAGTATAAAAACAAAAACATACTACTNCAGTCTTATTGCGCTGTTTGAATGGGGCNGAGAGGAATGGTAAAGAGATGGATATTAAGCTTTTTGATTCGGAATTAAAGGTAATGGATGTACTTTGGCGGGAAGGAGATGTTGCTGCAAAGTATATAGCGGCGGTTTTAAATGAGGAAGTGGGTTGGAATGTGAATACTACTTACACTCTGATTAAGCGCTGCATCAAGAAAGGCGCAATTGAACGCACGGAACCTAATTTNATGTGNCATGCATTAATTCCCAAAGAGGATGTTCAGGAAGCGGAAACGGATGAGCTGATCAATAAAATNTATGANGGNTCGGCGGATAAGTTATTTGCTGCTTTGCTTGGNAGGAAGAANCTGTCCAGAGAGCAGATNGACAAGCTTANGAAAATGGTTGATGAGTTGGAATGAGGTGATGGNAATGAGTTTNCTNCANATGAGNNTGANCGGTTCGGTTATTATTNTGGTNATNGTAGGACTGCGGGTACTGCTTCTTAATAAGCTGCCAAAGAAAATGTTTCTGGTGTTGTGGTGGATTGCACTNCTCCGCCTGCTTCTGCCGGTTTNGCTGCCTTCTTCTTTCAGCATATATTCGCTGTTTCCTCAGCTGGTGGTTTCTGTGGAAGNAATCGGGAATCAGCAGCAAGTATTGTCTGCTGATTTTGATNNACAAGGNAANNTGTCCGCATCTGANTCTGCACAGGATGAAACNGTNNTCTTAGAAGGNGCAGNAGGAATGANTCAGTGGGAAGANNCNTCCATGCAGANTANAATNCGTCAGGATGTGGAAAGNNCAAGAACAGCCGGAGCGGTTACAGGCGGNAGTNAAGAAANCNNGNTCAGGTNTTCCNNNTGGCAGATTCTCTGGATGGCAGGNCTGNTNTTTGCCNNNATGTTTTTCCTGACTGCGTATNTCANANGTTANAAGGAATTNCGTATTTCTTTTCCTATAGANGANGAAAGGGTCAGGAATTGGCANCAGGTNCACAGGATCCGGCGNANAGTGTCTATCCGNNGGTCAGAGTNTGTTTCCACACCNTTGACTTATGGAATGATNNGNCCTGTGATTCTTTTGCCGAAGAATGTNGANTGGGATAATGATGGACAGCTTTTTTATGTGCTGGANCATGAGTTTGTGCATATCCGNAGNTTTGATATGGCAACAAAACTGATCCTGACAGCAGTTCTTTGTATTCATTGGTTTAATCCGCTGGTCTGGATCATGTACAGTCTGTTTAACCGGGATCTGGAAATTTCCTGCGATGAGGAGGTTATCCGGCATTTTGGAGAAGATGTGAAGTCCGGTTATGCCCGCACGCTGATTTCCATGGAAGAACAAAAGGCGGGATTAATACCCCTTTACAATGGATTCAGTAAAAATGCCATAGAAGAGAGGATTAGAGCTGTGATGAAGATTCGAAAGACGTCAGCCATTGCCCTGATGGCAGCTGTGGTTTTGGTATGTGCTGTATTTTTTGGTTTTGCAACAACGNCAAAGGAAAAAGTTAAGGATCAAAGAGAGTATTTGAGAGAGGTGTTTGAGGGATCTTTTTCGGAAAAAGAATGTGAAATGCTGACAGCTTTGTGGATAGATGATTATGAGGATATGACGGTTTCGGAATATCAGGAAAGGCTTTGGACGCTGACTGATACACAGGAATATATAGAATTGATTGATAGATTTTCGCAACAGCCATGGACTTTTGAAACAGATGAGAAACAAGGGGAAGCATTGGAAGCATATTTTCAGTATTATAATTATGTCNTTGAACCCTTGTGNAATGAGAAGTGGGCAGAGCAGGAATTTGCGGGCGCTGTTGTATGGACAGAGGGAGAGGTCTATACCGTGGCGGTATCGGATCATATGTCGCAGCAGGATGCGGCAGAGCTTGAGTATGTGCTTGCATTATCTATTGAGCAGCCGGATAAACTGACAGCCGGGCAATATTATAATACCTATCGGCAGATTGTAGAAGATATGGAAGCTGTTTTGAAGGAAAGAACAGAACAGGAGCTGGCAGATCAAAAGCTTATGGAGCAGATTCTGGATAAGGAAACCAAGCGCATTGCGAATGAGAGAAGTGATGAAAACCTGACCATAATGATCGATTATGGCTTCCGGGCGCTTGAAAACTGGAATTGGTTGGAAGATCAACTAAATACGGCAAAAGAATATCTGGATTGGACGGAAGATCAGATTCGGGAGCAGGAAGAATTAATTAAACAAAGTATTGAGCAGTCCAGACAGGAGATTGAAAGCAATCTGGGAACTTATCAAAAATATGGTCTTACTTGGGAGATTATTCCGACTGTAGATACTTTCTTGAATCCGGATATTGATCTAAAAATTTACTGGAAGGGAAAAGAAGTCCGGGGAATCTGTGATGAAGAACAGGGAAAGTGGATTTCCTATTATGCAGGAAACAGTAAATATTCTTCGGATGCAATTGATTTATATGTAGTATATGAAGCCGGAGTGATAACCGGTTTGCGGCAGGCAACCGAGGAGGAAACCCAGACATGGACACAAATCCGGGAAGAGAATATGCGACAGCAGGAAGAGGACAGGTATAATTGACTTTTGGGCTGACTTTTACTGGTACATTGCAGACAGAGAAAAGCTTACCGTAGAACAGCGTGATTCCGCTATCAGGGGATTTATGAATGAAGTGGAACAGACTTTTTCGGCTATGGAGTTGGATGAACTTCTAACAATAAAAGAGAATGAGTTGGTTTCCCTTCTTAAGAAGACAGCAAAAAAATACAGTGATGGCACAGGCGGGCTGCTTACGATTGAGATTGAAGAAGATAATGTGTCTATTGATCGATTGGATGAGCGGGAAGTGATGTGGGAGATGGAGCGTTAACGTTTAGCTGGATTACGGAGATCAATATAGAAGTCCGGATAGAATCAAATTCTACGCGCCATACTGGCGCTTGCCACGACTCTTGTTCTATAAAAAGCGTAACAGCACTAAGTTCGAAAAAACCTCACTAAGTGCTGACGCTTTTTAAAGGGCTCCTTAAGAATTTGATTTCTATCCGGGTTAAGTTATTGGCTGACGAAAAGCCCAGCTGGCAGCTGAGCAAATTATCGAATGGACAGTTATTTCCTAATACGTGACTTTATATAATGACTGACGGTTAGCGTATTTAGCTGGTAGTTTTAGTGAGCGTAGGGGAACTGAAGTCGTTTCAGCTTTTGCATGGCTTATAGCGATCTTTCGATGGATTTTGGAGAAACGGCTGTCACAATAATGCTGCTGCCGGGAGACATTGTTTGAAATACCCTGAACAAAGAGAATCGTCTTATGGAAACTTTTGTTCAGGGTATGAGTTTTGGCGACCGGCAGCTAATAGGCATTTGTGACAGCCGGGTTCCCAAAATTCCGAAAGGCGCTATCGCCATAGAAAGCTGAAACGACTTCAGTTCCCTTCCTCACCTAAAAATATAAGTTGTTGTTTTATGGGTTATCTTTTATAATTACATTTACATAGATCGTGTATATAAGGAGGCAGAAAAATGATCCCACAACTTATCTGGCTGGATGATCCGGAGACCTTTCAGGTTAACCGTCTTCCTGCCCATAGTGACCACGGTCACTTTTGTAATGAACAGGAGATGGAGGACGAAAAGAATTCCCTGATTCAGTCTTTGAACGGAACATGGAAGTTTTGTTATTCGGAATGCGCCGGAAAACGTCCTGCCGAATTTTACAGAGAGGATTTTTCTGTCACGGATTTTGACGAGATAAAAGTCCCCGGTCATATCGAGTTGGCAGGATATGACAAGATCCATTACATTAATACCATGTATCCCTGGGAGGGGCATTATTACCGAAGACCGGCATATTCGCTGGAAGGTAAGGCTAAGTGGCAGGGAATGTTCAGTGAAGCAGACTATAATTCCGTAGGATCGTATGTAAAAGAGTTTGATCTGGAAGAGGGACTTTTGGGAAAACGGGTATGCATTCGGTTTGAGGGCGTGGAGCAGGCAATGTATCTGTGGCTTAACGGCAGCTTTGTGGGATATTCGGAAGACAGTTTTACGCCTGCGGAATTTGATTTGACACCCTATATCAGAGAGAAGGGAAACCGTCTGGCAGTGGAGGTGTATAAGAGAAGTACGGCAGCGTTTTTGGAGGATCAGGATTTCTTCCGGTTCTTTGGCATTTTCCGAAATGTAACTTTGTATGCTAAGCCGCAAATGCACATGGAAGACCTGTGGGTGAAACCGGAGCTTTCTGGTGATGGGCAGGGAAGAATCGAAGTGGAGATGAGGGTCTCCCTGAGAGGGAATCGGAAAGGGCGTATAGAGGTTCTGCTTGAAGATCCGGATGGAAATCAGCTTTTAAAAGAAAACAGTTTTGTTTCTGTAGGGCAGAAGGAAGCATCCGAAAAAGAGAGTGAGGCAGATTTTACGGAAGTATCCTGCAGATTGGATAGAAAGGAAATCGGCAGTGTAAAACCATGGGACAATCGGGAACCGTATTTATACGGGCTTTTAATCAGATTGTATGATGAAGAGGAAGCGTTGGAAGAAATTGTTCCCTATAAAATTGGATTCCGAAGACTTGAGATGATCAATAAGGTGATTTACCTGAACGGAAAACGTCTGATTATAAATGGTGTAAATCGTCATGAGTGGAGTGCACAGAGCGGAAGATGTATCGGGAAGAAGGAAATGGATGAGGATATTCAGTGTTTCCACAGAAATAATATTAATGCGGTGAGAACCTGTCATTATCCGAACCAGATTCCTTGGTATGATCTGTGCGATGAGAATGGGATTTATGTGATGTCAGAAACGAATCTGGAGTCCCACGGCTCTTGGCAGAAGCTGGGGATGCCCGAACCGTCATGGAATGTGCCGGGTTCGATTCCACAGTGGAAAGAAGCTGTTTTGGACAGGGCAAGAAGTAATTTCGAGTATTTTAAAAATCATACTTCAATTTTGTTCTGGTCTCTTGGAAATGAGTCTTATGTGGGAGATAATATAGAGTCCATGAATGCTTATTTCAAAGAAAAGAATGACGGCAGGCTGGTGCACTATGAAGGTGTGTGCCAGAACAGGGCTTATGAAGATACGGTTTCCGATGTGGAAAGCCGCATGTATGCGCCGCCGGGAGAAATCCGGGAGTATTTGGAGAACAATCCGAAAAAGCCATATCTTCTTTGCGAGTATATGCATGATATGGGAAATTCCCTTGGAGGGATGGATGAATATATCCGGCTGATCGATGAGTATGAGATGTATCAGGGAGGATTTATCTGGGACTTTATTGATCAGGCAATACTGGTAAAGGATTCCGTGACAGGACGGATGGTGCTGCGTTACGGAGGAGATTTTGATGACAGACCCTCTGATTATGAATTTTCCGGAAACGGTATTGTATTTGCTGACAGAACCGAGAAACCGGCAATGCAGGAAGTGAGGTATTATTATGGATTGCACAAATAAATTAGTGCCGGAAGGTGCAGAAAAGAAGTCCCTGAAGGTGGTATACGGAGATGTGACATTAGGAATTTCCGGGAGAATAGAAAATAAAGATTTTCGTTATATTTTTTCCTATGCAAGGGGAGGAATGGAATCTCTGGTGATCGATGGAAAGGAATGGCTGTATCGCGCGCCGTCTCCTACCTTTTGGAGAGCAACAACGGATAATGACCGTGGAAACGGATTCCCGTTAAGAAGTGGTATGTGGTTGGCAGCTGATCTGTTTATCCGGTGTATTGGAGGGAAGGTTTGTGTGGATGGAAAGGAAATTTCCATGCCAATTGCACCTGAAAACAATAAGTACTGTGAGGAAGAGACGGCGGAGAACCTGGAAATCACCTATATTTATGAAACGATCACGGTACCGAAAACGCAGGTTGAAGTAACTTATCAGGTGAACGGAGAGGGAAGGATCATGATAGCGGTTCACTATTATGGACAACCTGAGCTTCCGGAACTTCCGGTATTCGGGCTTCGCTTTATTATGCCGACTTGTGCGGATCGCTATGTTTATGAGGGATTGTCAGGAGAAACATATCCGGACAGGAAGGCAGGCGGAGAGGAAGGAATCTATGAAATTTCGGGACTTCCCCTGACGCCGTATCTGGTGCCTCAGGACTGCGGCATGCATATGGATACAAAATGGGTCACGGTGCATCGAAGTAAGGAACTTGACAATACCCGTAAAGAGGAAAAAGCGGGAGAACTCCGATTTGAACTGAATGGGCTGGCTTTTTCCTGTCTCCCTTATACAGCGTGTGAGCTGGAAAATGCCACACACATGGAAGAACTGCCTCCGGAAAGAAGGACCGTGCTGTGCGTATACGGTGCAGTCAGAGGAGTAGGCGGAATTGACAGCTGGGGTGCGGATGTGCAGCCGCCATATCATATTGACGGCAGCAAGGATATCCGTTATTCTTTCTGCATTTGTGTAAAATAATCCAAAGGAGCATAAGCAGACAGCTTTTCCCGAAGCCCTTGAAAATCAGAGGGACCTGTTTCCAGGATAAACCGATGAAAAGCCATGTCAGAAAAATTGCTGCCCCATAGCCTTTGGGCCTCGGATTTTAAATCCAGGAATTCCAGAAATCCTAAATAATATTTCAGGTAGTTTACGGGTTCTTCAACTATGTACTCATAGATGGCAGTAACGGTTTCAGAGGAAGTAATGCCAATTTTCATTAATATTTTCTGAACCTGTGAAATGTCAGCTCCTTCATAGTGAATTGNAATATCCAGCAGAGAATAGATGCATAACTGGAGATTTCGATTCAGGCGGCATGCTTCGTACCATGCCGCCTGGAAAGGCTGATCTNCNNCGATGNNCTGAGCATAGAAATANGACAGGTNTTCNACGTAGTAAGCCCANCCCTCCACATAGCTTCCGTAATGGAGAATACCTCTTATCGGGGCGATATCGTGGGCANCAAAATAAAGGTGGCTGTATACAGTCTGATATAANTGNCCGGGATANCCCTCATGCGCAAGCGTAGTATAAAGGGACAGGGAATCCGGCTGATTTTTTTGATTGATATAGATGATGTTTGTTTCAGGATCATCCATGGGCGGAGTAAGGTAATAAGCGGGACTGGAGTATTCTTCCATAGAGGAGGATACTTTTTTTATGGTGCAGNCAGGATGAAAATCGACTTCNGTTTCAGGAAAAGAGGGAAAATCATTTTCCATACGNGTCNGCANATCAGCNANCATATCCCCGGGAGATTCANAAGGAAGCTNCAGGTTTTCCCCGAAATCTATGGAAGACAGTTCGGGATATTTTTCAAGAAGTGCAAACAGNGCAAGATAATTTTGCTGGAAGTCCNCAAAAAGCATCTGCTTTATTTCGGAAATATCCCGGTCTGTGCCTGTAGAAGAAGCAAGCAGAAAGAGGTAATAATCCCGCCCTTTGGGAAAATAAAAAAGTCCTTTTTCATTTTGCCCGCTGCCGGAAAGCGTAATAAAAGCATCGGCGGTATCTTCGTAGGCAGGAGCCACAACAGTGGTGAGCAGGCGGTCATTTTCGGATATCCATTGATCCGCCTGATCCTGACTGATCAGTCCTTTTGTCAGCAGCACATTCAGGCGNTCNGCAAAGGTAGTATGAAGAAAATGAGTACCCGATGAAAGGGCATNNGGATCCATAATGGAAGTACACTGGTCGATAACTTTTGCGGCGGAAGCATCGGACATGAACAGNCCCTGCCCGGCTTTTTCCCGCTCATATTTAACAAGCTGTTCCAGATAAGTGTCTGTCTGATCAAGCAGATGAAGGTAATCCTCNACATCTTTTGCAGAACGAAAGGTATANTCCGCAAGCANGATAGGAAGGGCTGACTGCATTCCGGAAGAAGGAGAAAGAGGCTCCGCATAATAAGGAAACTCTGTCCCGGAAAGCTGAAGTGTCAGATAGCGGGTCAGCAGANCGTAGGTGTANGAATCNTCCTCATTTAAGTGTTCCGGAGAAATATTTTCAAGCTTATCNAAAAGNGANTGAATGTAGGCAATATTCTCTGTGGAAGACACCTGATAAGANGGCAGGGAGGCTTTTTCTTTGATGCCGTATTTTTCNGGGTATGCCAAAGTATAATGAAGACTTAANGTGTCGCCTGAAAGTTCGGAGACAAACAATTCACCGGAAAGATTTCTGAATTTTCTGGTATCATCNGTGAGAAACCAGACAAAAAGTGTGAGGGTGACGATAANAGTAAGNATTGTAAAGCAGATCCCCCANTGTTTTCGGGNCATTTTCTTTTTGAAGGACAAGCCNGTAACCTCACAGAAGTATTTAATTGATTATATGTAGCTCCGAAGAGAAAAAATGCATCCNTTAAGATTTCNGANTTATATTTGGAAGTCTGAANGGATGNAAAANTAGCAATATATGAACAATGATTGACAGGATTATCGTCTAGACGCTGAAATNATGATATGTTAAAATAANTATGGCNTAAAAGCCTTAAATAAAATACATACATATTCTATGATATGGACACGGGAATGGAGGTAATCATGAAGAATCTGGAACTCAAGAAAATGGCCAATGAAGTGCGTAAAGGCATTGTTACGGCGGTTCACAGTGCAAAGGCAGGGCACCCGGGCGGTTCTTTGTCTGCAGCAGACATTTACACTTATTTGTATTTTGAGGAAATGAATATTGATCCGGAGAAGCCGGATATGGAAGACAGAGACCGGTTTGTATTATCGAAAGGCCATACGGCGCCGGGGCTTTATTCTACATTGGCACATAGGGGATTTTTCCCGGTGGAGGATCTTGTGACTTTGCGGAAACTGGGTTCTTATCTGCAGGGGCATCCCTGTATGCAGCATATTCCCGGTGTAGATATGTCCAGCGGATCTTTGGGNCAGGGCATTTCCGCAGCAGTGGGAATGGCGCTCTCCGCAAAGATGGATCAAAAGGATTACAGAGTATATACTCTTCTTGGAGATGGTGAGATTCAGGAAGGNCAGGTNTGGGAAGCTTCNATGTTTGCAGGACATCGTAAACTGGATAATCTGGTTGTGATCGTTGACAANAACGGTTTGCAGATTGACGGAGCGGTTGCAGATGTCTGCTCACCGTATCCGATTGACAAGAAATTTGAAGCATTTAACTTCCATGTGATCAATGTAGATGCACATGATTTTGATGCNATCCGTGCAGCNTTTAANGAGGCGAGAGAAACAAAGGGAATGCCCACNGCTATTATTGCCCACAGCACAAAAGGTAAAGGAGTNTCCTTTATGGAAAATAATGTGGCATGGCATGGNACNGCGCCCAATGACGAGCAGTATGAGACCGCAATGGCAGACCTTAACAAAATCGGTGAAGAGCTTTTAAAGGAGGAAGCATAATGGCAGAGAATACAGTAAAAAAGATTGCAACCAGAGAAAGCTACGGCAATGCGCTGGTAGAGTTAGGAGCAGAAAATCCCAAGGTTGTGGTTTTGGATGCGGATCTTGCGGCAGCTACTAAGACAGGCGTATTTAAAAAGGCTTATCCCGACAGACATATCGACTGCGGAATCGCAGAATGTAATATGGTGGGTATTGCGGCCGGACTTGCTACTACAGGCAAGATTCCTTTTGTAAGCAGCTTTGCCATGTTTGCNGCAGGGAGAGCTTTTGAGCAGGTAAGAAATTCTGTNGGATATCCNCATTTNAATGTTAAGATNGGNGCAACTCACGCNGGAATTACGGTAGGTGAGGANGGAGCTTCTCATCAGTGTAATGAAGATATTGCNTTAATGCGGACNATTCCNGGCATGGTGGTTATGTGTCCGGCGGATGATATNGAGGCNAAGGCNGCNGTNAAGGCGGCAGCAGAGTATGTGGGNCCCGTGTATATGCGNTTTGGACGTGCNGCNTGTCCGGTTATTAATGACAGACCNGATTATAAATTTGAGATTGGCAAGGGAACTGTGNTGAGAGAAGGAACNGANCTTACNATCGTTGCTACCGGAATCTGNGTNGGAAANGCATTGGAAGCNGCCGAGNTGCTNGCGGCNGAAGGANTCAGNGCNGAGGTTATCAANATCTGCACGATCAANCCTTTGGACGAGGAATTGATTGTAAATTCTGCGAAGAAGACCGGAAAAGTNGTTACNGCAGAAGAGCATTCTGTAATNGGCGGTCTGGGAAGNGCNGTGTGTGANGCNCTTTGTAAAGCTTATCCGGTTCCGGTGCTTAAGATCGGTATGCAGGATNNNTTCGGNGAATCCGGNTCNGCTNCAGCNCTGGTTGAGAAGTATAAGCTGGATGGAAAAGGAATTGCAGANCAGATCAGAGAATTTGTAAAATAAATTTCAAGGGAGGAGAATGGTTCAAAGGANCCATTCTTCCTTCATGCAGGTGCGGTTTGAATTGTTATGGAAAGGTTGAAGCGATATGTACATTTTAGCCCCCTCCCTTTTGGCGGCGGATTTTACCANGCTGGGAGAACAAATAAGAGAAACGCAGGCAGCAGGAGCGCAGTATCTGCATATTGATGTGATGGACGGTGTTTTTGTTCCCAGTATATCTTTTGGGATGCCTCTGATTGAATCGATCAGACCGGTCAGCAGTCAGTTTTTTGATGTNCATCTGATGATTGTGCATCCNGAAAANTACATNGAGGAATTTGTCAGGTGTGGTGCAGATGGAATCACATTTCATTTGGAAGCAGCACAGGATCCTCAGNCTATTATTGATAAAATTCACCAATGCGGTGCTAAAGTNGGAATATCCATTAAACCNGGGACAGCACTTGAAGAAGTGTTTCCTTATTTGGAACAGATAGAAATGGTATTGATCATGAGCGTAGAGCCGGGNTTCGGAGGACAGGCTTTTATTCCCGGCTCTTATGAGAGAATCCGTCAAATGCGGGAATANATNGACNNNCATGNTCTTAATGTTAAAATNGAAGTNGATGGCGGTGTGGGCAAAAAAAATGTCAGAGAGGTNTTNAATGCNGGCGCTGATGTTTTTGTNGCCGGTTCGGGTGTATTCAGAAAAAACAGTATTTCCGATAATATNTCNAAATTTCGTGAAGCATTTGAAGAAGGAAAACGNAAATGAATCCGACGGNTCGATGNNCGTCACATATAAAAANAGNAGAAAGAGTGGCAGTATAANTAAATGGAAAAGATAGGTAGGAATGAACCTTGTTGGTGCGGAAGCGGCAGAAAATATAAAACATGTCATATGGCGTTAGATGAGAAGATTCATCANTATGAGCTTGAAGGGCATATTGTNCCNAAACGNTCCATGCTTAAATCTAAGGAGCAGATTGAAGGNATCAAAGAAAGCAGTGTGATCAACATAGCAGTATTGGATGCGGTGGAGAAGATGATCGGTCCGGGAGTGACTACACAGCAGATNGACGANCTGGTGCATGATATGACAGTTCAGATGGGAGGTTTTCCGGCGTCCCTTAATTATGAAGGATTTCCCAAAAGNGTGTGTACTTCCATCAATGAGGTNGTNTGNCATGGNATTCCTTCNANNGANNNGATTTTGAAAGAAGGAGATATNNTNAATGTAGATGTNTCNACTNTNTANAAAGGNTATTTTTCNGATTCNTCNAGAATGTNCTGTATTGGNGAAGTGAGCNAAGANAAGAAGAAGCTGGTGCAGGTTACAAAAGAGTGCGTAGAAAAGGGACTCACCATGGTAAAACCGTGGAACTTTCTGGGAGACATGGCGCAGGTGATCAATGATCATGCAAAGGCAAACGGTTACAGTATTGTGGTGGATATCGGCGGTCATGGTGTGGGACTTGAATTCCATGAAGAACCTTTTGTAAGCTATGTGACCAAGGCCGGTACAGAGATGTTGATGGTGCCAGGAATGGTGTTTACCATAGAGCCCATGGTTAATATGGGAACCAGCGAAATCTATATTGATGACGAGGACGGCTGGACCGTATATACGGAGGACGGGAAGCCTTCGGCGCAGTGGGAGGTTACCGTGGCAGTGACAGAAGATGGGTATGAAGTGTTAACATATTAATAAACGTTTAGTTGGTTTACCTGTAGTACTTAACGATTACTCGGATAAAAAATAAAATTCTACGCGCCATATTGGCGCTTCGCACTGCTTGATAAAGCGTTCGCGAATTGGCTCCTTTAGAATTTTATTTTTTATCCGAGTTGCTTTTTGACTGACGGTAAACCAACTAATGACTCCACTATAGTTGCCTAATCCACGTGCTGGCTATTCGCCTAAAAGTGGAACGTTTGACTATGGTAAAGTTTTCAATTGGGCTATGCGTCATTCAATAACCCAGCTCAGATTAAGATAAATCCTAAAGGAACCAATTCGCGAACGCTTTATCGAGCAGTGCTTAGCGCCAGTATGGCGCGTAGGATTTATCTTAATCTGAGCGGACGTCTTACATGCACATACCCAACTAAACGATAGTGATTTCTATTATTGAGGTTATGTGCTATACTCCCATCTTTGACAGTTTATGACGTTAAAAGTCCCCACAATTCCTTTATTTACAGGGAAAGTGGGGATTTGTTATGATTTCATGGAATATAGTATTTTATTCTCGGCCTTTACTTTTTTTCTGAATTGTTTTCATCTGGCGTTTCGTAATAAATTCATAGTCCGTTCTGAAACCACATATCTGATGTAATGCATCAGTTAATTTGTCCCTTTTATACAGAGGCATATAGCCTTGTTCCTGAACACCTGCAAAATTTATTTCCTTTAAGGTATCAAGAATAGTCTCACATGTAAAATTACTTCCGAGTTCTTTTTCAAGATATCGGTAAATGATAAGCGCTAGATAACATGTTAGGAAATGTGCTTTGATACGTGTTTCATTTTGTAAAAAAACAGGTCTTGCCTCGAAGTCGGTTTTCATGATCCTGAAGCATTCTTCTATTTCCCACCGGCCTTCACTTACTTTCAAAATATTATTTACATCATCATCCAAAAGATCTGTTGATACTGCATAGAGCCCATCATAGAGTGCCTCGCTGTCAATTCTGTCCGTATCAAGATAGTTATGAATCTTAGCTGCTTCTCCTGCATCCGTAGCTGCTATCTTTCCAATAAAACGGGCCGGATCATTGGGATTCCTGCGTTCTTTTTTGACACTGCCTGAATCGAGCATCTTTTGTGCACGGTCGATCTGCCGGTCACGGATCATTTTCTGGTATCTTGCGAATTTAGGGGAGTAAGTAACGATAAGGCGCTGGTGCAGTTTATGAGGGGTGTATGGTTCTTCTTTATAATAAAGTCCCTTATCGTCTTCTGACAGTGTTGATATATCAACAGGCTTATCATCTGAAACCCTTTTAAAGCCGGTTTTGCTTAGTGCCCACTCTCTATCCTCTGCCTGTAGTTTTTTAATAGACTGGGTGACGATAAAAGCCCGTGCCCCCATATGGTTGTATGTTCTGATCTTTTCCGAACCAAGTCCTGCGTCACTGCAGTAAATAAATTTCTGGCACCCGAATTCCGAAAGGACTTTTTCTTCTAGGGGTTTGAGGGAAGTCTGTTCATTTGCATTTCCAGGAAAAAGGGAGAATGCAAGGGGTATGCCGTCACCATCCATAAAAAGACCCATTTGTATGATTGGGTTTGGGCGGTGTTCTTTACTTTTCCCGTATTTCTTTTCTCCATCTTCCTGCTCGATTTCAAAGTAGTAGTTTGTGCAGTCATAGTATAGAATCTTATCATTTCTTGAGCCTAAAAGGTGACTGTTTTTGTATACCTCAGATTGAATAAAATCACATTCACTGCCAAGAATATCCAGGGCACGGTAAACATCATGCATCAGATAAGAGGGTGTTTCCAAAAACTCAGAGGCTGTATGAAAGGTTGAGCGCTTACTGGAAGGTTCAAGGACTCTGGCATAAATCAGATCTGAAAGAATGGCATTAATGTCATATTTAAATTTATATTTGTCCCTCAACTTCCGACAGATTTTATCAATGTGAAGCCGATAATAGACAGTCTGTAAAAACAAATATCCTCCACGGTAAAATACCTGCTGGTCATATGGGATTTGTCTGTCGGCGTGAAAAGTTATCTGAACGGCCTTGTTTTGCTGTTCTTTTTTATATTTCTGAGTTTCCTTTTTAGCTTCTTCGCGTGCCCATGCCATTACATCATCACGTGTAGGTCCATGCTCCTTAAGGAGTTCATTTAAAGTACCAAGCTTGCGGACATTGACAGATGTGCTGATACCTTTATCATTTATGAAACTTTTTGCGATATAAAAAGACTCTGAATTTTTAGATTTAGAAGTAGTCACTTTCATAAAAAATCCTCCTAGTCCTTATTATATCATATATTACTATATAATACTATCATACAATACAAAATATTTGACATAAAAAAAGCAGGTACTTTGCGGCCTGCAGGGTATTTTTATATTATTTAACTGTCAAACTTCCG
>JAAVAA010000025.1 GCA_014804285.1 Lachnospiraceae bacterium | reverse complement strand
AGGGAGGAAATGAACGGATTATTGATATTGCAGAAAAATATGGCTACCATTCTCCGACTGCATTTAACAGGGCGTTTCAGTCTTTTCATGGGATAGCTCCCTCGTCCGTTAAAAGTGAGGGCGTATCCGTGAAATCTTTTTCCCCCATTGTGTTTAGAATTGCTGTGAAAGGAGCGACAGAAATGAATTACAGAATTGAAACAAAAGAAGCATTCCGTATTATTGGCGTATCTGCACCGCTTGATAAGGAAATCGAAAACAATTTTATGGTCGTACCGAAAATGTGGCAAGACGCCGCTGTAAATGGAACAATAGAAAAATTGGCAGGAATGATGGATACGCCGCCAATGGGACTTTTGGGCGTGAGTGCCTGCAATGATGAAGAACAATGGAAATATTTTATTGCTGTTTCCAGTACAAAGGCAAGTGATGAGTTTGAAGAATATACCGTGCCTGCATCTACTTGGGCAATCTTTTCCGGAACGGGTACAAATCAGTCAATACAGGAATTGGAGCAGCGGATTATAACAGAGTGGCTTCCGACCTCCGGATATGAATATGCCAACGCCCCCGATATTGAGGTTTACTTAAATCCAGACCCGCAGAACGCTCAATATGAGGTATGGATACCTGTAGCAAAGAAAAAGGCATAACGGAGGGACTTATGGACGAGAAGTTTAATATGTTTATGGAAACGGTTGACGAGCGTTTCCGTAGCTTTGTAAATCAAATTAACGAGTATCTGACAGAGAACGGCTGTAAGTGTGATATAAAACTGCAAAAGAGCGGCTATGTTGTGTCCTATGTGCTAAACGACAGCAAAAGGACTCTGGCAACATTTGTATCTCGAAAAACGGGGATGAAACTCCGCATTTATCCCGAACATATACAAGAATACCAGAGCTTTCTTGATACACTGCCCGAAAAGGTAAAAAAGGAAATCAAGAAGGCGTCCATCTGCAAACGGCTTGCCAATCCCGATGACTGTAATCCGAAATGCGTAATGGGATATACCTTCGTATTGGATGGCGAGCAGTATCAGAAATGNCGTTACATGGCGTTTCAGCCTACATTGAGTGAGGAAAACAATCCGTACATAAAGCAGTTTTTAGAGAAAGAATTTGCGGGTGGTAATTAGGACTCTTATAATCAATGTTGATTTTATTCAACAGCATTTTGGAGTGAAAAGGAAATTTTTCTTGATACTGAGTTAATCTGTGGCAAATAGAATTGTATCTTCTATTTGCCCTTTCTTTATAATGTGGGTAAGGCAAATACAAAAGAACAGGTGGGAGTTGGGTATAATTTAGATTTGCAGGTATAAAGAAGGCCGCAAAATGAATAAAATTTTGTTGGAAAACTGCAAAAAAACAGAGGAACCATATCTGCAGTTATTTAGCAGATGTGGCTTCTTCTAACATTAAATTTTCAAGCCTTGAAATATCAGGAAATACAATCTTTTTCCCACGTGCATGCAGTTGTAGTATTCGTTTCATCTTCATGCTTACTTCAGTTTGTATGGAGTATTTAACGGGAACTGGGTTATTATTACGGGTATGTATATGGTCAAGATATTTTTCAGTAATTGGAAACATATTCTGTAAAAGAAATGCAGCTTGTTTTCCGTCATATTCTCCTATAACAATAGTCAGGCAGTTGCCATATTTCTTTATTTGTTTATCATAAACTGCTTGAAATTTTTCAACGCGACTGCTAAGAGGAACAAGCCAAAGTAAGGATGTTTTTTCATCACGCATACAATAAAAAGTTGGGCGATAATTGCCGTTTTCTTTATTTTGCATGAGGTTTGGATCGTTTGCTTTAGTAAAATATTCGTCCTTAATATGATAGACATACCCTTTTTGATAATCCATGGTATTCCCCCTCATAAAAACAGCCTTATCACCTAAGCGATAAGGCTAGAATTTTCAAACCGGACATTTATTAGACGCTTCCGGTAAGCGAACAATATTTTCGCGCCGTACATTTATTAGTCGCAGACGGTGTGCGAACAATATTTTCGATGGCGGATTGATCCGTCTCTAATAGTATTATATGAAATTGCATAGAATATGTCAAACAAATTATTTTGAGCAGTAGTGTTGCTGACAAGGCTGTCATTGCAAAGGAAATTCAGGTGGATTAGATGTTAATGCAGAAAAGCGTTTGTTGGAAGAAAATCAATGAGCGTTTTTGCGAATTTCCTCCGTTGGGTGTTCAATCTCCACAGTACTTATTGGTCATGTCTGCGGTGTAAAAGGATAACTTAATATCTTCCATTTTCTTTACCTTGAGTTCATTCTCAAACAACTCCTCTGCCATATCCCGCAAAACTGGAGCATTATTGAGATCATGCAAAGTTACATGAAACATATGTGGAACTAATCTTTCACAAAAACATTCCGGTGCGGACTGATATAATAATTCAACATATTCTGTTAATTTCTTTTATGAGAAGGAATATATGGGCCGGGTGCAGGGGGCTTTGCGGATGTCAGATGAGATTAATAAAAAGTTTGGTTATGAATCAGCATTTGGAAAGAATGGAGGCAATGGTGAGATAACTAAGATTGGCATTTCTTTTAATTCAGACGGTACCACATCAATTTTTGCGGAACTGGAATACTATTTAGGCAGGAATTGGTATAAAGGAAAGGAACAGAATAAAAATCGTAGAAAAAAAGGCTTTCGGAACGTTCAGCACGACCGAGAGCCTTTATTTTTGTGGATTATAATAGGCGGTGGAGCTCGAATTTGTTAATTCTGTTGATATGCTGTGTTATGTCCTTTTTTTCCAAGGAGCAGCAATATAACTGAAACAGCCAGAAACGGCAGTCCGGCGATGATGCCGTTTGGCGAAGGTCCCAGCAGTCTTGCAGAGCCGGTTCCGGATATGCATACTGCCAGAGGAANCGTACCCGCTGCATTGATTGCTCCGTGGCAAATTGACGGAAGCCAAATACTCCCGCTCCGTTCATACAACCAATCACATAAAATGCCCNNANNAACTGTNANGATGCAGAAGATCAGCATTCCGACAACTGGGAATCCCACATATTCTGTACCGTACTCATATCCGATCAGCCAGATGACCGGCCAGTGCCATGCNCCCCAGATGACGCCGCCCAGAAGACAACCTTTCTTCCNNCCGAACCGTGCTTTCAGTTGNGGATACAGGAATCCGCGCCANCCGATTTCTTCTNCCAGACTTACAAACGCATTGATCAGCGGCGCATATGTNAGGCAGCTGATNACANAGATTAGGACATACATGGAATAGGAAATNCCCTGTGCCTCCANCTGTTCGAGNGCNTCTTNGCCTGCACTGGCCGCTAAACTGCTCCCGCTCAGATCAAAATNACTCGGAAAGATCAGAAAATACAGTGCAGCACCGANAGAAGTCAGAATCGCCGGNGCAANCCAGGCNATCAGGATTGTTTTGATGTTCTTTCGAATCTGAGGTTTCCAGCCCATGCCGGTTAGGTTGTTCCCGGAAAGCAGAACGCCAAGCGTTGGAACAAACATCATTCCGGCCATCACCATCTGCCCGGCGGCAGTACGCCCATTTTTATAGAGCAGTCCTACGCCTGCCTGCATGATATACGCGAGTGCAAAAGTCCATACCAGATACTTCACCACTTGGGGCGGATTGTATTCTGTGTTACGCATCACCTTTCGCCTCCCCTCCGGCCACCTCTACGCAGAAGCCGTGATGCCCGCAGGACGGGCAGGTGAGCTTTCGGGTAGCGGGGGTATGTCTTGCCCAAAGTGCTTCCTTGATGTTTGGTTTGAAAACCGTATGGCATTGCGGGCAGATGTACGAAACTTTCCTGAAATACCAGCGGGACATCCAGATTCCATAAGGAACCGCANCAATAGCCCAGACCNTAAACAGCCNCCAGATCCNATTTGTNATCCACAGAATNANGGACACCCANTGTAGGATGCTGAACGGTATTCCGNNGAGAAGCAAGNCCGCNTGGATCTTTTTAAGTTCTTTTTTGTTTGCCATTATATACGCTATGTCNCCTATGGATTCGACAGAGANNTCNCTCACNCTCTTNAGACTNNCNTTCAGTTCCNCNANNNTCTGCAGCTTTTCTTNNCGTTCTTCGATCTCANCTTTCAGAGCTGCCTCCTGCTGATCCAGCATNAGAGAAATGACGNTGCCAAAATCATCTTCGGACAGAAGCTGAGATATAGANTCAATCGGCAANCCAAGCTCACGGAGAAAACAGATAATCTTCATTCGCTTGACATCATCTTCAGAATAAAGACGTCTGCCTCCTTCGGTCAGCTCGCTCGGAATCAGGATGCCACGGGTATCATAATATTGAACTGTCCTGACTGTCACGCCGCAGAGCTTTGCAATCTCNCCCGTCGTATACTTTGACATAGCTTTTCGCCTCCTTTACGCNAAGAATAGCTCATNACGCAGCGTCACAAGCAACCCCTGACGCAAGGTAATTTTCCATTTTCCTCAAAAAATGCTCTGATATTTGCAAATATCAATTAATAGATAAAATGATACCACAAAAATATGTATATTTCTATCAGGCTGGTGCTGTCTTTTGTTTTAAGGATTCATTGCTTTTAAGGGTAGAAACGGATATACTATAATCAAAAGGNAGAGAAGACNTATCAATTTGGGGATATATAGAAGAGGAGATTGATTATGGCGAGGGCGNTAAGCATTGGAAATCAGGATTTCGAAAAGATAAGAGTAAATCANATTTTTTATATAGATAAAACGGAATTTATCCGGGAATGGTGGGAAGCAACGGATGAAGTGACACTAATTACACGCCCCCGTAGGTTTGGTAAGACTTTAAATATGAGTATGCTTGAAAAGTTTTTTTCTGTTGACTANAAGAACAGGGAAGATTTATTTCANGGNTTNAAGATATGGNAAGATGANAAATANAGAAAATTACAGGGAACCTATCCTGTCATTTTCTTAAGCTTTGCGGATATTAAAGAGACTACATTCCAAGAAACACGCCAGAAAATATGCAAGATCATNCAGATGTTATATAACAGATTTGACTTTTTGTTAGAAGGNGATGTGCTGAATGAGAATGAGAAAAGAGANTTTCAGAAAATATCAGCAGATATGGAAAANTACCTGGCATCTTTGTCATTAAAAATGCTTTCCGAGTATTTGTGCCGTTATTATGGAAGAAAAGTGATTATTCTTTTAGANGAATATGATACCCCCATGCAGGAGGCATATGCGAATGGGTATNGNGAGGAAATGGAANCTTTTACCAGAAGCCTGTTTANNTCCNCTTTTAAAACAAATCCCNATCTGGAACGCGCTATTATGACAGGTATTACGAGNGTAAGNAAAGAGTCCATTTTTTCNGACTTAAATAATCTTGAAGTAGTAACTACTACTTCTNNTAAATATGTAAGCAGCTTNGGNTTTATAGAAGAAGAGGTATTTNCANCACTAGAGGAATATGACTTGTCCGANCGAAAACAGCAGGTAAAAGACTGGTACGATGGATTTGCATTTGGAAAAAGGAANGATATTTACAATCCTTGGTCCATCATTAACTTCCTTGATAAAAAGTCAGTAGGTGCTTATTGGGTGAATTCNAGCAGTAACAGGCTGATAGAAAAGCTGATCAGAGAGGGAAAGCCTAATATTAAAAAGGCTTTTGAAGATTTGTTAAACGGNAGAACTCTTNATATGGAAATTGATGAGCAGATNATATACAATCAGTTGTTTACGAAAAAGAATGCTGTTTGGAGTCTTTTGCTNGCCAGCGGATATCTCAAGGTTGTCGGGAAGACNTTTGTGGAAAGGACAGGNCATACACATTATGAACTGGCGCTGACAAATAAGGAAGTNCACATNATGTTCGAAAACATGATTCAGGACTGGTTNTCCGGAAACGACGANTATANTGATTTTATTAAAGCANTACTGATGGATGATTTAAAAGCAATGAATATTTACATGAATAGGGTTACATCGGAAATGTTCAGTAGTTTTGACACAGGAAGCAAGCCTTCTGAAAAGCAGNCAGAACGATTTTACCACGGATTTGTACTTGGTCTGATAGTAGAACTGGCTGACAAGTACGTGATCACATCTAACCGGGAGAGTGGGTTTGGGAGATATGATGTAATGCTGGAACCAAGAAGTTTAGAAGGNAGCGCAACGGTNAATGATGCAATCATATTAGANTTNAAAGTACAGGATGAAGATGAAAAAGAATTATCAGATACGGTNCAGGAAGCACTCCGCCAGATAGAAGAGAAGAATTATCAGGCGAATTTTATAGCAAAAGGGATTCCGGAAGAACATATCCGTAAATANGGGTTTGCNTTCTGCGGAAAGAAAGTGCTTATAGGGAGGAACTCACTATAAGGCTATTAAGTTCCTTAATTTTATATCCAACATCTTCAGGGCAATGTGCATCAGACGAAGTAATGATTTTCACATTATTCTTTTTCAATATTCTAAGCAGTTCTTCATTCATACCAAGTGAAGCCGTTTCAGGACATCTTCTGGCGGCTCCGCTATTTTGATCTGCATACATATTACTTTTTGAGAGTTCCTTAGCTAAACTCTCATAGTAGTCTGATAGTGAATACGATGGTTTATGACCGAATAATTTAATTGCATCCGGATGGCCGATACCGTCAAATATTCTACTCTTTGCTAATGAAATAGAATCCTCAAAATATCTGCGATATATTTTATCAACATCAAGACCCGCCCAATGCTCGGCTTTATGATCGAAAGCAAAATCATCAACAAAATGAANACTTCCCAATAAAAAATCAAANCCTTTACCCTTTGTAAGTTCAGAANTAAAGCTTTCAAACTCTTTGAAATAGCATATTTCAAGNCCAAACTTNATTTNTACCGGAAACTGCNCGTTTCTNACTCGTTCGATAAGTTCCAAATAGTCTGCGAGTTTATGCGCACCTGCGNTTCTATGAAACCATGCATCTACATATTCACTATATGCACACACAGAATNATACATTGGAANAAACTCTTCAAATCTATAACAATGCTCAAGCAGACGTATTTCATCAATCTCCATTTCAACTGCTTTACTTACAAATTGATTTATCCAATCAAGCGTGTATGCTCNGCGTTCAATATGAATATGTCCATCTATCATTGTTCTCCCCCTGTACCACAAACGCGAAGCTGTCGTGTTCTTTTGAAAGATAAAATAACAATTTTCTTGACTTACACAAACTGCGGTTCTTCAAAAGATAATCCCCTGTCAAGCGAATATTCAATGAATTGTTTGTAGTATTCGGGAACAAGCTCTTCCGTTTCATCATGTGCATGCAAAAGAATAATATGTCGATTATCCTTTCCAAATAAAGATGCACCCTGCTTCGGATCTTCGTCATTCATTCTGTCCCATACATTTTCGAGTGTGAAGTTTGATCCCTTACGAATGTTGTACTCGGCAAAATCAAAGGTCCAGAAAGTGTCTATATCCTGGTTCAATCCGTTATCGCTCCACCAGGAGTAAGGTATCTGGGTATCAACCAGTTTGTGAAAACCATTTTCTCTTAAATATTTCTGCAGGCTATCTTTGTTTTCTCCACCCTTATCTCCATAGGGAAACCTGAATGGACGGTATTTTCTCTCAACACCTGCGTCTGCATAAAGTTGATCGAGAAGCTTCTCACATTCCTCTATCTCCTTGATGCCTTCCTCTAAAGAAATTGATGAAAAAGCAGGATGATGAAAGCTGTGATTTCCGACTATCATTCCTTTCTTCAAAGCATAAACAGCTTCCTGATAAAAATTCTCGACACGCTGTCCTTCCGCAAACATGACCGCTCTGATTTTCTTTTCACACAGATAATCAACGATTGCCGGCGTATTTTTTGAAGCAATATCATCAATTGTCAAAACCGCACTATTCATAAAGAGTTCCTCCTTAATATAAATAAAAATGTTGTCTAAAAGGTTCCAAATTACTTCTTACCTAAGATTCGATTTGGGCTCGTCTTTGACGAGTGTATATTTACATAATACAATCCGGTTATGTCTATTTCAAGGCAGAATTTAGTGGTAATTATTCAGCAACACTTCAAAAGCGGTGGATTGTTCTTGAATCATTGCTAAAACCTATGGAGAGTCATTCAACATAGATATTTGCTATTTTACATAAATGAATATATGCTTTAGATATAATAAAGAGATCTTGCAATATCATTATTGATTAAAATAGAGATGGAGGATAAGGAAGATGACAAGAATAAACATTAACGGAAAACAATTTGATGAGGAGCGTGCCCTGTATCATTTGCAAAATGCAGATGTGACAGATTGTGTTTTTGCGGGTCCGGCAGACGGGGAATCGGTGTTGAAGGAATCAGCGGATGTCGGACTTAAGAACTGCCGTTTTTCACTGCGCTATCCTCTGTGGCATGTAAAAGGATTTACCATGACAGAATCCTCGATGGATGACAAAACCCGTGCTGCAATCTGGTATGCAGAAAATGGTGACATTACAGACAGTGTTTTAGAAGGAATCAAGGCAGTGAGGGAATGTGCGCATATCCGTTTAGAACGCTGCCAGGTAGAATCCCAGGAGTTTGGTTGGAAGTCTCAGGACATTACGTTGATTGACACGAATATTGTTTCTGAGTATTTATTTTTGGACAGTCGGGATGTGAAACTTCGCGGTGTAAAGATGAAAGGAAAGTATTCCTTTCAGTATGTGGAAAATTTGGAGATAGACGACTGTGAGCTGGATACAAAGGATGCTTTCTGGCACAGCAAAAATGTTACAGTAAGGGACAGTATTGTGAAAGGTGAGTATCTGGGCTGGTTTTCAGACGGACTGACACTGATCAACTGTAAAATTATTGGAACACAGCCGCTGTGTTATTGTAAGAATCTGAAACTGATCAACTGTACTATGGAAGACACGGATCTTTCCTTTGAATATTCTGATGTGGAAGCAGATGTGCGAGGGCATGTTATTTCTATCAAAAATCCTAAATCCGGCATCATCACAGTTGACAGTGTGGGAGAAATTATTCGGGAAAATCCGGTTATGGAATGTAGTGGGGAAGTTGTGATCAGAGAGGAAGAAGGAAAAAGCGCCTGAGAGTTTGGGATAGGAGAGGTTATGGGATAAAAAGAAAGACTATCAAAACACGGAGGAATTGCTGAAGGAAATCCGTGAAAGCAGGTCCTGCATTGAGTTTTTGGAGGGAGAGTTTTTCAGGCTTAAAGGGGAAAATCAATGAGGAGCTTTATATTGCTAAAGACTGAAATCGGAGGGATATATGAGAAAGATTACCTTGATACTTGCTTTTGTGCTGCTTGCATGTCACATCTCCGGATGTAGTAATTCAGAGGAACCTGCAGCGAGTACGCAGGAGCAGCAAGATGCGAAGGAACCTGTTGCAAGTACACAGGAACAGCAAAATGCGGAACAGAAAGAGGTGGAGCAACAGGAACCGTCAGAAAGTGGTAAGGAGGATTGCATCGTGGAAAATATTGAAATAGTGATAGGTGATACTATCTATTCTGCCAAATTATATGATAACGAAGCTGCACAGGCGTTAGCTGCACAGCTTCCGCTTACTCTTGATATGAATGAGCTCAATGGAAATGAGAAGTACTATTATTTAACCGACAGCTTACCGGCCAATTCCGGTGTTCCGGCTGGAATCAATACAGGTGATCTGATGTTATATGGCTCTGACTGCCTAGTTCTATTCTATAAAAGTTTTTCTACTTCATACAGTTACACGCCGCTGGGACGTGTGGATGACCCGGAGGGGCTTGCACAGACACTTGGTTCCGGAGGCGTTCAGATTACATTTCAGAAAAGTATTTCTTCTTGAATACGGGTAAGGAACAATTTTGTGGCTTTGGAAAAAGTCTGGTATTTTTTGGTAAAAAGGTAGAGGCTTGGATGGAAGGTAGAGGCAAGAGGACGGAATGTTAAAGGGCTGTCTCCTGTTGTGTTAATGAGTCCGTCAATACATAAGGCATATCCCATTCCGGCTTCTACCATAAGTCCGGCATTGTAAATCAGGTTATAGCTGGCAACAACATGGGAAGAAGGTTTATTTTCCTCAAAAAAAGCATTGGTCTGATTGCTGTTAAAGGTTTGATTTGATACGATCAGCGGCAGATTCGAAAGATCGCCAGCAGAAATGGACTCACGGGCAGCAAGCGGCGAGTCTTTGCGCATAAGAACTCCCCAGGTTTCACAAAAAGGGAGTTTTCGATAATCGTATCTGGGGCTGATTTCCGGTTCCAGCAGGATTCCGATATCCAACAGTCCTTTGTCCAGCCTTTCTATGATGAGATCCCCATTGCCGCTGAAAAAGTGAAAATTGATTCCCGGATTTTCCTGCTGGATAGAGCAGACTATTTTCATGATTGCATAAGTACTTCTGAATTCACCGCAGCCTATGTAGATATCGCCTGTTATTGTCTGTTCACCTTCATGAAAAGAATTTTCTGTTTTTTCTATCAGAGAAATAATTTCCTGTGCCTTTCCCCGCAGATAAGCCCCATCTTCTGTCAAGGTTATCTTCTTTTTGCCGCGAATCAGCAGTTGCTTTCCAAGACTTGCTTCCAGATCCATCATCTGCTTGGAAAGGGTTGGCTGGGTAATGTGCAGATAATCGGCAGCTTTTGTAATACTTTGTTCTTCGGCAACAGCCAGGAAATATTGCAGTAGTCTTGTTTCAATCATTTATATACTCCTTGGAAAAATTTGTAGTTTGACGGGTAAACATTCCTGAAAACTATGTGATTCTATATTATATAACTATTTGCTATTATACAAGGAAAAATGTAATAATTTTGATCTCTCGGAATGATGAGTGATCACGTCAGCGAAATTCTGGTATTGAACATTGAAAAATAAATATTATCCTAAATTGAAAAAAGAGTATGAAAAATAGATATAACACTGTCGCTATGCCAGAAAAAGAGGTATGATATACATAGGGTCATGCTTGATTTAAAATCTATTTCCTCACGCTTATTAGAACGTTCCGCAGAGGTTCTTGCATGATACGCTGTTTTCCATGAATCGCTGTTACGGGGAGGGAGGTTGATAAGGCGAGGATTTTCAACAACAAAGTCTTAATAAGCGGAATGACCGCCAGTATAAACAGGTAACAAGTAAAATCGTTTCCAATCGAAAAATATGCTCTTGATCAAAGACGCGCAGCACCGCATTTTTTGATGGATTTGTCAAGAATTTTTGGTAAAAAGTGGGGGCTTTAATAAAAAAGGAATCTGAAAGTATTGATTTCATTGGCTTAAAGATTCCGCGAGAGTATAATACCAAATGGGAGGATGGTAAAAATGAAAGCGCTTATTCTAAATTCCGGTATGGGAACTCGGATGGGAATCCTTGCATCAGAACACCCCAAATGTATGACAGAGATTTCGAATAAAGAAACTATATTAAGCCGTCAGCTGAGATTGATTGCGGAAGCTGGCATTGATGAGGTGGTGATAACCACAGGAAAATTTGACAGTGTATTAATGAGATATTGTCAGAGCCTTGAGTTGCCCATACATATTACCTTCGTAAAAAATCCAGTATATAAGGACACAAATTATATATATTCCATTTATTGTGCAAGAGAATATCTTGATGATGATATTGTTCTGATGCATGGTGATTTGGTATTTGAAAATGAGGTATTTGACAGTTTGCTTGCAAGTCAAGAGAGCTGTATGGTAGTTAGTACTGCACTGGAACTACCTCAAAAAGATTTTAAGGCAGTAATTCAAGAGGAAAATATTACAAAGATTGGTGTTCAATTTTTTGAGGATGCGGTAGCTGCACAGCCTTTATATCTTCTTAAGAGAAAAGACTGGGAAATATGGAAAAATAGAATAATTGACTATTGTGAGTGTGGAAATGTAAAGTGTTATGCAGAAGATGCTTTTAATGATGTTTCTCAAGAGTGTAGGATTTTTCCACTTGATGTGAAAGATTTATTGTGTAGTGAAATTGACAATCCAGAGGATTTGGAAGATGTTTGTGAGCGTTTGGAGAAAATTGAGAGCCGCACAGTATATATGTGCTTTTCAACAGACATTTTGCACAGTGGTCATATTTCAATTATTAGAAAGGCCAAAAAACTGGGGAAACTAATTGTTGGAATTTTATCCGATGAAGTCGTTGCAAGCTATAAGAGGTTTCCGTTGGTATCTTTTTCAGAACGCAAGGCTCTTTTTGAAAATATTGCGGGTGTATATGCAGCAGTGGAGCAGAAAACATTAAGCTATAAAGATAACCTTGAAAAATACCACCCTACATATGTAGTGCATGGGGATGACTGGGTAGCTGGATTTCAGAAGCCGGTACGGGATGAGGTAGTATCCATCTTAGATTCTTATGGAGGAAAGTTAGTTGAATATCCATATTCTAATGATCCTAAATATCAGGCACTTGAAAAACGTGCTCGGATGGAGTTATCATTACCAGATATGCGCAGGGCAAGATTAAGGCAGTCTCTTTCAATGAAGGGGATTATCACAGCTATGGAAGCACATAGTGGAATTACCGGACTGATTGTAGAAAAAACAGTGGTATACCAAAATGGCGGCGGCCATCAATTTGACGCAATGTGGATTAGTTCCCTATGTGATTCGACAGCCAAAGGGAAGCCGGATATAGAACTGGTTGATATGACTTCCAGGTACAAAACTATAGATGACATTATGGAAGTGACGACTAAGCCAATCATATTTGATGGGGATACAGGCGGGCTTACGGAACATTTTGTGTATACGGTCAGGACCTTGGAAAGAATGGGCGTTTCGATGATAATAATCGAAGATAAAACCGGGTTAAAGAAAAATTCTCTGTTTGGGACGGAAGTAGAACAGACGCAGGACAGTATTGAAAATTTCTGTGCCAAAATTGTAGCGGGGAAGAATGCACAGAAGACAAAAGACTTTATGATTTGTGCCCGCATTGAAAGNTTGATTTTGGAANNGGGGATGGAAGATGCAATAGAGCGTGCATTTGCTTTTACGAAAGCGGGAGCAGATGCTATTATGATTCATAGCAGGAAGGAATCGCCGGATGAAATATTTGAATTTGCGAAAANATTTCGGNNAGAAGATGNGGCAACACCGCTTGTTGTTGTTCCGACTTCTTTTAATACGGTGACGGAGGAAGAGTTCAAAGAGAGAGGAATAAATATAGTCATTTATGCAAATCAATTGACGAGAACCGGCTTNCCNGCTATGCAAGATGCAGCCCGTACAATTTTAACGCATCACAGNGCGAAAGAATGCGATGATAANTGTATGTCAATCAAAGATATTATTACGTTGATACCGGAAGATTTNTAAAAAATATATAGCATAAGTAAAAANATTTAACAGAATGGAATGACGGATNGTGAGAANTCAAAAGGTATTATTAGNTAATCAGNATTATACAGAACTTGATAATTATCTGGTGGAAAGAAAAGTCAGAAAGATTTTTTTGGTATGNATAAAATCCATTTCTCGTCTGAAAATTAATNCATATTTNGAAGGACTGGAAGAAAGANTGGGGATAAAAGTAATCAGNTTTNATGAATTTGAACCAAATCCAACCTACGAATCAGTGGTAAAAGGGGTGGAATTTTTCNGTCAGGAANGGTGTGACATGATTATAGCNGTAGGTGGCGGGAGNGCGATGGATGTNGCNAAATGTATTAAGCTTTATGCAGATATGGATCCGGAACAAAGTTATTTGGAGCAGGAAATTATTCCAAATGAAATTAAGCTGTTGGCAGTGCCGACNACAGCCGGGACAGGGAGTGAGGCTACCCGATATGCAGTCATTTATTATAAGGGAAAAAAGCAGTCGATATCAGATTGGAGCTGCATTCCCGAGGCAATTCTTATAGATGTCTCAGTGCTGAAAACGCTTCCGATGTACCAGAAAAAATCTGCTATGCTGGATGCTTTGTGTCATGCAATTGAATCTTTCTGGTCAGTGAAAGCAACGCCGGAAAGCAGGGCATTATCAAGGGAAGCATTGGAAATGATTCTTTCCAATATGGAATGTTATCTGGCAGGTGATGAGANTTGTAATGCCAGTATGATGAAAGCAGCTAATATTGCAGGGAAAGCTATTAATATTACACAGACGACAGCAGGGCATGCTATGTGTTATAAGCTGACAAGCTTATATGGAATATCTCATGGTCATGCGGCTGCTTTATGTGTATCCAGACTATGGTCTTTCATGTTACATAACATGAAGCAATGTGTTGAGCCTAGAGGGGAAGATTACCTTAATGAGATATTTCAGGAACTTGCCCAAATTATGGGATATGCAGACCCGGAAATGGCAGCTGAATATTTCCGACAGCTAGTTGATGGAATGGAACTTGGCGTGCTAAAAGCAAAGGAAGAGGAATATAAGATTTTGATAGCATCTGTAAACCCTGTGCGGTTGAACAATAACCCAGTCGCATTGGCGGAAAGGGATATGGAAGCACTGTACCGACAGATTTTAGGGCAGGCAGGAGGATGAAATGACTGTAGAAAAAATGGTGGAAATTATTGGGGCAGATTTTTATACGGGGGTACCTGATTCCCAATTAAAGGCACTGTGCAATTATCTTATGAGTGTTTANGGGATTGACCCTCAGCACCATGTAATTGCTGCTAATGAGGGTAATTGTGTTGCTTTGGCGGCCGGGTATCATTTGGCAACGGGAAAAATACCGGTAGTTTATATGCAGAATAGTGGTGAAGGGAATATAATTAACCCAACGGCTTCCTTGTTGAGTGATAAGGTATATGCAATCCCTGTCATCTTTATCATTGGCTGGAGAGGGGAACCGGGGATATATGATGAACCCCAGCATGTTTATCAGGGGGAAGTGACTATCAAACTGTTGGAAGATATGGGCATTAGGCCATTTGTTGTTGACAGGGATACGACGGACAGCGAATTAAGAAGAGCAATGGAAAGTTTTGGGGAGATTTTGTGCCNGGGAAAGAGTGTTGCATTTGTGGTCAGGAAGGGTGCACTTTCTTATGGAGGAGAAGTTGAATATAAGAATAGAAACACTATGGTGCGAGAGCAGGTTATACAGCATATTGTAAAGGTTTCAGATNTTGATCCCGTTATATCGACAACAGGAAAGGCAAGCCGGGAACTGTTTGAAATTCGGGAGAAAAATGGACAGAGTCATAAATATGACTTTCTTACAGTGGGGTCAATGGGACACAGTTCTTCAATTGCATTAGGNATTGCAGTTAACAAGCCTGAAAAGAAGGTATGGTGTATTGACGGAGATGGCGCCTTATTAATGCACATGGGCTCTATGGCAGTGATTGGAGCAAATGCNCCTAAGAATCTGGTGCATATAGTNATNAATAACAGTGCACATGAGACAGTGGGCGGAATGCCGACAGTTGCTGATAAAATTGATATGGCAGNGATAGCAAAGGCATGCGGCTATTCAAAATCTGTNTGTGTGGANAATTATGATGACTTAGANTATGAATTAAAATTAGCTAAGTACAGGGAGGAACTGAGCTTTATTGAGGTGAAATGTGCGATTGGCTCAAGAGATGATTTGGGAAGACCGACAACGACAGCTATTGAAAATAAGCAGAATTTCATGGAATATTTGCGACAATAAGGTGTGAAAACAACCAAAAAGATGAAAAGCGAGGAGCTGAAGAANGAAAGGGANCAGCTTGCCTGCTTGGATTATATGATTGCAAAGTTGGAGAAGGCTNATGGAGAATAAGGTTGTATTTGTAATACTGATTTTGCTGATTTTATTGCTTTTACTGGGGTTCTTCTCAGTATATGCNGTGTATCGTGTTGTATTTTGCCATCCGCTTAGAATGCGTCCGAATGCACNCCAAATTCCGGATAGTAATTTTTACAGGGCGCATAAGGACAGGATGCTTAAGGTCATAGANGATATGGAAAGGACATCCNNCGAGGAGNTCAGTATTCTTTCAGAGGATGGTCTGCGGCTTTGNGGNAAATTATATCATGNGAAANAGGATGCGCCGCTTATNCTTTTCTTTCACGGATATCATGGGATGGCTGCATGGGATGGATATGGCTTTTTTCAGCTNTGTAAAACGAATGGATTCAATCTCNTNACNATNGATGAGCGTGCCCACGGAAAGAGTGAAGGAAATGTGATCACTTTTGGGATAAAGGAACGATATGATTGTAAATTATGGGCCGAATATGCTGTGAAACGATTTGGAGAAGGCACGGACATTTTTCTGGCGGGGGTATCTATGGGAGCGGCCTCTGTGATGATGTCTTCGACCCTTGGATTACCCGGGAATGTAAGAGGAATCATAGAAGACTGCGGGTATTCCGGACCGGCTGATATCATAAAGGAAACCATTAGAGTAATGAAGCTTCCCGTAAAACCGGTTTATCAGCTTATCAAGCTGGGTGCTTACCTGTTCGGGCACTTTGATCTGGAAGCGGACACTGCACTGGGGGCAGTTGCGAAAACAAATATACCAATCTTATTTATCCAGGGAGAGAAGGATTCCGTAGTTCCGCCTTCTATGGGAGTGGAGCTGTACGAGGCCTGTAAATCTCCAAAAGAATTGACGCTGATAGAGGGCGCAGACCATGCAAACAGTGCAATGACGGATTATGAAACTTATGAAAAGGTTATCCTAAGGTTTATAAAAGAGAAACAGGAAGAGGAAATAAAACATGACGGAGAACAAGAATGATTTTACTCAGGGAAATATTGTCGGCAAGCTACTGAAATTCATGATCCCGATTTTGGGAGCATTAGTACTGCAGGCCATGTACGGGGCGGTAGATATCCTCGTGGTGGGATGGTTTGGGACGACGGCGGGAATTTCAGGTGTATCAACAGGAAGCAGTGTGGTTAATCTCATTACCTTTACGATCACGGGACTTTCCATGGGAGTTACGATTGTCATGGGATTGTACATAGGGGAGAAGAAGACAGAAAAAGTTGGGCAGGTCGTGGGTGGAGCAATCTGGCTGTTCTTTTGGATGGCATTTGTCATTGCGGCCGCCATGCTGATCTTTGCAAGACCGCTTGCAGTTTTGATGCAGGCACCGGAAGAAGCGGTGGATTTGACGGTGCTATATGTCCGCATTTGCGGCGGAGGAATTTTCTTTATTATTGCATATAATGTGATCAGCAGCATTTTCCGGGGAATAGGGGATTCCAATATGCCTCTGATTTTTGTTGGTATTGCATGTGTCGTAAATATTATAGGAGATCTACTGTTCATTGCAATATTTAAATGGAATGTAGCGGGGGCTGCCCTTGCAACGGTAATGGCACAGGCAGTAAGTGTTATATTATCAATTATTATTATCAGGAAGCGGAAATCTTTGCTTACCATGAAAAAGGAGTATATCCATTTTAGCCCGGAAATTATAAATTTTATACGGGTGGGCACTCCAATCGCATTTCAGGAGGTTTTGACGCAGTTATCCTTTCTGGCATTATGCGCATTTATTAATAGTCTCGGGCTGGATGCCTCATCCGGTTATGGCGTGGCAAATAAAATCGTAAGCTTTATTATGCTGATTCCGGGAGCACTCATGCAGTCCATGGCCTCATTTGTCGCTCAAAATGTAGGTGCAGGTCAGGAGAAACGTGCGAGAAGCGCAATGGTTACGGGCATGCTCATTGGAAGCAGTATCGGAATTTTTATTGCATTCTTATCCTTCTTCCGTGGAGATTTACTGGCCGGAATTTTCTCAAATGATGCGGCAGTTATTGTCCGGGCAGCGGAATATTTAAAAGGATTTGCTCCTGAGGCGGTTGTAACGGCGATCTTATTCAGTTTTGTAGGGTATTACAACGGGCATTCAAAGACCTTGTTCGTGATGTTACAGGGAATTGCCCAGACTTTTATTGTGCGTTTGCCCATGTCCTATATTATGAGCATTCAGCCGAATGCGAGTCTGACCATGATTGGCTTGGCGGCGCCCTCTGCGACAATATTTGGGATAGTGATTAATCTCATATATTTTGTTATAATGAGCCGGAAAATGAAGTTTATGAAGGGTCAATGATCAATGTGCTTCCCTTACTGAGTGTATTTGTAAAGATCCGCCCTGAAAGTTGAAGATATTTTATAAGACGAAGTCACAGGGTGAAAAATGTGTTATGGTATTTATGGAGGTAAACCAATATGCCGCATGTAGAAATTAAATGTTTTTCTGGTAGGACAGAAGAGCAAAAGAGGAGATGTGCTGAAAAAATCGCAGAAGACATTTCTGAAATACTTGTATGCGATATCTCAAGTGTTTCTGTTGCCATAAAAGATGTTGATGAGAAAACTTGGAAAGAGGAAGTTTGGGATAAAAAAATTATTACCAATAAAGAGTATTTATATAAAGAACCAGGATATACATATGATTAAATAATCGGATATTTTTGGAAATGCCAAGTTACCTTTGTACCCATACATTGGTTGCTTTATCTCTTTCCAACACGAGAATATCAGATTCCGTACCCCGGTCAAAGTATATTTTTACAGTAGAATTATTTAATTCGATTTCAAAACTGTTTTTTACTCCGATATTGCTATTTAACCCACCAAAGGTGCTATAAAAAGAGCAATATATCGCATCATCAACTTTTTCGGTTTTAATTTTTCTAATGTAACCAATGGAACCCGCAAGCGATGTTTTTATAGTAATTGTGGAACCGTCTTCGGAAACAGAAAAGTCTGTTAAGTAGACATCCGTTCTCTTGTTGAACCCCGATGAGACAAATAATGTTCCAACTGCAATAATAATTAGAACTACTAAAATTGACACGTATTTTTTCATATGAATTTGAATACCTCCTATTCAATAAAAGCGGTATGTTGATTTGGTGGTTTTTTGTGGGAATACAAAGTCAGACCGGGACAAAAACAAATAGAAAATTATAAGGCGTGTACTTCTATCTGGGCTTGGTATGAAAACCAATTGGAGGTAGTGGTACACGCCGTTTATGCATTCTTCTTACAAGATCCTCTTTTTATACTGCTCGTAAAAAGATTTTTATTTAATATTCTTATCATCTAAAAGAAACATGAAATCTCTCTTGGGTCGGATCGTCTTCTTGTAATACGTTCATAGCCTTAACAAAAGCGTTATTTTCAACATTAACCTGTGTTCCATCCTTTAGTCCGAACACATTAGTCTTTACGGCTGATTTCATTGTATTATTTGCTTCACCTAATACAGCGGCTTGGAATGCTATTGCTCGTTGTTCCCGTTCTTCCATCTTTTCAAGCGCAGTCTGTTTTTCGTCTGTATTTATACCGCGCTTCTCATCCTGATCTATTTCTCCCTTCAAAATAGCAATGCCATCTCTGGTTTGAGCTATGATAGTTCCCTGGCGGTTTGCCTGCTGTACGGAAGAGTCTGCGGATGTAATTGCATATATCTCTTTGGGGGATAGGCTGGCATTTGCAGCATCATTGTCTGTGGCTTTTGTCCCTTTTTTATCAAGGCCTTTTTCTTTAGCTTCATCATCCTTGGTTTTTTCTGTATCTACACCACGTTTCTCATCCGGATTCATTTCTTCCTTTACCATGACAACGCCATCGCTATTTCTGGATATGACAGTTCCCGGACGCACTGCCTGCTGCTTTTCGTCAGACTTATCTAAGGAGGTCTCTTTTGGCTGTATCTTATCTTCTGATTTTTCCTCTTTTGTCAGTTTCTGATCTTCCTGAAGCTCCGCCAGCATGATTTCTCTTTTTTGTGACTTGCGAAGCGTTTCTTGATGCTGTTCCAGTTCTGTATTGAGACGGGATATCCCCTTTTGAAGCTTCTTTCGTTCGTCCGCTTTTTCACTGGCAGAAAGTTCTTCCTTTGAAGATAACTTCTGCATCTGCTGTTTTGCGTCTTTGATTTCATTTTGAATGCTCTTAATTTTTGGATCTGTTGAAGCAGCCGTATTCGTCTGCATGCTTGACATACTGTTCGTTGATGTTATACTGCCAATTCCCATAGCACAATCTCCTCCCCACCCAAGGATGTTTCAGACAACATATCTTTTAATATGCATTTTCTGTTTGCTACTATAATTACCTATATTTTACTATTTTTCATAGGTAATAAGCAAGACTATTTTCTACTTTTTTTAATAAATTACATAGATTTTAAAAAGTGCGTTACTGTTGGCTGCTTTACAGAGACTTACAGTCACTGGTAATACGTATCCGGTTTTGATATAATGTTCGTAAGAAACTTCATATCAAGGATCTATATGGTGAGAGGGGCCATAGGAGAGAATTCTGTATCTTTAAACGGGAGGAAATAATATGTTAGAATTACCAGAAAGCTATACGATATCCAGCCAGATAGAGAAGAACCTGACAGGAAAAATAATAAGTTATATTGAAGTATTACACACACCTCACAGTTTTGCGTTCTTTCATGGTGATACTAAGAGCTATGGAGACTTATTGGAAGGACAAACTGTTATGAATGCGGCCTATCATGGTGGTATGATTGAAATGGATACTGAGAATTGTATGGTAGTGTTTGCCGATGGTGCGTATCCTAAATATTATGAAGAGAAAAAGAAATTTCCGAAAAAGCATCAATTGGCCATTTACTTTGATGATGAGACGGCTGTTTTTGTGTCAATACAAATGTATGGCATAATCATGATATTTCCGAAGGGGAAATGTACGGAAGGTTACTATATATCATCCTGCAGTAAGATCGATCCACTATGTGATGAATTTACTTTTGAATATTTTCGGAGCCTTTATCCGGGTAACCATAAAAAATTAACCGCAAAGGCATTTCTTGCCACAGAGCAGAGAATACCGGGACTTGGGAATGGTGTATTGCAGGATATCTTGTGGGATGCTGGATTTGATCCGCGCTTTGACATGAGAGAAGCTTCTGAAACAGACTTTATGGCGTTATATACTTCAATAAAGAAAATCCTAAAGGAAATGTGTGAACAAGGTGGTCGGGATACGGAAAGGGACTTATTTGGTCAAAAGGGAAAATATATTACCCAGTTAAGTAAAAACACATTGTTTGAGCCATGTATGAAATGCGGACATGAGATTCGTAAAGCGAGTTTTTTGGGCGGGACAGTGTATTATTGTGAGAATTGCCAAAAGAAATAACTGGTGGGATTATGCGGGAACTGATTATGAACATAGATATAGTGATGACTGTCTAAAAGAAGCTGTACGCCGGGCTGACGGGAGGGATCTGGTGTTTGCCAGTTGTCTGAATCCTCAAGATTATTTTGAGAAACATACGATTCCCGAAATCATTGAATCGACATACTTTATTGTATTGTGTCCGGCCGACGAGAAGATTGAACAACGTCTTCGTGCCAGACCGAAAGAACGAGGATTTGATTCTGATGAGGCTATACGACCGCAGATTGAATATAATCAATGGCTTCGGAAAAATAAAGGGAAGGTATCGCTATTCATTGATAACAGTGATATGACTGTTGAGGAAACGGCAGAAAGGATTATTTCCTTTATCACAGGCTTGCCTAAATGACATATCGCTTCCACAAATTGTGACACCGTTTGTGAATATAGGCATATTGACTTTGAAGAAATCGCCATGTTATAGTGCTTATATACTTTAAAAGTTGTGCTGAAAAGAGGAGAAGAATGGGAAAGAAAAAAGTGTTATTGGCCATTGCGGTTGTGGCGATTGCGATGGTATCGGGTGGCATAGTTTCAATTTACGAGATAAATAAAGGTTCCATAGAAGTTAAGGCAGCGCAGGCGGAGATTGTAGACACGATACAGCAAGAGAACGAGAAGACAGCACAGGCAGAGATTAGTAGTGCGGTTCAGACAGATAAAATGACGTTTTCCTGCGGGGTAACGGGCTGTATACAGACAGAAGTACACCAGCATGGTCTTTGTGGAATTGACGGCTGTACGCAGATTGGGGAGCACAGCCACGATATATGTGATGTAGCAGGGTGTACGGAAACAGAAGCGCATTTGCATAACGGAGAATACTGTTATCCCCACAGTGAGGATGATGGGCATGCATACCATAATTGCGGGGTGTCAGGTTGTACAGAAATGGAGAGTCATACACACAATTCCTGTGGAGTGTCAGGCTGCACAGAGGTGGAGAGTCATACACACAATTCCTGTGGGGTGGCGGGCTGCACGCAGACTGGAGAGCACAGTCATGAAGGAGGAGGTCATCATCGGTCTGGTCATGGGAACGGTCATCATTGATTGAAAAATAACTGAATATGTGTATTGCGCAAGTGCCTGAAAATACTGGATTTTCGGGCACTTTTCAATAATCTCTCTGTTCGTATGGGATATTTTATTCCTCCGTAATGGAATTCATAAATATGGAATTGAACTTCTCAAGCTGATCATAGATGATTCCGTGGCCGCTGTCAGGTAAGATTATGAGCTTAGAACCGCAGATAGACTTGTGCTGTATTTCAGCAAGCTCTCTGGAAACAATAACATCTTTATCGCCATGGATAATATACGTGGGAACATGAACAAAGCGAAAAGTATCCTGAACATCTTCGTCTCGCAGAGCAATACCGCATTTTATTGTTCCGATTCCCGACGCAGACAAAGCGATGCTTCCAAACCACGCAATAGCGGTGTCTGTGTGTGGACATGCAAAAAGCTGTTGGCTGAAATTCTGGCAGAGCTGGGGACGGTCAGTCTTGGCAAGATTTATCAGATCATTTACCTCCTGCGCAGTTTTCCCGTATGGAAAACCGGGACGGTGTGTAAAGCTTGGAGCGGCTGCCGAAAGTAAGATCAGCCTGCATACACCGAAGCCATTGTAACGCTCCATATATCTTAAGGCGATTGCGCCTCCCATTGAAAAACCAACCAAAATAAATTGTCTTATACAAAGCTGGCGGATTACTTGAAATATATCAGCAGCCATTTGGTCATAAGAGTATCCGCATACAGGTGTATCCGACTTACCAAATCCCCGTAAATCCACTGCAATAACACGATATCCGCAGTCAGTGAGCAGATTGATCTGATATTCAAAGATCAGATGAGATAAAGGCCATCCGTGAATGAGAAAAATTGTCTGTTTTTCCTGCGGATTATAGTCGTAAACAGCAATTTTGGTTCCGTCGTTTGATGTAATATAATACATAGATTCCTCCGTGACGGGGCTTTCATTATTGTATGCGGTTAGGCAGTTGAACGTTAATCAGGGTGCATTTCTTATATGTGTATGCTATGATAAGCATATCATATGATAAGCATATCATATGATTTACGCGGAAGGCGTAAGCCAAGCTGAAAAGCTTGCAATCCAATTTGGCGCCGCCCGCGAACGTGAGAAACTCGTAAATCGTGTTTTTCATCGTTTTCTACCGGAACAATCCAAGGAGGAAGTGAAAATGTACGAATTGAAACAGGTCAGCGAGAAGTGTTATTACATAAATTGTCCGGCAAAGATTGGAGTTTATGTTGCTGATAAGGAACATGTTTACCTGATTGACAGCGGGAACGATAAAGATGCAGGCAGAAAGGTCAGACAGATTCTGGATAAGAACGACTGGCATCTGACAGCTATATTAAATACTCATTCCAACGCAGATCATATTGGGGGCAACCGTTATCTGCAGGGGCAGACGGGATGCAAAATTTATTCCGGCGGAATAGAAGCTGCCTTTACGAAGTATCCGGTGTTGGAGCCGTCCTTTCTTTATGGAGGGTATCCCGGTAAGGATCTGAGACATAAGTTCTTGATGGCGCAGGAAAGCGATGTGACAGATTTTACCGATGCAGAATTTCCCAGGGAGATCGAAGTGATACCTCTGCCGGGACATTTCTTTGACATGGTGGGATTTCGGATGCCGGATGGAGTGGTATTTCTTGCAGACTGTATCAGCAGCAGGGAAACGCTGGAAAAGTATGCGGTTTCCTTTATCTACGATGTGGGGGCATATCTGGAGACTCTGGATATGGTGGAGGGAATGGAAGCGGTAATGTTTGTTCCTGCCCATGCCGAAGCTTCTGCCGATATTAAGGATCTTGTCCGTTATAATCGAGAGAAAGTACATGAAGTGTCAGATAAAATCTTTTCTATTTGCAAAAAACCTCAGAATTTTGAAAATATTTTGCAGGCAGTGTTTAAAGGATATGGACTTATCATGAATTTTGAGCAGTATGTACTGGTGGGAAGTACAGTGCGTTCCTACCTTTCCTGGATGAAAGATACCGGCAGATTAAATATTGCCTTTGAGAATGGGATGCTGTTATGGCAGCAGTGACAGTACATGATCCTAAAGATTACAGTTGTAAGGTTATATAAAGAAGCGGCAGATGCATAGGTTTGAATTATTACTTGAATGAGACCAAAACCGGCAATATTTAATGAGACGTTTATGCAAGACGTATACTAGGTCGACAAGAACTATGAGCATTAGCTTAAGTAGCGTTTTTGGCTTGGGGGGGGGGTATTTTGGGCATGGTATTTTTTAAGATACTGAGCCCGATATTCCGAGGGCAATATCCCCATATGCTTTTTGAATTTTTTGGTGAAGTAATCAGGATTGGTAAAACCGGAAAATTCACTGGTCTGTATAACGGGAACTCCTTTTTTTAGGTATTCTGCGGCCTTTTGCATACGGATTTTATCCAGGTAGGTATTAAAGCTTACACCCATTTCACGGAAGAACAGTTTCCCCAGATATGCGCTGTTATAGCCAAAAAGGGCGGCAATGCCGTTCAATTTCAGGGGCGATGAATAATTCCTGTCGATGTACTGGCAGATTCGCTGACAGGGTTTCTTTCGGGATTCGTTTCGTATGTAAGCAATAGCTTTTAGGAACTGGTCGTTTAAATAAAAAATGCTGTCGCACAGATATCGGTCGTAGGACAGATGGGAGGCAATATCCTTGCTGTCTGGTACCTCAAACTCCAATTGAGGATAGTACTCCGTAAGGGCGGAGATAATTTGTGCATAGTAATTCATAAGGATGAATCGCGTACTGTCTCTGGGAGGTCTGCGCAGAGATAAAAAATCAAGCAAAGACAAAGCATCTTCTTCAAGCTCGGAACTTTGAAGAAGTAATATGTGATGTATCATGTTTTCGGTAAAGCGGATTAGATCGCCGTCTGTCTGTTCTATTTTGCTTAGCCGTTTTGACAAGGCATCTGCGTAAAGTATATTGTTTTGCTTCTCTTTATAGTAGTATAGATTTTGATCAATGCGTTGAATTTCTGTATAGAGCGTACTTAATTCCGTGTGTGACCCGGCCTGTGTACTGATGATTCCAAAAAGAGCCGCATACTGTGGATAGTTTTCCTGACAAGCTTTTAATTGTCTTAGTATGAACTGTTCCTGACTGGGACTTAAGGCAATCAGAACCAGACTGGTTTCGGAAAAAGTGACAGACAGGCAGTTCCTGATATGCGTCAGCGCTTCTTCCCATATATTGATGTTATCGGATTTTTCGGGCAAAATAAAGGAAATCAGCCGGTAGTAGTCGGAGTTCAGTTCTATGTGATATATGGGCTTCATTTCTTTAACATAGGTCATATTGCCGAGCAGGATGTTGGATAATAAATTGTTTCTGGACAGCATTGCAGACTGCTCATAATAAATGGATATGAGTTTTGTTCTTTGAATTTCATCGATAGCCCGCATAACTGCTTCTGACAGTTCTTCCGGATCGGCGGGCTTATTCAGATAAGCGGTCACTCCGTAGTTGATAGCAAGTTTGGCATCTGCAAAATGGGTATCTTCACTTATTATAATGACTTTGCCTGCATAATCGTTTTTCTTTGCTTCATGTATGAGCGTCATTCCCGACATGTCTTTCAAATGGGTATCTAACAGAATCAGTTCGGGATTCTCCAAATCAATCAGTTTTAGAGCGTCAGCACCGTTGTCAGATTCGTAAAAATTTGAAAAGCCGTAGCGGCTCCATGGTATAATATTCTGCAATTCCTTTCTGACAAGAGGTTCGTCATCAATAAACAATACCTTCATAGATTGCTTCCTTTCTTATGTATCAGATATTATCAGATTCTATTTTAATTGTCCAATTCAATTTTTTTTAATGCTGCGGATACCGTAAAAACTGTAGGTAATACGCAGTATTGCTACCCTTGAAAATGAAAAAGTATAATTTTTACGGGTTAATGTAAAATTAGAGAGGTACGATTTTGAGACTACTTCTATTAAAATTTAATAATAGTTTTATATATGATTTCGATTTTGTGGAGGAAAGTATGGGAAGCTCTGTTAAGAATAAGAAGAAAGCGATTATAGCGGCGGTTGTAGTAGTGGTGATAGTAGTGATCATCATTCTTTTATCAACGCGCGGCGTGGAAAATTTTTATGATAAATATGCAGGTGTAGATCTTACGGTTGACGTAGAGGGTATGGAAAGAGAGGGAACCTATACCGGATATTTGAATACCCATGCAGATGCGGCATATCCAACCGGAAGCGTTGAAGTAGACTTATTTAAGTTTGATTCCGCAGGAGATGTAGAGGTTTACAATGATTATGAAGGTGTTGATACAGCTCTTTATACCGGAACCGGTTCGCTGGTTACCTGGAACGTCAATGTTCCTGAGACCGGCTTCTATAACTTGTCTGTTGAGTATCTTATTCCCGAATCCAGAGGCGTAGCAGCAGAGAGAGCTTTTTACGTTAATGGCGAGATCCCGTTCGAGGATGCAAGGAATCTTTCTTTTACCAGAATTTGGACAGATGGTGGTGATATCAGAGTAGATAATCAGGGTAATGAAATCCGCCCGATACAGGTGGAGGATTTTGATTGGCAGGATGCATATTTCAGAGACAACATGGGATATATTATCGAGCCATACTTGTTCTATCTGGAAAAGGGAGAAAATGAAATAAGTCTGGAAGCGGAAAATGAACCTATGGTTCTGCGGAAAATGACTATCTGCGCAGTGGAAGATGCAGATACTTATGAAGAATATGCTGCAAAGCAGCCAAGTGTAACTAACTCCGATTCTTTAAAGAATTATATACAGGTGATTCAGGGCGAGGATTCAACGCGCCGCTCAGAGTCTTCTTTATATGCCAAATATGACAGGTCATCTCCCACAACGCTGCCGAACAGCGTTACCACAACTGTACTGAACTACGTGGGCGGAGAAACATGGAGAAGCTCCGGACAGTGGATTGAATGGGAGTTTGAAGTTCCTGAGGATGGTTATTACAACATCATGGTAAAGGGACGTCAGAATTATTCCAGAGGAAGCGTTTCCAACAGAATTATGTACATAGACGGAGAGATTCCCTTCCACGAGATGAAGAATGTTTCGTTTGAATATAGTAATGACTGGAACAGCTTGGATCTGGCAGATGAGGAAGGAAATCCTTACAGCTTTTATCTGACGGCCGGAACACATACCATCAGGCTTGAGGCATCGCTGGGAGGTCTGGGAGCAATTTTAGAGGAATTGGAAGATTCTACATACAGACTGAATCAGATATACAGAAAGGTACTGGTATATACGGGAGCAAATCCGGATCAGTACAGAGATTACAATATTGACAGGAACTATCCGGAAATCATTGAAGCTATGGATTTGGAATCCAAGAGACTGTTCAAGATTGTAGATGATATGGTGGCATACAGCGGACAGAAAGCGGATAACATTGCTTCCGCGCAGACGGTAGCACAGCAGCTGGAACGTTTCTGCAAGAAGCCGCAGAAGATTTCATTGGAATTTGTTACGTTCAAGGATAATATTACCGCACTTGGCACTGCTTCTCTGAACATGGCTGATACAAAGCTGGATATCGATTACCTTGTAGTAAAGGGCGATGGAGCAGCTTATGAAAAGGATAAAGCAAATGTCTTCACCAAAATGTGGCATGAGGCGAAATCGTTTGTCGCTTCTTTCACCGTGGATTATAACTCGGTAGGTGACGTATATGACGAGGATGGTGGTGAGGAAGTTGTTAAGGTGTGGGTTCTTACAGGACGTGATCAGGGTACGATCCTGAAATCCATGATAGATGATTCTTTCTCTCCCGACACGGGAGTCAAGGTCAATGTAGAGATTGTAGACCCAAGCGCGCTGCTTAATGCTGTATTGGCGGGAAGAGGACCGAACGTGGTACTGTCGGTAGGCGCCGACCAGCCGGTTAACTATGCATTACGTAATGCGGCGGAGGATATTACACAGTTTGACGGGTGGGAGGAAGTTCTTTCACACTATACGCCAAGCTCTTATGAACAGTACGGGCTGGACGGACATATATATGCGATTCCGGAAACCCAGACCTTTAATGTAATGTTTTATCGCAAGGATGTTTTGGAAGAATTAGAGCTTGAGGTGCCGGATACATGGCAGGAATTTATTGAGATGCTTCCTACCATTCAGGGAAATAACCTGTCAGTAGGTATCCCTACAGCAGCGGGCAGCAGCACTACGGCGCAATCAAGTACTGCGGTTGCATCCACAGCTCCTGATTTGTCCTTGTATTTTACACTGCTGTATCAGTATGGCGGAGATATGTACAATGCAAAGGGAACAAAGACAACCGTGGACGACGAGGCAGGTGTTAAGGCGTTTGATGATTATGTCAGATATTTTAACGACTATGGTCTTCCTACGATTTATGACTTTGTCAGCCGTTTCCGTTCCGGTGAGATGCCCATAGGTATATCTGCTTATTCCACATACAATACCTTGATGGTATCTGCACCTGAGATCAGAGGCTTGTGGGATTTTACATTGGTTCCGGGTACGGAGTATACCGACGAAAACGGCAACACCTACATAGACCGTTCCGATTTTATTACGGGCAATGCGACCATGATGATCGCAACAGAGGATGAGGAACTCAGAAATAAATCATGGGAATTCATGAAGTGGTGGGCTTCCGTTGACACGCAGGTTCGTTTTGGACGCGAGATAGAGGCTTTGCTTGGATCTTCCGCACGTTATGCTACAGCTAATAAGGATGCATTTGCACAGCTTTCATGGAGCAATGATGATATTGCGGTATTGAGTGCACAGTGGGATCAGACGGTGGGTATCCGTGAAGTGCCGGGAGGATATTATACGGGACGTCATATCACCAATGCAATCAGAAAGGTTCTGAACGACAAAGATGATTCCAGAGAGACGATTATAGATTATGCAATTACAATAAACGAAGAAATTGTCAAGAAGCGAACCGAATTTGGAATGCCGTTAGAATAAGGGAGTAGAATATGAAAGAATTTTTTAGCAAATACGTCGCCTTACGGAAACACAATTTTCAGGTGGCAGTGAAGAAAGCAAAGAGAAGTAAAATGTGCTATGCATTTCTGGCGCCATATGCAATCCTTTTTTGTACTTTTTATGTGCTGCCGGTGGTCATTTCCATCTTCTACAGTTTTACTTATTACAACATATTGGAGAGTCCTAAGTTTGTAGGATTGAGCAATTATGTCAGTCTGATACTGGAAGATGATATTTTTCTAATCGGTCTTAAGAATACGCTGATGATAGCGATCTTTACCGGTCCTCTGGGATATATCATGTCATTCTTGTTTGCATGGCTGATCAATGAATTGCCAAGATGGGTCAGAAGCGTAGCCGTAGTTATATTTTATGCTCCGTCGATTGCAGGAAACTGTTATGTGATTTTCTCGGTGTTCTTTAGAGGAGATGCATACGGATATGTAAATGCTTTCCTGATGAATCTGGGAATCATTGATACACCGGTCTTGTGGTTCATCAATCCGGATTACATGCTTCCGGTCTGTATGCTGGTTATTCTGTGGATGAGTCTTGGTACAGGATTCCTGTCCTTTGTAGCCGGACTTCAGGGCGTAGATGCATCCCAGTTTGAAGCAGGGTACATGGACGGTATCAAAAACAGATGGCAGGAGCTTTGGTATATCACTCTTCCGAATATGAAGCCCATGTTGATGTTTGGAGCGGTTATGTCCATTACACAGGCTTTTGGAGTCTGTGATGTTACCATGGCGCTTTGTGGATACCCCAGTACGGATTATGCCGCGCGAACAATAGTAACCCACCTGTTTGACTACGGTTTTACAAGATTTGATATGGGATATGCTTGCGCAATAGCAACCATTTTGTTCTTATTAATGATTTTATGCAATAAAGCAATTCAAAGTCTGTTGAGAAGAGTAGGAACCTGATATGAGCAAAAAGAAAAAACAAGAAAATGTCGAAAAAGTATACCGCAAAAAGCTGATCAAGAGAAGAAAACCCAATCGTTCTATAGTGGGGGATATTTTTCTTTATGTATTTTTGGCTTTTGTAGCCTTAGTAATGGCTTTCCCTATTATTTATGCTGTCAGTTGCGCGCTGAAGCCTTTGGATGAGCTGTTTAAGTTCCCACCTAAGATTCTTCCGCAGAATCCTACGCTGGATAACTTTTCTGATTTGTTTGTTACCATGGGCAAGTCATGGGTATCATTTTCCAGATACCTTTTTAATACGGTGTTCATAACTGTTGTCGGAACTGTGGGACATCTGCTGATTGCTTCCATGGGAGCATTTGTGCTTGCAAAATATGAGTTCCCGGGCGGAAAGGGATTCTTTAAGCTGGTTACTGTGGCAATGATGTTTACCGGATATGTAACCCAGATTCCTAACTATCTGATTTTAAATAAGCTGGGCTGGATCGATTCTTATTGGGCAATCATAATTCCTGCTTTTGCATCTCCGATGGGACTGTTCCTTATGAAACAGTTTATGGAGGGACTCCCTACTTCGCTGATTGAAGCTGCAAAGATTGATGGGGCTAATGAGTGGAAGGTGTTTTATGGTATCGTGATGCCAAACGTAAAACCGGCCTGGATGACCCTGATTATATTTTCCGTGCAGGGCTTGTGGAACAACAAAGCAGCTACATATATCTATTCTGAAGAGAAAAAGACACTGGTATATGCGATGCAGCAGATTCAGAGCGGCGGTATTGCAAGAACCGGTCAGGGCGCAGCCGTGCTGGTTGTTCTGATGCTGGTTCCAATAGCAATCTTCGTATTCTCCGAGAGTCAGATTCTGGAGACGATGGCAAGCTCAGGCTTGAAGGATTAATAAAACAGGCATGGTTATTAATATGGAACGAGGTGGCATATGAAAAAGAAAATAAAGAAAATAGGTTTGCTGATGTTGTGCGTCATGATGTTTACGGGTCTTTCCATGACGGCATATGCTACGGACAGAAGTTATACCTACAACTACGATTGGTGGGGTGATGTCCAGGATTCACCTGATGTTTATACAGTGTGTAATGTATATACTTCCACAGATTTCGGTCTTGATGTTAGCTTGAAAAGCCCGGAGGGTCTGTTTATACAAGGAAATATGGTTTATATCTGCGACACCGGGAATAACCGGATTATAGAATTGGAACGAATATCCACGGAAGAGTTTGAGGTCAGACGGATCTATGACAGCTTTCAAGGAGATGTAGAGAATAAAACCTTTTCTTCACCTTCGGATATTGCAGTTTCTGAGGAGGGAGACATCTACATAGCAGATAAAGGGAATGCGCGGATTCTGAAGCTGGATCATGACTTGAACTATCTCATGCAGTTTGATAAACCGATAGATTCCTCGCTAGATTCGGAAACCAATTTTACGCCGAACAAGATTGTAATCGACACCGCAGGACGTGTTTACTGTATTGCGACAGGTATCAATAAAGGTTTGATCAAATACGAGGCGGATGGAGTTTTTTCCGGGTTCGTGGGAGCAACCAAGGCAAAATACGATTGGGTGGACTACATCTGGAAGAAGTTTGCAACACAGGAACAGCGGGCACAGATGGAATCTTTTGTGCCTACAGAATATGATAACATCTACATGGATTATGAGGGATTTGTCTATGCGGTTACAGGGGCAGTTGACAGAGACAGTCTGCGAAATGAAGAGGCTCAGGCAATCCGTAAGCTGAACCTGATGGGAAATGACATTTTGGTTCGTAATGGCGAGTATGATGTGTACGGCGATCTGTATATGGGTAACGGCGGCGGATATGAGGGACCTTCCTATTTTACAGATGTCACCACCATGGATAATGACGTATATGTCTGCTTAGATAAGAACCGCAGCCGTTTGTTTGGATACAACGACCAGGGCAAGATGGTATTTGCCTGTGGCGGTAATGGCAATATGGATGGATATTTCAGAAGACCGGCGGCAGTTGATCATATGGGTTATGATTTGATGGTGCTGGATTCTCTGGATTGCAGCTTGACATTGTTTTTGCCTACAGAGTTTGGTTCTCTGATTTATCAGGCAATGGATCAGTTTGATCAGGGCGATTATGATGCCTCCGGTGAGACATGGCAGAAGGTTATGGATCTGAATGGGAACTATGACCTTGCTTATATAGGAATTGGGCGTTCTCTGCTTCGTCAGGAAAGATATCGTGAGGCTATGGATTATTTTGAGCTGAAGTATGATGACGAAAATTATTCCAAGGCATATAAACAATACCGTAAGGAATGGGTAGAGGAACATATTGTAATTATTGTTATTTTAGTGCTTGCTGCATTCCTGATTCCTCTTTCTATTGGAAGAATTAAGGCAATTAAACATGAAATGGACACTGCAGATATCTTTAAAGTATAGATCATAAACGGAGGCCGGGATGATTGCTTCATTGTTAAATAAACAAAAATTTCAACGTTATATTGATTCGCTTAAGTTTGCATTGTATTGCATTACCCACCCTTTTGACGGTTTTTGGGATCTGACCCACGAAAGGCGGGGGACTTATGCGGCGGCGAATACTATATTAATTCTGACTCTGATTGTCCGAGTTATGAAACTGCGTTATACAAGTTTTATCTTTTTGAATGTGTATTGGGAGGAATTAAACATTTTCCTGTATCTGGCAAGTATTGTCTTTCCTCTGTCGTTATGGGTTGTAGGTAATTGGGGGCTGACCACCCTGTTTGACGGTAAGGGTCGTTTAGGACAGGTATATATGGCAACATGCTATGCGATAACCCCCTATCCTCTGATACAATTTCCGCTGATGATATTCAGTAATTTTGTGACGGTTGATGAGGCCGAGTTCTATGCGGTGCTCAGTATGATTTCACTGATATGGGCAGCTCTGCTTATGATAGCGGCAATGTCACAGATTCACGAGTATACCATGCGGAAGACGCTTCTGTTTGTTGTATTCAGTCTGTTTGCGATGCTGGTAATCATATTTATCCTGATGCTGTTCTTCAGTATGATCACACAGGGTATTGCATACTTTATCTCCTTGGGCAGAGAGATATTGTTCCGATTATAACAGAAGGATGGGAGTAGCCATGAAGAAAGAAAAATCAGTAAGGCAGGCAGAAATAAAGACTGCAATCATCAGCCAATTAAAAAGCTTAATATTTCCGGCAATTCTCTGTGCCATTATAGTGATCGGCATAGTTGTTGTCATGAATTATCAGAACACTGTGGAAAAGGATGCAATCGTCCGGATCAACGGCTATGAGGGATCCGATGAATCGATGGTCATGGAAAATGACAGATTGAAGTTTACCATGGATCCGACGACTACTCAGTTCTCACTGGAGGTGAAGGATACTGGAAAGGTGTGGTATTCCAATCCTCAGGATGCAGGTAATGATACCTTGGCACTGGCAGCGGAGAAGACAAAACTGCAGTCCACTCTGCTAATGTCCTACAGTGTCATTTCTGGTTTGGAATCACAGTACGATAACTACGAATACAGCATCAAGAATGGTATTTATGATATTGAGGCGGGAGAAGATTACATAAAGGTTAATTATTCCATCGGTAAGGTAGACAGGGAGTATGTGATTCCTCCTGTTTCCACAGCTGAAGATTTCGAAAATATTTTGTCCCAGATGAGCGTAGAAGCTACGAATATGGTAAAGCGGTATTACAAGAAGTATGACATTAATAAGCTGGGCAAGAAGGATGATAAGGATGCGTTGCTTGCAAGTTATCCGATTCTGGAAACTGAAGTTATTTATGTGCTCCGTGACAATGCCAGCAACAGTGTAAAGACCAAGATGGAGGAGTACTTTGAGGAATACGGTTATACCTACGAGAAGTTTATGGAGGACAGGGAATTGGATTTTTCCGAAAAGTCTTCTGACAATCCGGTTTTTAATGTGAGTATGGTATATCGGCTTGAAGATGATGATCTTAAGGTGGAGCTGGCTTTGGGGGATTTGGAATATGAGGACGATTATCCTATTTATACGTTGACACCTCTTCCTTATTTTGGTGCAGGCGGAGTAGATGATGAAGGTTATATGTTGGTTCCTGAGGGCGGCGGAGCGATCATCAATTTTAACAATGGCAAAATAGCCCAGAACAGCTATTATGCCAATATGTACGGCTGGGATATGGCACTGTCCCGTGAGGCAGTGGTGCATAATACCAGAGCATATTACAATACCTTCGGTATTTCACAGGGAGATGATTCGTTCCTTTGTATTCTGGAGGAGGGAGCACCATATGCTTCCATACAGGCGGATATCAGCGGGCATAATAACAGCTATAATTATGCAAATGCAGTTTACAGTGTTTCTCTTCGTGAGCAGTATGATGTAGGTGAGATTGCTGACAGTGCTATCTATGTGTATCTGCCGGAATTGCCGGATGAGACACTGACTTTGCGGTATCATTTTGTGGATTCCGGAAGCTATGTGGATATGGCTAAGGAATATCAGGGTTACCTGAAGGATAAATATGGCGATTTCTTTACTATCAATGACGATACGGAAACTCCTGTTGCGATTGAGATCGTGGGAGCAGTAGATAAAGTGAAACAGATCATGGGCGTTCCGGTAAGCAGACCGCTTAAGCTTACTACCTATAAAGAAGCGGAAGCTATGATCAAGGAGCTTCAGTCGGAGGGAATAAGCAATATGTCTGTCAAGCTTTCCGGCTGGTGTAACGGAGGCGTGAGTCAGCATATCCTGAAGAAGGTAAAGCCGATTTCAGATCTGGGAAGCAAAAAAGATCTTCAATCTCTGGTGAATACCGCAGAGTCTTTGGGAGTTGACATTTATCTGGATGGTGTCACCCAGTATGAATATGACAGTAATATTTTTGATGGATTTTTCTCCTATACAGATGCGGCAAGATTTATCAGTAAAGAGAGAGCGGAGCTTTTCATTTACAGTGATGTTACCTACGCCGCAAGGGAAGGTACAGACAGCTATTATCTACTGCATGCGGATCTGGCACAGCAGATGACCGAGAATCTGATCAATGCTGCGAATAAATATGGCGCCGGTGTTTCTTTCCGGGATACAGGGATGGATTTATCAGCAGATTATTATCGAAAGAAGACGGTAAGCAGACAGGAGATGATGACTACACAGGCGGAGCGGCTTAAGGAGTTATCGGCTGACGGTACCAATATCATGATTAATATGGGTAATGACTATGCTGCCATTTACAGTGACATGATCACCAATATGGATTTGCAGGGCAGCGAGTATACTATTCTGGATGAGTATGTTCCTTTTTATCAACTTGCTATGCATGGCTATGTGAATTATACCGGCACAGCGTTGAACGTTTCCGGTCATACGGAGGATGAACTGCTTCTTTCGGCGGAATATGGCGCAGGCTTGTATTTTACCCTGATGCGGGAGACCGCATTTGCCCTTCAGAAAACGCTCTATACAGAATATTACGGTTCAGATTATGACGCATGGCATGACAAATTGTTTGAAATATACACAAGATACAATGAAGAACTTGGGCATACCTTCAATCAGGAAATGACAGATCATGAGTGCGTTACTTCTGAATTGAAGTGTACGACATACGGAGATGGAACCAAAGTATATGTAAATTATGGTTACGCGGACGCTGTGGCACCGGATGGTATTGAGGTGCCGGCGAGAGATTATAAGGTTGTCCGGTAAGTAAACAGATATGTTTATCTAAAAAGGTAGAAAGGGTAGAAAGGGTAGTGATTATGAAGAAACAGAAGAATAAGTTAGCGGGTCTTCAGAAGCGCAAGGCTATATCAGGATATCTGTTTATTTCTCCGTTTATCATCGGGTTTCTGGTATTTATGGTGCAACCGTTTTTTCAGTCCCTGTATATGAGCTTTTGTGATGTGCAGGTTGGAGCCGGAAGTTTCGTTCCTGTATGGATGGGGATTGATAATTACATAAGAGCGTTCAGAGTTGATCCAGAGTTCTCAAGGCTTCTTGTGGAGGAGATTTCAAGGATGGCGCTTTACTCCATAGCAATCATGGTGTTCAGTTTTTTTGTTGCATTGATACTGAACCAGAAATTTAAGGGGAGGGCGCTGGTAAGAGCTGTCTTCTTCCTGCCGGTAATTCTTTCCTCAGGCGTTATTCTTGGATTGGAGTCTGATAACTCCGTAATGGCAGCAATGAACGTTGCCATTGAGGAGACTGCGCAGGGAATCAGTATCACGGGTGCGTTGGAAAGTATCTTAAGAACTGCCGGTGTGGGTACCAGAGCATATGAGTCTGTATTTGAGGTTATTGATAATATTTATGATGTGGCGATTTCATCCGGAATCCAGATCATTATATTTCTTTCCGGTCTGCAGACAATATCTGCCAGTATGTACGAAGCGGCTGACATTGAAGGCTGTACCAAGTGGGAGAGCCTGTGGAAGATCACTTTCCCCATGCTTAGTTCCCTGTTTCTTGTGAACTGGATATATACTGTAATTGACTTTTGTATGCGTTCGGACAATGAGGTTATTGACAAGATTACCACGGTTACGGTGGATCAGATTAATTACGGTTTCGGTTCGGCACTGTCATGGATATACTTTGTAGTAGTCATGCTGATTGTAGGTATCAGTTCATTCATTATCTCGAGGAGGGTTTACTATTATGACTAAGCCAAAACGAATGAAATATAGTGAATTCGTGGAGAGAAACAGAAAATCGGGAGGTTATCTGCTTAAGAGAATAGTGATGAAATATGCTGTCAGCATCTGCCGTTTTATTTTACTGTTTGGTATGTGCTTCCTCATTTTGCAGCCGATTTTTAATAAAATTTCTATAAGCTTTATGACAGAGAGTGATTTGTATAACCCGGTCGTTGTTTCTATTCCTGAACATTTTACGACAGAAAATTATCTGCTGGCATCAAAGCTGATGAATTATAGCAAATCGCTTGTAAACTCGTTTGTTGTGTCTCTTACCATTGCACTTTTGCAGATCAGTATGTGTACATTGGTCGGCTATGGCTTTGCCAGATTTGAGTTTCCTTTAAAGAAGTTCTGGTTTGCCTGTGTAATGCTGGTTATTTTGATCCCTCCGCAGACGATTTCCGGTTCACTGCATCTGCATTTCCGGTTCTTTGATATTCTCGGCATCTTTAAGGCAATTACAGGAAATACCATTAATCTTCGCGGTTCCAAGCTGCCTTACTATCTGATGAGCGCCGGGTGTATGGGACTTAAGAATGGATTATACATATATATGATCCGCCAGTTCTTCCGTAACATTCCAAAGGAATTGGAAGAAGCTGCCTATGTGGATGGCTGCGGAACACTTAAGACATTTATCAGGATCATGCTTCCTGATGCCAAACCCATACTTACATCCTGCTTCCTGTTTTCTTTTGTATGGCAGTGGACAGATGGCTTCTATTCCAAGATGTTCCTTGGAAGTACAGAGCTGGTGAGCACCAGTCTTTCCAGAATTGTGGACAGTCTGGCAGCATGGATCCAAAGAGAAACGGGTGCCACAGTGACTATATCGGTAGCATATTCCAATTGTATTCTTGCAACCGGTACACTGATGATCATCGTACCTTTGATTATCCTGTATCTGTTTGCGCAGAAAGGTTTTGTGGAGAGTCTGAGCAGTTCCGGTATCAAGATGTAAAGAGGCTTGGTTATACATAATAAATGTGTGTATATCCTTTTATCCGAAAGGGAGGTTTCCGGAAAAACGCTCCCGGGAGGAAGAAAGGTTATATATAAAAAAAGGAGGATAAAAAATGAAAAGAAAAATTGTTAGTAAGTTAATAGCGGCTTCTTTGGCAGCCACTATGACTGTAGGTCTGGCAGGCTGTGGCGGCAATAGCGATACACCTGTAGACAACACAGCGCAGGATGATTCGGTCAGCAATGCTGAACAGGACGCAGCAGTTGATGAAGTAGAAGATACTTCTGAAAGTGAAGTAGTAGACGAAGCAGAAGGTGAAGACGAAAGTGGTTATGAAGTTTTGACCGATGCAGACGGCAATGTATATGATCTTGGCGGTATGGAAATTATTATTCGTGACTGGTGGTCACCCGCAGACGGTTCTGTTCCGGAAGCAAAAGATGATTTTGAGGAAGCACAGCAGGAGTATCGTGAGTGGCTTCAGGAGACCTATAACTTTACATTGAAGCAGATGGCCATTTCAGACTGGGCTTCAACTCCTCAGGATTTCGTAGAGTATGCTACAACCGGTGGTGATGAGAACTATGTTTTCGTTCTTCGTGAAGATCCTGCAACCTCATCAGCTATGTCATCCGGTCTTATGTATGACCTTTCTACACTGGATTGCCTGGATTTTTCAGAATCTAAGTTCTCAAATAAAGTACATGAGAAGTTCGGAAAAGGTAATGCAATCTATTGTATGTCTTCAGGAAAACCGGAACCCCGAACTGGTATCTATTTTAACAAGAGAATCCTTACAGACGCAGGTATTGATCCGGAAGAAATTTATGATTTACAGGCATCCGGCGATTGGACATGGGATAAATTCGAAGAATATCTGTCAATCGTACAGAGAGATACTGACAATGATGGTGTGATTGATATTGCCGGCTTTAACGAGAACAACGGTGTTGTTCAGATGGCGGTATTCTCCAATGGCGGCGCTTTCATTGGAAAAGACGGAAATGGACAGTATACCTATTCACTTGAGGATCCCAATACATTAGAGGCTCTGGAGTGGGCAGCTAAGATTATTAACGAGTACAGACAGGTTCCGCCTGAGGATGCTCAGTGGGATTACTATAAACAGGCATTTGTAAATGGTGAAATAGCGTTCATGCCGGAAGATGCTTATTGTATGTACTACAATAGTGAAGACAATAAGGGATTCCTCTGCGATATGGAAGATGACTTCGGATTTGTAATGTTCCCGAAGGGACCTCAGATGAACGATTATGTAAACGTTTGGTCAGATAATCCGGTAGCGATTCCTTCCTGCTATGATGCTGACAAGGCATGGAAGATTGCTTTTGCATGGAATCTGTGGACAGATGATGTTCCTGGTTACGAGGATTATGTAAACTATGCACATGTTTATGCAGGTGCACGTGACACAAGAGCTGCTGATGAGACATTCCTGATGATGACTGAGAAGGGTGTTATCTCCTATCAGGGCGTTATTCCCAGTCTTGACTTCGGTCCTGACTTCATCTGGGGCTTTGGTAAGGGCGTAGTGGTTTCTGAGGCAGTTGAGGGAATCAGAGACACATGGAAATCATACGTTGACGCAGCAAATCAGTAAACATATTGAAATGAATTGACAAAAACAGTATAGATTGTAGGGGCGGTGTTTTCCGGGCATCGCCCCTTTTCTGATAATATTATATCTCTTGTTGAACAGGAAAGGAGGATTTGTAAATATGGAGGTTAAGTTTCATTTACCCGGTCTGAGACAGAATTATCCCTTGAATATGCTTACCCTTAGCCTGCTTGAGCAGAAACCGGAATATTTCAGGGAGGGAATTAAGATTGCTTCTTTTTTTGGGGAATTTCCCATGTCGTTGTGGAATGGGGGCAGACCCTCTAATTATGATCAGTGTGACGAAGCATTCGTAAAAAATGTTATAAAGAATATTAATGATAAAGGAAT